>CAYUAA010000090.1:0-5110 GCA_964442585.1 uncultured Elusimicrobium sp. | reverse complement strand
CGATACCAATAAACGTATCTAAAATTTTCTTTTCGTCAAACGCTTCAAACGGCGCGCTGACGGTTTTGTCAAACGCCACAAAATAAAAAGACGCTTTGCCCTTTTGCAAATTCCACGCACGGCGTGCACCCACGGCGTAAATGCCCATTTGCAAAGAGTCCGTCACCGCCAAAGACAAATCCACATCCGTTCCGGTTTTATAGTCGATTACTTCCCAAGTTCCGTCCGGATGCTTGTCGATGCGGTCGATCTTGCCGCGCAACGTCCACTGTCCTTCTTGAAAGATAAATTCACGTTCGGTGCTGTCCACCGTCGTTTTGCGTTCGTATTCGCGCTCGGCGTACGTTTCCAGCATTTTTTTGCCTTTCAAATACCATTCCATCTGCTCGCCCGCGGACGAATATCCCGCGCCCAGCCAGCAGTCGTCGTAATACGCCAAAAGCTCGGAAGGATCGTTGGAATTGCGGTGGTATTCTTCCAACGCACGGTGAATGGATACACCCAACGAAGACGCCGGAACCAACCCCTCCCGTTTGTTTTCCATATACTTATACTTATATAAAAGCGGACACTCCATGTACGTTTTAATTTTGGAATAATTCAGTTCGTACACGTCGCTATACATGGGGGGCGTCCTTTTCGGTTGTTTGGGCGGCGCGCATAAAGTGCACCAACGTGTCGCCGTATTTTTCCACGCGGTAAACTTCCAGCGAAGCGGGGACGGTAAATTCTTCCGTCTTGTGGTTCTGCAGGACGATAATCCCGTTAGGCGCAAGCAACCGCGAATCGGCCACGTTCTGCAAAGCAGGCTGCGAAAACGAGAGCATTTTATTGTTAATATCGCGGTAAGGCGGACCCATAAAAATAATATCGTATCCTTCGTTGTCGCTATAAGGCATCAGCCAGTCCAGCGGTTTTAACACGTCGCCGCGCAACACCTTGGCGCGGTCTGCAAAGCCCAAGTGTTCCAAGTTGCGGTGAATGTTTTTAATACACGCGGGTTCACGGTCTACCATCACGGTTTTAAGCGCCCCGCGCGACAACGCCTCCAAAGACACGTTGCCCGTTCCGGCAAATAAATCCAACATAATGGCCCCGGTAATGCGCGGGCGCAAAATATCAAACAAAGACTGTTTGATACGGTCCGAAATCGGCTTTACCGGTAAATTTTTAGATACGGAAAAAATCCTCCGCCCGCGGGCGGTTCCAGCAATAATACGCATAAGATTCCTTTATTATAATTACAGCTGTGCGATGCCTTCTTTAATGGCGTAGCGCACCAGTTCGGCCTGTTTGTGGATGCCGAGTTTTTTCATAATGTTATTGCGGTGCACGTGAATGGTATTGAGCGACAAGTTAAACGTTTTGGCAATTTGCTTGCTGCTGTACCCTTCGGCGATGAGCTGCAACACTTCTTTTTCTTTGGGAGTAAGACCGGTGGCATCGCGTTTGCGCGAAGCGGTTTTGCCTAAAAACCCCTGCACAATGTATTTGGACACTTTGCTGCACAAATAAAACCGTCCGTTGGCCACTTCTTCCACCGCGTCTACGATCTCATCGGCCGCGGACACTTTTACAATATACCCTTTTGCACCCGCTTTGAGCGATTTTTCCACCGACACGCGGTCATCATACATGCTGAGCATAACAACCTTCGTATCCGGTTTGTTTTTTACCATGCGCTCCACGGCTTCAATGCCGTTAAGCACCGGCATGGAAATATCCACCACATAGACGTCGGCTTCGTTGTTTTGGGCAAAGTCCACCAAGTCTTTACCGTTGGACAATTCGGCCACGATTTCCAAATCTTTGCCCAAGGTTTCCAACACGGCGCGAACGCCGTTTCTTACGATGGCGTGGTCGTCCGCCAATACGATTTTTTTCTTCATGTTTATTCTTTCCCCCCATAAACCACACTCGGGCAGCACACCGAAATACGGGTACCCTTGCCCAGCGCGCTTTTAATGGCAATCGTTCCTCCCAACAGTTCCACGCTGTCTTTCATAGCCAAAAGACCTACGTGGCGGATGGAACGCTGTTTGGAAGGCTTAAAGCCCACCCCGTCATCCTCTACCACCAGGCGGACTTCGTCGTTCTCGCGCTCCAACAGCACGTAAATGTGTTTAGCGTTTGCGTGCTTCACGATGTTGTTAAGCGCTTCCTGCACTATGCGGTAAAGTAAAATTTTTACACTGTCCGACACGCCGCTTTCCCCGGTAATGGGCTTATAATCAAACTTGTGCGGGATGTGAACAAGCGCGCTGACATTTTCCAGCATGTCGCGAATTGCGCCGCCCAGCGCGCCGTCGTTTTCCAAACTCGGCGGACGCAAAGAAACCACAATGTTTTTTACGCGTTCGATACTTTCTTTAATCTGGGCGTCCAGCTTGGCGATATCGAGCAAAGCCTGCTTTTGATCGCCTTTTTTTACGCTGGCTTTGATAATACCCAAAAGAGCGGGCAAGATCACAGCCGTCGAGCCGATTTCGTCATGCAACGCTTTTGAAATGGCTTTCTTCTCTGTTTCGCGGGCGGCCAGTAAAATTTGCGAAAACGTACGCGGGGAGGACCAATCTTTCAGCACTTCTCCACCCAGCGCGCCCCAGTCCGAAATATCCCGCACCAAGGCCAGTACGCGTTTTACATCACCCGCCGGGCCGCCCAGCGTGACAAAGGTTGTTTGGTAATATAGACGCCGGTGTTCTTTTTCAATGCTCCATTCATAATGGTGCACGCCGTCTTTCAAAGCAGCTTCCAACGCTTGCAGGTGCACCTCGCGCCCGCCTTTTAAATCTTCGCCAGACAAATTGCCCGATACGTTGCTCAGCGTCGTAACCACCAAAGTTTTGGGATTAACCAGCGCCACCACATCGTAACCATCTATTCCGTGTTGTTTAATGCGTTCCAAATCTTTCTTTTTTGGGCAGGACTGGCAAGCGCAGGTAGCTGCGGCGCCCGATCCGCTGCAGCTTTCGCAGGCGGCACAGGTCTGATCCTTTTTTTCTTTTTTTACCATAACAAACCCCTTAGCATACTACCTTATTATTTTACTATAGTTTGAATGCTTTTTACTATACAAAAGGGTAAGAGCGCACCCCCGCCGTTATGCCTGCGGTATTTTTGATATAATTTAAGAATATGGTACGGAAACTAAAAAAAATCGTAACGTCCAAACCTTTTATTTTCTCCGCGCTGGCGGGGCTGTTTGTGTTTATTATTTTGTGCGCCGTATTTATGCGTTACATTTTTTCCGGCCTGCCCCCGGTGTATGAAATGGAAGAATATACCCCCTCGTTGACCACCAAAGTATTCGACCGCAACAATACGCTGATTCACGAATTTTCCATCGAAAAACGCAGCATGGTACCGCTAGAAGATATCCCGGTGGACCTGCAAAACGCCGTGGTGGCCATGGAAGACCGAGACTTCTTTAAACACGCCGGTTTCTCTATTCGCGGTATTATCCGCGCCCTCCTGCACGACCTCATCAGCGGCCGCGCCAAACAAGGCGCCTCCACGCTTACCCAACAGCTTTCGCGCGGCGTATTTTTAACGCAGGAGAAAAAACTCATCCGCAAAATACGCGAGATTATTTTGTCCATTCAAATTGAACACCAATTCAGCAAGCCCGAAATTTTACAGCTGTACTTAAACGAAATTTACCTGGGCAGCGGCGCATACGGCGTAAAAGCGGCTGCAAAAAAATACTTTGATAAAGAACTTTCCGAACTGACCACCGGTGAAGCCGCTCTGCTGGTGGGCTTGATTCCCGCACCGGGGCGTTACAACCCGTTCGCCAACCCGCAGCTGGCGCGCCAACGCCGAAACCTGGTACTGGACGTCATGCACCAGCAAGGCTATATTTCCAAAGAAGAACTGGATAAAGCCAAGGCCGAAACCCTGCCGGAAAAACAACCCGCCCCGGAAGATAAACCGGGCCAATACTTTATTGAACACATCCGCCGCGCGCTGGAACCGAAATACGGCATGGACGTACTGTGGAAAGCGGGCCTTAACATTTACACCACCATCGACATTGAACAACAAGCCCTGGCTGAAAAAATAATGAACCAAAAACTCCAGGAGTACGACGAGCAAGTGGCCAAAGGGCTGGGCATTGAAATCGACCCCAACGATTCCGAAGCCGACGCCGCCGCAAACACGGACGAAGAAAACTCCGCCGCCAAAGAACCCAAAGCGGAGTATCCCCGTCTTCAAGGCGCGTTTATGGTGCGCGACGTAAAAACCGGCGCCGTGCGCGTAATGGTGGGCGGCCGCGGCTTTGACGAAAGCAAATTCAACCGCGCCACGCAGGCCAAACGCCAACCAGGCTCTTCTTTTAAACCGTACGTATGGATGGCCGCCCTACAAAAAGGCTATACCCCCGCCACCTTGGTGAAAGATTTGCCCACCATGTTCTATTACGATGGCCGCAACTGGCGCACGTTCGACGAAAATTCCGACCTTTACTCGCTCGACCTGGCCAAACAAAACTTCATCGCTAGCAAAGAGTTTAACGTTTGGGTGCCGCAGAACTACGGCGGCCGCAATGAAGGTTGGATTACACTTAGAAAAGCGCTTGAAAAATCCAAAAACCTGGTGGCTGTAAATTTAATCGACGCCGTAGGCGTCCCCAATGTGGTGCGCGTTGCGCGCAAAGCGGGCCTGACAGCCGCCCTCCCGCGCGTTCCCGCCCTGGCCTTGGGCGTAAGCGTGGTGGCGATGGACGAACACTTGGCGGCTTTATCCACCTTTGCCAACGGCGGCATTCATACGGATAACTACTATATCGACCGCGTGGAGGACGCCAACGGCCGCATTTTGGAACAGCATATTCCGCTGGAATCGGCCGAGTTTACGCCGCAAAATTCCTACCTGCTAATCAACATGATGAAAGGCGTTACCCAGCGCGGAAGCGGCGCGTACGCCGCACGCTTAGGGCGCAACATCGCGGGCAAAACGGGCACCACCCAAAGCCACCGCGATATGTGGTTTGTGGGCATGACGCCTCACACCGCGGCCGCCGCCTGGATGGGATATGACGACGACGCCTCACACGAAAACGGCGCGCGCTTTACCGGCAGCACCACCTCCCGCTGGTGGACGGAAA
>CAYUAA010000089.1:0-5149 GCA_964442585.1 uncultured Elusimicrobium sp. | reverse complement strand
GCGCCACAAAAATCGGGCAGCAAATGTGGAACTGAAAATAACAATGTTCAAAAGGCGTATGATGCGCGTGCTGCATAAGGTATTTAATCAGGCGTTTATCTTGTTCTTCCCCTTTGGACACGGCCCCGAACGATACGCGGGCCGATTGCACGGCGCGTTGGTCGCCGCCCATAAAGTCCACCAGGCGCACGAAGCCTTTGTCCAGCACGTTAATTTTTTCATTGGTTTGTTGCACGGTAATTCTCCTATTATTTAAAAATTTCCACAATGCTGCTCGTTCCGTCCGGCAGTACTTCGGCGGCCAATACGGCGCGTGCGGAGCACGCGGTGTCGTAAATAAATCCGTCCGTCGGCACGGTGTCCGTTATGTTCAAACGGCCTTTTTCAAAAGACATAAAATGTATTTTTCCGCTTTGGTATTGGCCGAAAGTGTCGGCCAATAGGCCGAGTTTGGCAGTGTTTTCCGCGGCGGCATACACGCATTTGTCCGCCGGCCCGAATACTTGTACGGAAGGGTAGAATTTTAAAATCTCTTGCTTATATTTTACACGATTTGGAGCTCCCGCGAACAGACTCTTGCTTTCGGCTTTTTTACCGTTGGGCAAAGTTAGGTGTATGGCGCCGCCGGGCGCGGTGAACACCAGGCCGGCGTCTGTTTTATTTACGCCGCTGAGCCAGTTGTGCTGGGTGGGGAGCGTCTTGTCGGTTAACGCAAATTTACCGTTTTGGTGCGTTAATTGGCGTGCGTTACCGGGTTTGGCGCCTGATATAAACGGTTTTTGCGCCCACAGTGTTTTATCCGGAGCGCAGCCCAGCTCTTTTACAAAATAAGGCAGCGTATGGGTGTGGGCAAGCTCGCCGTTTTGATTGGTAAGCACCAAAGTGGAAATCTTTTGGCGGGAATTGTCATACACCGTTACAAAAATATCCGCCGTTTGGGTGTTTTGCGCGGGGACGGCGGAAAGCGTCAGCGGCGTTTTTCCGGCAGGCAGTTGGAATGCAAGATTTTGGTTTAACTGTTCGCCGTTTGGCGTCCATACGGTAACCTGGCCTTTTTTGGAAAGCGTAACAATGTTCTGCGCCTCGGGCTCCGTAACGGAGGCCGCGCTGAGGCTGACGATTTCTTGTTCAACAGGCGCGTAGGTAACGGTTTTGCGTTGGGAAGCGGCTGCTGGTTCGGCTTGTCGGGTCTGTGTGTTTTGCGCGTGCATTTGGAGTGGGTTTAAAACGGCTTCCTGCCCGACCGAGGCCTTGGTTCCTTTAGGCAGTTCGCCCACGGCGTAGAGGGGTTGTACTTCCGTAATTTTACCTTCGGGAGAATACGTATAAACGGGCCCCAGATCTTTACCCGTTTTGGGGTTGACGAGCCGTTCTGACGAAAGGATAATTTTAAACGTTTCGCCTTTGTCCACGCTGCGGCTGAGAACGGATGTGTCGATATACACTTTTTGGCCGTCCACGCGGACGACAGTCAACTGCGCCGGACACAAACCCGGCGCAAAAAGTAAAGCGAAAAGAATTAAAGCGGTATTTATTTTCATATAATACATGTATACCATTTTTTCCGAGGGGGAACAATGAAAAATACTTTTGCCGATTTAGTGGAAACTTTTGCCGTTTTGCGCGGACCGAACGGTTGTCCGTGGGATAAAAAGCAAACGCACGAAAGCTTAATTAAATGTCTGCAAAACGAATCCCAGGAACTTATTGACGCCATTAATAATAAAGATGACGAAAATATGAAAGAGGAACTGGGCGATGTTCTTTTGCAGGTATTGATGCACAGCCAAATTGCGGCCGAAGAGGGAAAATTTACGATTGATGACGTTATTCAGGGCTTGTATGACAAGCTTCACCGCCGTCACCCGCACGTATTTGGCGAACACGCCAAAGCCGCGACCGCCGAAGAGGCGTTGGCCGTTTGGCGCGAAATGAAAAAGAGAGAGCGCGAAAATAAATAGCGCGTTAGAATGGATTATTTGGGGCAGGCTCCGCCGGGGCTTGCCTTTTTTTGCCAGTCATGTGCCCGGATTGGCGTTCGGGGACCTCTAAAAAAGCAAAAAATAAACCCCCGCATAGTTTGTCGGGGGTTTAGCTCTTTATTGTCATTATCATGACTTTGGTCCTCTTTCCTAAGGGGGCTCCGCGTCCGGGTTTGTGCGCAATCGGGAAGTACGCCGTACCTCCAGCAACTGCAACCAGGGACTTTCGGGCTGGCCCTAAGTACTTTGTACTTATAATATACAGGTATTTGACGTATTTTCAAGACCCAATTTTTGGATTAGTTTTTAGATCCAAATTTTAATGCGTTTTCCATGCTTCGGCATTATGCACGGAGGGCACGTCCGCGGGGTTAAACTCAGGATCTTTGCCTTCGGCTTTTTGGCGGCGGTAGTCGGCCAGTACGGCCAACGCCTGACGGCGCAAGCGGAAAATGGCGTACAGGTTCATTAACGCCATCACGGTCATAAATAAGTCCGCCATATTCCATACCAGATTAAGCTGCAGTACCGCGCCCAGCAGAACCATGCCGCTTACGCCTGCGCGGAAGAGTATCATCACTTTTTTATTGCGGGTTAAAAATTCCACGTTGGCCTGTCCATAATAATAGTTGCCGATAATCGAAGTAAATGCAAACAGCAATACGCTTAAAGACAGGAAATAAGTGCCAAAGCTGCCCAACTCCTCCGTCAGAGCGTGTTGGGTAAGCGTAATCCCTTGTCCTCCCAGGGTTTGGTAATCGGTCAATAATACGATAAACGCTGTACAGCTGCAGATGACTAGCGTATCTACAAATACGCTGAACGCTTGTACGTAACCTTGTTTTGCCGGGTGCGAAATGTCTGCCGTAGCGGCCGCGTTAGGCGCGCTGCCCATACCGGCTTCGTTGGAAAACAAGCCGCGTCGCGCTCCGGTCATAATTGTTGCGCCTAATGCGCCGCCCGCGACGTTGCGCAGGCTGAACGCGTCCGTAAAAATAATACGCAGTACTTCAGGTAACTTCTCCAGGTTAAACAATACGACGGCCAGAGTGATGGCAAAATAAGCCAAGGCGAATATGGGCACAATAAAGGCGGAGAAAGTGGCCACGCGGCGCAATCCGCCGAAAATAATGATGGCCGTTAAAGCTGCCAGAATAATGCCCGTCCACATGGGAATGCAGCCAAACGTGCTCTGCAGGGAGGCGGCGATCGTATTGGATTGTACGGAATTAAATACGAACGCAAACGTCAGCGTGATGATGACGGAAAACGTCAGGCCCATCTTGCGCGCCCCCAACGCACGCTGCATGTAGTAGGCTGGGCCTCCACGGAAGTGATTTCCTTCTTTTACTTTATATACTTGGGCCAGCGTACTTTCAATAAAGGCCGAGGCCGCGCCGATCATGGCGATCAGCCACATCCAAAAAACGGCGCCCGGACCCCCGGTAGTAATGGCGATGGCCACTCCTGCGATGTTACCCGTTCCGACGCGGGAGGCCGTGCTGATGGCAAAAGCTTGGAACGAAGAAATATTTCCTTCTTTTTTGCTGTCGTTAAGCATTAAGCGGAACATTTCTTTCGGGCGGACGAACTGGACGAAACGCGAAGCAAACGTAAAATATAGCCCCGCCGAAATAAGTGCCGCCATTAGGATATATCCCAAAAAATGGTCGTTTATCAAAATAATAGTTTGGGTTAAAAATTCAGCCATACATGCTCCTGTCTTTTAAATTAATGATTAAAGCGGTTTATTTTTTTATTGAGCCATACGCAAAAAGCGGTGTTGCTGGCCAGTATCAACGGGGAGAGCAACATAGTGGTATATATCACGTTGCGGGATATTTTAACGCGCTTTTGCAAGTTTAACAAATCAGGTTCCCGATACACTTTATATAAAGTGTCGGCCGTCCACAGTACAGGCCACGCCACTGCGGCGCGCTGCCCCGGGTGCAGCCGGGATAGCTGGCGGAAGTAGGTTTTGGCGCTGGCCAAGCGGTCAAGCCCCCAAAAAACCCACTTGCGTTTGACGGGTTCAAAGCGGGTGGATTGGGCGGAGTCGTGTAAATCCTGTGGCGTCAGCCCTGCTTTTTGCAGGTCCGTTTGCGGAAAATAACAGCGGCCCATGGCTAAATCTTTAGGTAAATCGCGCAAAATATTTACAATCTGCAGGGCGTCTCCCACATGTTTGCCTAATTCGTAAAATTGTTCGGCGGGCATCGTTACCCGTTGGGTATGGTAAATAAGTTTGCTCCAAAACAGGCCGGGCATACCACCCATCAAGCGGCAATAATGTTCTAATTCTTCCGGCGTTTTTAAAGCAACGGGTACTGCGGCTGACTGAGTGGGGAAGGTCTGCAAGTCCATGCGCATTCCTTCGCATACAGCCTGCACCACTTCCGCAATAATGGGTTGCTGGTCTGGAGGTATTTGATTGAACAGGTTTAGGCATGGGATTAAATGTTTAATCAGCTGTTCTTCATACGGATTTTCGCTCCCGCCGGTAATTTCGCGCGCCAGTTGTTCGGCTTCTTGCGGGTTCTGGGTATGAATTATTTGAGGAAAGCGTTCTATCCAATATAATCGGCGTGTTGCGGGCAGCAGATGGGTGTCGGCAATCGTGTCGGCGTAGCGGCACAATAAATAAGCGACGGAAAACGCCGGGCGCATGGCACCCGGGAGCGCCTGTGCGCTTAGATAAAGACTGCGGGACGTGTTTTTTAGCAGCGTTTCCGTATCCATATATAAAGGATAGCAAATTTATGCTTTTTGCGTGGAAGTTGATGAGATTCTTTTTATAGATTTTGCGTCTTGCCGTTATAGAAGACCGAAAAACAAAAATGGGTACAATAAAATAAAGAAAGTTTGCGCTTTTGGGTATAACCTTCTTGAATATGGGCTATATGATAAGGGTTTACTGTTTATTCTATTGGAGGGTTGACTCAGCGCTGCAATTTTTATATCCTTATATATATCTATATGGCTAAGAAGAATGTTTAAAAAAGCTTGACATTTCTTTTTTTATAAGCTATACTAGATATATAAGGAAACAAAAAAGGCTTTGTTTCCACAGAAGTTTTCAAGAACCCTTTTTCAAGTTTTTGAAAAAATAGAAAAAAGGGTCTTGACTTTTCTGTCTTTTTTTGCTATACTATAAAAGTAGTCAGCAA
>CAYUAA010000088.1:0-5159 GCA_964442585.1 uncultured Elusimicrobium sp. | reverse complement strand
CCGGTTTAAAATTTTTCGTCTTTTTTAAGATAAATGCGGCTGCTTTTTTCACCTGCGCGAGTTGGGTCATAACTTCCTCCTTATAAAGTCGTCCTGGGCGGAAAAAACGCGTTAGGCACGTGTTCTATTCCTTGCGGCAGGACGCATAGCACGTCAAATCTAATACTATCAAATTTTAAGCCCTTTTCTTTTAGGTACGCCGTCGCCGTTTGGGCGATTTTCTTTTGTTTGGCGGGCGTAACGGCCGCCAGCGGGCCGCCGTATGCGCTGTAAGCGCGTGTTTTTACCTCTACAAACACCAGGGTTTTTTTGTCTTGGGCGATGATGTCAATTTCGCCGCCCGGGGCGGAAAAATTCCGCTCCAAAATAGCCCAGCCTTTTTGCCGCAAATAGCGGGCGGCTTGTTCTTCGCCCAACGCTCCGGCGGCAGTCGTGTTCATGGCAAAATGGTGGGCGTAAGCAAATTGCGCACCGGAGCAAACGATCGGCGGTGCTCTTTGCACGGGCCCAGTTCACGCAGCGCTTGCATGTGCTTGGCGGTACCGTAACCTTTGTGTCCGGCAAAGCCGTACCCGGGGTAAAGTTTATCCAGTTCGCCCATGTAGCGGTCACGCGTTACTTTGGCGATAATGCTGGCCGCGGCAATCACCAGGGATTTGGCGTCCCCGTCGATAATGGGCTGTTGTCTGAGCATAAGGCCGGCCACGGGGTGTGGACCGTCGATTAACGCCACCGCGCCCGGTATATTTAAAAATTTTTGCGCCGCCCGGCGCATGGCCAAAAACGTAGCCTGCAAGATATTTAAACGGTCGATTTCCGCCGCCGTGGCAAAGCCGGTGGCGTACAAAACGTCTGCCTGGGTTAAGCGTTCAAAAAGTTGGTCTCGTTTGTGTTCAGTCAGTTTTTTGCTGTCGTTTACGTCTTGGAACAAGGTAGCGCGAGAAGGGGGAATATAACAGGCGCAGGCCACCACGGGGCCCGCTAACGGGCCGCGGCCCGCTTCATCTATGCCGATAAGAAAGCTGGTTTCTAAAGACAGGGCCTGGTTTTTATCAAAAGTAAAAAGGCTGTTTTCCATGATACCCATTATAGCAATTCTCAGGTGGTGCGCGCCGGATTTTTTCCGTTAGAACACCGGGCGGCGTTGAATGGTGACGCGATTGTCGCCTTGTAAACTTTTAACGGGATGAAGAATCAGTTTTTCGTACAGAAAGCGTTGGGCGAGGGTTTGATCCGCCGGCATGTTTTCCGGCGCAGACAGCGGAATGGACAAGTTGATGTTCACGGGGACGGTATGTTCTTTGCCCGCCGCGTCCACAAACGATATGGTGCGCTGTTCGTTTAAATGGATATGCAGCTTAGTGGGATTTTCGTACTCGTGGGGCGTAATGCGCAGCCAAAGGGTTTTATCGGCATTATATAGGACGAGGGATTTGTTTTCTTCGTCAAAAAATAGGGTGACGGGGTCGCGCCGGCGCGAACCGTTTAATAAATAACGGTAGAGGGTGGGGAATAAGTCCGTCGGGCCCGCGTATTTATAAATAGGGTATTGGTCGGAGGTTGTTTTAAGCTCGGTTTGAGCGTTTATGTGGCGGATAGGGAAATCTTTTTCCGGGTTGGGGTTCATATGTTGTTCAACGGATAAAACCAATTGCTGTGCGTTAAAGTTCTGGTCCGTCAGTTTTTCCACATCTTGCGTATAGCGCATGCGGATATTGGCCTGCGGGATTTTGTGCGCGGTAAGCTGTTGTAAAATGAGTTCCTGGTTTTCGGCCAAAAAACGCATCCGTTCAATAAAACGGTTTTGCACCGGGCGGCTGTTTATCCGGGCCATTTGTTTAAATAATTTGTTCAAATGTGGCGTAACCAACCCAAAATTTTGTACGTAGAAGCGCATGGCAAGCAGTCCAAACAGGTTATGGTTCCCATACGTGTTTTGAATTTCCCACACTTGTGTCAGTGCGGCGGAAGGAGTGGGGGCGTTGGTTAGTAATTCTTTTATTTTTGTTTCGGGATCCCACGGCAGACGCTGTGTTTTCGGACGGTGCAAATTTAAGCGTGCGGTTTGGACGGCGGGGGCCACTTTCCCTGCCAATTCGGCTTGGCGCAGGTTGCGCACCGCCGCTTCGGAGGTTTTGGCGGCGGCCTTCGGTAAGTTTTTTGCGCGGCGGATGGGATTGGCTTGCAGGGGCAGGTGCATGGCCAAGGAAAGCGTCAACACATAAGTTAAAGCGCGAAGCGGGGAAATTGGTTTCATACCATTAGTCTAACAAAAAAAGGCCGCCTGTACAGGAGAAAAAGGACCCATAAACAATATGGGTCTTTGGGGTAAATATAGATTGAGGTTCGCTTATGCATAAAACACTGCAGTTTACCCGGCCGACTGGGTACGGGGAAGTTCTGTCCATTGGAAAGCCGCGGCAAGAGGGTTGATTTGTTTTTTTTTTTTGATACAGTGGAGTTTTGAAGGCTGCCTTAGGATTTTATCTTACTGTTGTCATCCTTATAATCAGCCTAAGGAAACCTCTAAACCGGGAGGCCTTCCTCCATTTTGACGGAAACGGCGGTTGGTGTTACCGTTTTACGTGGAACAGCAAAACCTGTTCTTGGGATAAGCAGGGCGCCGGCAGTCCTCCCACTTATTGTACGGCGGCTAAAACGGCTATGAGTCCATATTATTGCGAATGTACGGAGTCCGTCGCCTCGGACGAAACGTCGGAAGAAAATCATACCTGGAAAACAAAAGAAATGTTGCTTATTGGATATAATGGGGATGGCACTCCCTCCGGTTTGACCTACACTTCCGCTATTAAGGAAGCCAACGCCGCGATTATACAGTGTTCAGGGTATTCTCTGCACGATTGGGGAGAATTAAATAACCAATGCCCTTCCAGCGTACAGGCGGGACAGACTTGTCAGCCGGGAGACCGCTGTTTTAGATATATGGGAGGTATTAATGAGTTCCGTCCTTTCTGCGATACCGGCAACTATACGGCGGGCCAGTGTATAGATTATGACGGATGCAATGCTTGGAAAGGCCGCGAGCAAAGACTCGATATCACTGCAAGACGCGTAAAAGTGATTGATTTTTATTGCAATTAGAGTTTTTCCTCTCTTTATCATTTAGAAGTTTGTGTAAAAAATCCCCTTTACCGGTTATTTTCGGCGGGGGATTTTTATTGGCATAAAAAGGGGGAGAATAAGCGTTCTCGCTATATAATATAGGCAAGATTTTTAGCGGCGTCAGTACAGCGTTGTTGGATTTTTCCTTTTAGTGTTTAGAAAGCCGGCTGGGAGCCCGGAAGTGCAAAGAAACCTGCGTCGCCGGCGGAAAAAATGGAAGGGGACTTTTCGACTAAAACAACAAAAACCCCGCGTAAAACAAATACGCGGGGTTGAATCGGAGTTCAGTTATCCAAGGATAACTTATTTCGCCTCTTGGGCCGCTTCGGCCGGAGCAGCGGCTTCGGCGGTTTTAGCGGCGGGTTTTTTGAGTTCCTGCAAGCGGGCGGCTTTACCGGAGAGTTTGGTTAAGTAGTTGAGTTTGGCTCTTCTTACTTTGCCGATCTTGAGGACTTCAATGCTGTCCACGCGGGGGGAGTGGAGCGGGAAAATGCGTTCCACGCCTACGCCGAACGAAATTTTGCGTACGGTGAAGGTTTCGCTGATGCCAGCACCGCGGCGGGCGATTACTACGCCGTCAAAAGCCTGGAGTCTTTCGTTGTCGCCTTCTACTACTTTTACTTTCACGCGCACGGTGTCGCCGGCTTTGAACTGCGGAATGTTGGATTTAAGATTGTGTTTAATGTCGTTGATATTCATAAAACTTACTTCCTCCGAATCGTTTTTTTCTTGGTGACCTTTTTTGGCTTTAGAGAGGCGGTTTCAAGCAAATCGGGTCTTAACTGTTTTGTTAATTGTAAAGCTTGTTCGCGTTTCCACGCTTCAATTTCTTTGTGGTTTCCGTTAAGTAACACTGCCGGCACTTTCCGTCCGCGCCATACTTCCGGGCGCGTATATTGCGGGGCCTCCAGCAAGTTTCCTTCGAACGATTCCGTAACCGTTACGCCGTCTTTTTTAAAAGTGCCTTTCTGCAAGCGCGTAATGGCGTCTATCATTGTGCAGGCGGCGAGTTCTCCGCCCGTTAAAATGAAGTTGCCCAAAGACACTTCCAAGTCCACCTCAGGGTAAATACGCGCGTCGATGCCTTCGTAATGTCCGCATACAAAAATGAGGTGGCGTTTTTTAGCCAGTTTTTTAGCCAGTTCTTGGCTAAAAGTTTGGCCGCGCGGACTGGTCAGTACGACGTACGACGTTTTTTTGCGCAACTTGTTTATCGCCTGATACAGCGGCTCGGCTTTCATTAACATTCCGGGCCCGCCGCCGTAGGGGCGGTCGTCGATGGTTTTGTGTTTATCCTCCGCAAAGGCGCGGGGGCTTAACGTTGCCAACTTGATTATCCCCGCTTTGCGCGCCCTCCCCACAATACTGTGGGAGAGCGTATTGTCTATCATTTCTTCAAAAGCGGTGATAACGTCTATTTTCATTAATCTTCCAACTTTAAGGTAACTTTTTTATCTTGTTTGGCGGCGGCCGCGTTTAACACGGTGCGTACGGCTTTAATAATACAGCCGTCTTTGCCAATTACTTTACCTTTGTCGGCGGCGTCCACTTTGGTGGACAGATAAACTTTGTTTTCTTCCACTTTCTCTTCCACCACCACGTTGTCGGGCGTGGAGGAAAGGGATTTTAACAGCAGCGTCGCGAGTTCTTTCATAACGCGCACCGCAGTTTATTTGGCGCTGGCTTTTTTAATCAAGCTGGCGACGGTTTCAGACGGTTTAGCGCCGACTTTCATCCAATATTCCACTCTGGGCATATTGAGTTTTACTTGTTCGGCCGCATTGGGGTTGCAAGGGTGGTACTGGCCCAACACTTCTTTCGCTTCTTTGCCGACCGCGGAAGATTTTTCAATCGCGACGACTCTGTACTGAGGCTGGGCTTTTTTGCCGACTCTCTGTAATCTGATAACTACTGCCATTGTATAACTCTCCTTATAATGCTTTTGCATTGGCGCAAAAGACTGATAATTAAATGTCCGAGGCCGCCTGTCTGATTTGGTTGAGGGCCACTACAGGGTCCGCGGCTTTGAAAATTGC
>CAYUAA010000087.1:0-5177 GCA_964442585.1 uncultured Elusimicrobium sp. | reverse complement strand
ATAACGGAAGAAATGAGCAGCAGGCCGAGCAGTTTTTTCATAAACCGGGCTCCTTATTTTATCGGGTTTGGCGCGTGTAGGCGCGTATAGAAACGTCTATACAAATTATACCCGTTTTTGGTGCGAAAGAAAACAGGTCTTTTGGAATGAAAACGGGCCCGTTTGTACGGGCCCGGCGAATCAAGCGAAGTGTTTATTTTTGGTAGGTTCCCACGTCGTTGGTTTGGGTGAAGCGTTCCAAGTCGTTTTTTAACCGTTCTTGTATTTGCTTTACGGCGGGAGCCGCCATTGTTTTTGCCCCCTCTTCGGTCATTTCGCCTTTGGCTTTTTGGCGGATTTCTTGCGCGTCGTTTACGTATTGGATCAGTTCATCGGTTAAATCGCTGGCGCGTTCATCCAAGCTTTTATCGCCGTTTACTGCGCTTCCGTTTCCGTAGAGGATGGGGTGCGGGTAATTCGTGCGTTGGAAGAAATCGTATGCGTTTTGTACGTGGGTGAAAAACGGTACGGTGGCTTCTTCAAGCGGGCCGTGCTGTTTCATCAGGTCCTTGGAGTTGTGCGCTAAGCGGTGAATGTCTTGTTGGGGATAGGCCACATAATGAGGGCGGTTTTCCTCCAGTTGTTGTGCGATTGCTTGGATTTCTTCCTCGGATTTTCCGCTTTGACGCTGTACGTTTAAAAAGTCCTGTACATATTGGGGATAGCGGTTGAAAGGATCGCCTTTAAAGGTCAGGCCTACCCCTTTAATGGTGTTGGCCAAATCGGAATTTTGGTCCGCGCCTGTGGCGACCCAGTAGCAGTTGTCCTGGCAGTTGTCTTGCATGAAAAGGTAGAGCTCCGCCGCTTTTTGTTTGGATTCTTCTATGTCTTCGAGTGCTTCTTCAGGGGTATCGTACCCTTCGGATAATAAAATGGGCAGCTCGCTGGAGTTAAGAATTACCGTAATTCCTCCGGGGGGGAGCGGGTGGCCCGTTTGTTCGAAAAAGCGTTGGCCGTAATTTTTTTGCATAGCGGTAAAATCCGGCTGCGGCGTTTGGTCTGCATCATCGGAGAAACTGCAAGATTGTTTAGATACGGAACCGTCCCCGCAGCCCAGGGTGAACTGTAAGACATTTACGGGGCCTTGGCCGCCGTTGCGGCGGACGAGCAGTTCCTGCATTTCGCGGGCGGTTTGATTCGCTTTTTGTTGTTTTAACTGTTCCAAAAAGTTTTGTTTGGCTTCCTCGGCGCGAGGGTCTTCTTTGGCATTGGGATATCTTAAGTCAGCCAGCCATTCGGCCGTTCTGTCAATTTCATAAGTCGGGTCGAGCAGATTTGCCAAAGTTTGGGCGGCTTCAGCGCTGCCGGGAGTAAGCGTGGAAAAAGGATTGTTGTCAAAGCCGTCCCAGCCGGCGGACCGGGTTTTAAACGTTTGGGCGGATTTTTCTTTATTCTTGTCCAAGCCGGACGAAGACGAACGGCGAGCGGAAGCCAGGGAATCGGAACCGTCCGCTCCCAGCGTGCCGGAGCGGGAGGGCGTTTCGCTTGCGCCGAACAGGCGTTTAATCGGGTTAAAGATGCGCGCCATGCGTGAATCGGGCACTTCTTCTTTGGCGGCGGGTTGGCGCATGACGGGGGTAAAGCGGGCTTGCCGTTCCTGCGCGACGTAACGGTCGTAAGCATTGTCTTTGACGTTAATTTCGTGCATGCCGCGCGTGGAACCCGCCGGCGAGGTTTGGCGGATGAGCACCCAGTCGCCTTCTTCGTTTTGCAGGTAAGCGTTATCATAGGCGGCCGTATCGCCGGAAAATTCGACGGAAGAGGGAGTTGCGCTGGCGGCGTTTTTGGCGGAGGCGTAGAACTCACCCTCCTGCGGGGTTTTAAAGCGTTCGTTCTCTTGGGCGCCGGCTTTTTCTTCGGCGTTTTGGCGCGTGCGGAAAAAACGCGCAATACGGCCTACCAATTCCGTCAGCGGATTGGAAGTAAAAATTTGCGGCTGCGCTTTGGCTGTTTCAGTGTCGGCGGCAGACGAAGTTTTGGGGGAAGAAGTTTCCAAGAAAGGCAACAGTAAGAATAAGACGAGTGCGATACTGCAAACAATTAAAACGATTTTGGCTGTTTTTTTCATAAATGCTCCGGTTTGCGTACGGGCCCGGTGCGTTAATTATGGGAACGTGTACGGGCACTTGATTATAGTCTACCCGTTTCAAAGGCGTTTTTCAAGTAAATTTAGACGTTATTCGTTGGCTATGTGCAGCAAGCGCTTGAGGATAACCCATGCTTTTTTAACGTGGTTGACGATGGGGTTGCCCGTTTGTTCGGAAGACGTTTGGAGTTCCTTGGGCGCGGCGGGCTGTAACGTGTAGCCGGCGGCGGAGGCCAGGGCGGCTAAATAATTGGAGGGTACGGCGAAATTTAAATTCTGGTTCCCGTCTCCTTTATAACTGGCAAAAGCGATGGAAATCACCTCTCCGTTTGCGTTAAACACGGGGCTTCCGCTGGAGCTGGGGGAAATAGGCGCGCTGATTTGGTGCCAAATAATGCCGTCGGCTTTTTTGCGTACTTGGCTAATTAAGCCGGAACTGATCGTGTTCTGCAGGCGGCGCGGATTGCCAATGACCGTGATGGATTGGCCGGGAAGGACGGCGTCCGAATCGGCCAGGCGGACGGTGGGTAAATTAAGGGCTTGTATTTTAAGCAAGGATAAATCCACTTTGTCCGCCTGCGCGACGGTGACAGCTTCGCCCGATACGGCCCCGTTGTTAAAGGTAATATTCATATACAGCGCGTCGTCGGACACGTGGCGGCTGGTGGCGATGAGTCCGTTCTGCAACAGCACAAACCCCGTGCCGGTAAAGGTGGAGCCGTCTTTTTTAACGACGTTTACCGCCACGACGGCAGGCGCGTTTTCCTGCGCGATTCGGACGTGGTCGTTTTCCGCGCGTACGGCGGAGCAGACGAGCAAAATAACGAACGGAAACAAAAATTTCTTCATGTACAGATTATATAATAAATTTTTTTCCGCCGGAAACATTGAAATAAGAGCGCATAAATTGTACACTAAATTAAATATTAAGGAGTTATATCATGCCAGAAGCATTTTATGTTAGTCGCAAAAAATACGAAGCTCTTGTAAATGAGCTGAAAGATTTAAAAGAATTGAAAGCCCAGCTTTCCAACGAAATCGGAGAAGCCGCCGCCCAGGGCGATTTGAAAGAAAACGCCGAATATCACGCTGCCAAAGAAAAACAGGCCGAAACGCTGATTCGCATTCAAGAATTGGAATCTCGCTTGAGAAACGCCCAAATCACCGATGATTTGACCGTAGATAAAAGCGAAGCTCGCATCGGCGCTACCGTTACTATGCAGGATGTGGACTCGGGCTTTGAATTTACCTACACGCTGGTTGGTTCCATGGAAGCCAACCCGGAAAAAGGCCTCCTTTCCGTGCAGTCCCCGCTCGCTAACGGCGTGCTGGGCAAAAAGGAAGGCGATACGTTTGAAGCCATGCTCCCGCGCGGTCCCAAAACGTATAAGTTGGTTAAATTGGAATATAAATAACGCGTTTTAAACAAAATAAAATCCCCGGTTTTTATACCGGGGATTTTTTATTGAATTTTTTGTCTTTTTGCGACGGAAAAATTTGTTACGGGTTTACCAGAGCGTTGACTTTTTGCACAAAGCTTGCGCTATGTCTTGTCCAGTACGTCAGCGTTTCGAACATCAAGGCTTCCTGCGGGCGTGCGTCGAAAAAGTCCCGTTCGTGGACGGAACGCGGCAAAAAGCCGTGTTTATCATAAAAATTTTTGAGGTGGAAAAACGCTTCGTTTTCCGGGAATCTCTTGGCCGGATACGTTTCCGTAAGAATATAGAGTTTGTTTAAAATAGGGATAATTTCCTCAAATTGATTGCTCTGGTTGTTAAACAAGAGCGGGTCGAAAATCTGGGCGAGCGGGCGTTCTTCGGGGTTGTCCCATACCGGGAGACGGTGGTGTTTGGCCACAATAGCTTCCGTGTCCGCTAACAACGTTTCGTAAATTTTAATTGTATTTTGCACCGAACGGGAGTTTTTTGCAAGCGTCAGCAGGTCCGCATACAAAGCGTGCATTTCTTCAAGCGCTTGCGAAAAAGCGGCGGTTTCCCGGTCGGTATGCGTGGTTTTTCCCACATATTTCTTGATGATTCCGCTTAAATCTTCGGCGCGGTCATACAGCGAAAATAATTGTTGGGTTTCTTCCAGTTCCAACCCGTTTTTGGTTGAGGCCGCTTGCGGCGTCATTTTAATTGCGTCGCTCATGAGCCGGGGTCTTAAATCGTGCATACCGCCAAATTGCAGCGTTTCGCGCAAACGCCACGTGGGCTTGAGCGGGTGCGTCTGCAGGTAACTGCCGGCATCGGCGACGAAAGCTTCCCGGGCGGCGGGCGAAAAAGGTTCCGTGACCGAAAGCTGAAAGTACTGGGATAAATCTTGTTTCATACCGGCGATATTCTCGCGATCCAAATTTTCCAACAGCGAAGTGCGCAACGTATTGTTTACGATGGTTTGGTCGACGATTTGGCGGATTTGGGCCGGATCAAAAGCGGGCGTTTGCAGCTGTTGGAGCAGATTGGCGGCGCGGCTGGATTCCAACTGAAAACGGTAATGTCTGTTTAAGATTTGTTTAGCGGTTGTATTGCTGAGGCCGACCGAAAGCTGCTGGCCGGTGCGCAACACCGTGCTGGAAACTTGTTTGGTCAGTTGACTGGGAATTTGGGCCGCTTTATTGGACGCCTTTATGGCGCCCGTTAGGTTTACTTTGGGAAATTTTTGTGCATACGCGGGCAGCGTAAAAATGATGGCGGATAGAAGTGCGATAAGTGTTTTCATAAAAATAGTATAGAAAAAGAGTCCGGTTTTAAACAGGGTCTTTAGGCCTAGTCGGGGATAGGTCCTTTGGGGAGGGAACGGTAAGAAAACGCAAAAAAACGGGCCCCTGCCGGAGCCCGTTTCGGTTACGAAGAGAATTAATATTTCTTCAATACGGCTTCTTTGGCCGCGGACGAGTAGACGTTGTAGTCCATTTGTTGGAAGATGGAATCTTTCTGTTCCAGATCGTAAACGTATGCCTCGTTAATGCGGTTGCCTTGGATTTGTTCGTAAAGCTCGTTAAAGCGTTTTACGTGGTCCTTGGTGCGTTTGGTGGAGTATTCCTTGGCGG
>CAYUAA010000086.1:0-5199 GCA_964442585.1 uncultured Elusimicrobium sp. | reverse complement strand
GAGCTTTTTGCTTACTTTTTGTCGATACAAAAAGTAAGAAAGAAGTTTTTATGGGGGCGACCGGGCTGTATTATCGTTTCTTTTTCCGCTGTCAGAAAAAGAAGCCAAGAAAAACCCCGGCCTTCTTTTCGAAAACCGGGGTTCTTGTGTTTACTCTTTAAACTTATTTGATTAAGCCGTTGGCGGCACCGTTGGCAATGGATTTGCACAGTGCGGATACGCCCGAAGTAGGAGGCGTGGCCGTAGAACTGGCAGTGGCGGCAGCAGTATTGCACCAGCGGGTGATGGTACCGTCGTTAGCGATATACATATTAATGTAATAAGCGTTATCGCCCGTGATAGCGGTACCGTTGTTGGCACGGCGGGCAGTGGCTACCACTACCGTATCGCCTTTAACTACATTAAAAATGAAGTTTTTGGTCGTCACAGTGCTGGTCGTGGCCGCAGCAACACCCGGCAGCTGTACATCCAACAAGCTCAAATCCGTGGTATAGTTGCCGGTGCTCATTTGATACACTTTTTCGCCAGTGGCCAAGTTGCCCATTAAGGTGAGGGCTTCCGTAGCGCGGGATTTTTCAACCGCTTTGGTATACTGCGGCAGCGCAACTGCCGACAAAATACCAATAATAAGCACTACTACTAACAATTCGATTAAGGTAAAACCCTTATTCATGGTAATATCTCCTGTTTGATTAAATGCAAAAACACCTACTCTATAAAGTATAAATATTTCGCCGAAAAAAAACAAGTCCACGCCAGTGCAAAATCCAAAATGCTATAATAAAATTATGATAGACAGAATTAAACGTTTGGAAACCCTTTTTTTGGAAGAAATCAATACGCTCATCACCAAAATGGCCGCCAACGGCGATTTGGGCGGGTTCGTAACGATTACGGCGGTGCGCCTGTCGAAAGATTTGGCCAACGCTAAAGTGTTTTTCTCGGTGTTTGGAAGCCCGGAAGACCGCAAAAAAACGCAGGAAGCTCTGTCTTTACTGCGCAAAGAAATCGGCGCACAGCTGCGCGGACGGCTGCACTTAAAACGTATTCCGTCCTTTACCTTTGAATACGACGACACGCCCGAAAAAGCTTCGCGCGTGGAAGCCATTTTTCAAGTAATCGAAAAGGAACACGACCATGAAAAATAGAGAAGAAAGCCTGCGTGCCGTGTGGGACGCCATCCGCGCCGGAAACAAGTTTTTTATCGCCGGACATTTGAATCCGGACGGAGACTCCTTAGGCTGCACGTTGGCAATGACTTCTCTTTTGGAACGCTTGGGTAAAACGGTGTACGCTTACGCCGCGCCGGCAATCGGGGCTGATTTAAAATTCCTGCCCGGGCTGGAGAAAATTCATGTCGCCCAACTGCCCGAACACCCGGATTTTGACACAGTCCTCCTCCTGGAATGTTCCGACCGGCAACGCGGCGGCGATTTGGAAAGCGTTCTAAAATCCGCAAAAACTCTTATTAATATCGACCATCACCTGGTAAGCGACGCATACGGCCACGTCAATCATATTGACTCTGCGGCCTCTTCCACCGCTGAAATTATCTTTCAATTATTTGAAGCCTCCGGCGAAGAAAATTTACTTCCCACGCCTGACGAAGCAACTTGCCTGTATACGGGCCTTGTTACCGATACGGGACGGTTTGTCCATTCCAACACCACGGCCGAAGCGCTGCGCGTGGCGTCAGCGTTGGTGGCCCTGGGTGCGGACGTAAACAAAATTAACCAGGTTATTTATTTTACCAAGTCCTACATAGAGCTCAAGCTCTTGGGCCGCGCGCTGGAAAAAATGGAAATGCGCTTTGACAACAAATACAGTCAAATTATTTTAACCCGCCGCGATTTTGAAACCTTCGGCGCGACGCCCTCCCAAACGCAAGGAATCGTCAGCCAACCCACTATGATTCCGGGTGTGGAAGTTTCCGCGCTTATTAAAGAAGAAGCCGACAAAATTTCCGTCAACCTCCGCTCGCGCGGAAGCGCTGACGTAAGCCGCATCGCCCAAACGTTTGGCGGCGGCGGCCACGCGCGCGCGGCCGGCTTTAAAGTAACGGATAAAACCGT
Source organism: uncultured Elusimicrobium sp. (assembly GCA_964442585.1). GTDB lineage: Bacteria > Elusimicrobiota > Elusimicrobia > Elusimicrobiales > Elusimicrobiaceae > Avelusimicrobium. Next base: position 3,127 of record CAYUAA010000086.1, on the reverse strand, counting down.
AAACGAAACGGCGGACGCGCTGGCCGAAGTGGTGTACAATGCCGTCAAAGACATTCACTGAACCCGCCAAAAGCGGCGTGTTGTTAATCAATAAACCGAAGGATTTTTCTTCGCACGACATTATCGCTATTTGCCGCCGGGAACTAAAAACCAAAAAAATCGGCCACAGCGGCACGCTGGACCCAATGGCCACCGGCCTGCTGATTTTACTCGTCGGCCGACAAGCCACCAAGCAGCAAGACCGTTTTTTAAAGTTGGAAAAAGTCTACTCCGCCGTGTTAAAATTAGGTGAAGAAACGGATTCGTGGGACGCCTACGGCGACATTTTGCGCACCGTCTCCGTCCCCCCTCTTACCCAAGAGAATATAACCAAAGCCGCGCAAAAACTTTCCGGCCGCATTTTACAGCCGATTCCGTTTTTCAGCGCAAAACGCGTTAACGGCAGCCGCATGTACGAACTGGCCCGTAAAGGCGCGCAAATGGAACGCAAATATAACGAAGTGACGGTGGAATGGCTGAATATACGACTCACCGCACCGGCCCAAATTGAATTTACGGTGCGCTGTTCCTGTGGGACGTACGTCCGTGCGCTTGGATATATGCTTGCCAAAGAATTGGGCACCGCTGGGCATTTAACGGCGTTAAAACGCGAACAAATCGGCGCGTATCACGTAAATAACGCCTTCGACGGCAATTTGCTAAAGGGTATCGGCGCGGCGTTGTATGAACGCGTACAAACGGAAACGTTATGAAGAAAGCAAAAAATTTTATCACGGTGGGAACCTTTGACGGTCTGCACGCCGGGCACCGTGCGCTGTTTGGCAAGCTGGAAATACTGGCCGCGCGCCACCAATTAAAACCGCTGGCCCTTTATTTTCCCCTTCCCCCCAAAACGCTGCTTTCCAACCACCCGGAAATGACGGTACTGACGCTGCCGGACGAGAAAAAATTTCTGCTAAAAAAACAGGATGCGCCCGCACTCCCGCTTGACTTTGCCGCCTGCCGCCACTTGTCGCCCGAACGTTTTTTTGAAATTTTACGCACACAATATAATATGGGCGGCATGCTGGTGGGACCAGACTTTGCCTTCGGCAAAGACCGGCGGGGCGGAATCGATTTTCTGCGCGGACAATGTAAAAAACACGGTCTTCCGTTTGAAGTGGCGGAATTTTCCGTCACCGACGGAGAAAAAATTTCTTCTTCGCTTATCCGCAAAACGCTGGCCCAGGGAGATATCGCCCTGGCAAACGCGCTGCTGGGCCGCCCGTACGAACTGACGGGCCGCGTCGTAAAAGGCCACCAGCTGGGGCGCAAATTAGGGTTTCCCACCGCCAATTTGGATACGGGCATCTACAAAATTCTGCCGCTTGGCGTATTTGCCGTAAAAGTGCGCGTAGGCCGCCGGATTTACGACGGGTTTTGCAACATCGGGTTCCGCCCTACGGTGAACCCCATTCACGACAAATTACCGTTGGTGGAAGTAAACATTTTTGATTTTAAACAAAGCATTTACGGCCGCAAAATAACCATTTGGTTTGTGCAGAAACTGCGCGAGGAAATGAAATTTAACGGCTTAGACACTTTGGTCAAACAGCTCACCGCCGACAGAGAAGCTGCCCGCGCCGCCTTGAAAGATTTTACTTTTCCGTTGTAGGCTTATAACGCATCCGCCCGGGCTTTATTACGTACAAAACAAGGTATCTTCATCGTTGTTCTTCCCCCCTTTGCGCCGTCTATAAAATCCGTTTCAGTCGGAGGACGCATTTCATTTGTCCGAGCCATAGCGAGTTTGTAAAATGCACCGTACAAAGCAGGATTTTATGAAGGCGGCTGGGATGTATTATTCTTTCTTTTTCTGACAGCAGAAAAAGAAAGGAGCAAAACCCGGGCGACGAGTTTTTTTGCTTATTTTTTGTTTATTTTTTCCGGTACAAAAAGTAAAAAAGCAGGATGGAAAAGTATTTATCCTAAAAAACGACAACGGATAAGAATTTGATTTCTTATCCGTTGTGCGCAAAACGTAACTTAACAACAGTCGTTATCTTATTCTTCTTCGTTATAGTTGCGTACAAAAAAGACAATATACGCCAACCACGTAGCTCCAAAGAAAATTAAAAAGCAGTACGAAAACCACCACAACTTATTCAGCGGATTGTAATCGGTCAATAAAGATTCCACAAACAACATCCCCAGCACAACCGTTAAATAAGCCCACACTAACAGCGCGGCCAACTTTAACAGCGAATCAAACGCGCCGATGATTAACCCCTTTTCAGCATACGGTTTTTTGATAAAAGCGATTAGTTTTTGCATACAGTTATTTTAATCTCCCTGGGAAAGTTTGTCAAGCTACGGCATCATGGCCGGGTCCGTGGCGTTATAGCCAAAGGACGGATCGTCCAACAAATTGTCGTCGAAAAATCCGTTCGGGGCCGCGCCGCCCGCGTTACCGGCGGACGGTTCCAGCGGGTTGTTTTCCCACGCCTGAGCCTGCGCAATTTCGCCGGACGGCGTATCAGGCGTATCATAAGAATACGCTTGTGCCTCCGGTTCGGCCGGTTGTTGAGGGGCCGCCTCTTTCATAAAACGGTTGGGTTTGTTTTTGCGCGCGGCTAACTGCGCTTTGGTCATTTCCGGCTCCGTTTCCGTCAGCACGGAAGGAGTGCGTAACGGCGCTCTAAGCGTAGCGGCCTTTTTTTCTTCTTCGGCCTGGGCTTTTTCCCACGCTTCTTTTTCGGCTTTTTCCAACGCCAGGCGTTCCTGCTCGGAAAGCGTATCGTTGGTAAACGCCGGAAATTTGCGCGTATCCACATACCCCTGAGATACGGCTACACCGTCTTTATCAAAATATTTCTGTCTGTAACGGGCGTCCCGCTCCGTTTCTTCTTGCGGGGCTTTGCCGCTTACGCCGTAATACACCAGCTCCGCACCCGACACGGCGGCGGGCGGTTCCACTTCCGGCGTCAAACAATAGGATACGCGCTCCAGCGTAGTGGCGTCCTGGTGCTTATCCACGCGGGTTTCACACGTGGAAGCAGAAAAAGCCGGCACAGCGGCGGTTAAAAACAAAATAAAAAGAATAGAAGATTTTTTCATAAAATATCCCTACTATAATCATAATACATTT
>CAYUAA010000085.1:0-5241 GCA_964442585.1 uncultured Elusimicrobium sp. | reverse complement strand
CTGCCCGGCCGCACCCATAAAATCCAGTTTCGTTCGGCGCATTTTACAACTCGCTCTGCTCGGACAAATAAAATGCGTTCTCCTCCCGAAACGGATTTTATAGACGGGTCAAGGCCGGGGATAAACGACAAACGCTTTTTATGGGCGGAGCAAAGGGCGGCATGTAAATAAGGAAACTCCTCTTTTTGGTGTCCAGTGGTTAGCGACATATCTAAACAGTGTGGCTCAACCAATCGGAAGAGCGTGGATAATCTGGGAGGGGCGGCTCGCCCCTTGACTTGTTTTTGGAATATAACTTTATAAATAAACGCGCGGGATTGTTTTGTTATGCCGGGGCGCAAGATTCCGTCGGTCAGCGAGTTCGCAAAAGTTTGGGCACGGCTACCGGGGGAACTTCCGGCTGTACATGGGTACAGGGGAGTGCGTTTAACTGTTTGGAATACAAAATAAATTTATAAATTTACAAAAAAGCCCCGTTTTGAAACGAGGCTTTTTTGCGGCTAAATTATTCGGCGAGCGGTTCCAGCTCGCGTTCGTATCCTTCCGCCGCCACCACGCGGGCTTTAAAGATGCTGCCGGGTTCCACGGGGGACGTAAAGGTGACTTTGCCGTCAATATCCGGCGCGTCTTTATACGTGCGGCCGAAGTCCGGTCCGTCTGCAATCGCTTCAAGCGTTGTGCCTAAAAGGCGTTTGTTGATGTTGTCAATTACGCGGCTTTGCGTTTCCACCAGTTCGGCGGAACGCTCCCGTTTGACCTCTTGCGGAATTTGTTCCATGGCATAAGCGGCGGTACCGGGTTCACGGAAATATTCAAAAACGCCCATGTTATCAAACTCGTATTCTTGGACGAATTTTTTTAGTTCTTCAAAATCGTCCTGCGTTTCGCCGGGGAAACCTACGATAAAGTTGGTGCGCAGCGAAATGTCGGGCACTTCGGTTTTCAGCATGTCCAGCGTGGCGCGGATTTGCGCGGCGTCGCAGTGGCGGTTCATGCGTTTGAGTACCGGGTCGGCGATGTGTTGGAGGGGAATGTCGATGTAATGGAAAATTTTATCCGTCCCCGCCATTAAACGCGCAAGTTCCTTCGTTACGCGATGCGGATAACCGTACATGATGCGCAGCCGTCCCAAGCCGTCAATTTTAAGCAGTTTTTCAAGCAGTTGCGTCAGCTGCGGCTTGCCGTATAAATCCATACCATAGGAGGTGGTATCCTGCGCGATGAGGGATATTTCTTTCACGCCGTTTTGCGTCATCAGTTCCGCTTCGCGCAGTACGTCTTCCATCGGTTTGGAACGGTACGCGCCGCGGATAAACGGAATCGTGCAATAAGCGCAGCGGTTGTTGCATCCGTCGGCCACTTTTAAATAGGCGGTGTGCGGTGCGGTCAGGCTCATTTTGTATTCCGGCAAATAAAGGGATTTGGGCAAAGGCTCCAAAATAACGCCGCTTTGGGCGAGGGTTTCTTCCACGTTTTCTTGCGCGGCGATGGAAAAGAGCGTGTCAATTTCCGGGAATTCTTTGGCCACCTGCTCTTTAAAGCGTTCCACCAGGCAGCCGGTAACGGCCACTTTTTTAACGGTTCCGGCTTTTTTTAATTCCAACGCGTAGCGGATTTCGGCCTTGGCTTCTTCCACCGCCGAGGCAATAAAGCCGCACGTGTTAATAATAATTTCGTCCGCTTCTTCAGGCGTAAAGACCATTTCGTGGCCGGCGGCCAAAAGGCGGGCGGAAAATTCTTCGCTGTTGGTTAAATTCTTGGGGCAGCCCAAACTGATTAAGTAAAATTTCATAGGTTCCTCTATACCGCAACGTCTTCGGTTTTAACGGGTTTTTCCTCTTCTTCGTCGTCTTTGTCATGCGCCAGGAGGGCCATGCCAAAAGTAACCACGCCGATGCGTCCCACAATCATGGTGGCGATGATAATGAATTTGCCCAGTGTGGAAAGCTGGGGAGTGATGCCCGTGGACAGCCCGGCCGTGGATAAAGCGGCCGAAGATTCAAATACCAGGCTGATAAACGGCAAATCTTCCGTCCAAGTTAATAAAAAGATACTTACAAACAATAGAAACATGTACACTAAAAAAGTGGATGTGGCCGCGTATAAACGCATCAGTGGCAACCGCCGCCCCAAAAATTCCACGCGCGTATGTAAACGCAGCCGGTTGTACATAATAGCCAGCACGGCGCAGAAGGTGGTCATTTTCATGCCGCCCGCCGTACCCGAAGGCGCACCGCCGATGCTCATAAGCAAGATTAAAATCAGCAGGGAGCACGAAGACATTGTGCCGATATTGACCGTATTAAATCCGCAGGTTGTTATAGCGCAGACGGATTGAAAAAACGCCTCCAACAGCGTAATGCCCGGGCTGGTTACAAACAGCGTAAACGTGCCCAAAGCCACCAAGCAGACGGTGGCGGTAACGATGATTTTGGTGGTAAATGTAATTTCTCTTGTTTTTCGGCGGATGAAATTGAATACGTCCGTCACTACAATAAACCCCATCGCTCCGGAGAGCGTCAGGCAGGATATGACGATATTCATGGTTTTGCTGTCTGCGAAGTTTTCCAAGCTGTTATTCCAAAGCGAAAATCCCGCCGTACAAAATGCAGAAATACTGTGAAAAACACCGTACCAGGCCGCGTCAAAAATGCCGTAGTCGTGGTGGCGGAAATAGTTGAACAAAAATACCGCGCCGATCAGCTCCGCGATGACGGTAAAGCCCATGGCCGTCCACAAAAAGTCCGACAGTTTTAATGTTTTAGGCAGCGACACTTCGGCCGTCAGTTTTTCTTCCTGGGATTTGCGCAGACGGTGGCGTTCGGAAAAAGACAAGTATACAAACGAGGAAAACGTCATGTATCCCACACCGCCGATTTGAATTAGCGCCAACACCACCAGTTTGCCCAAAAACGTGTAGGAGTCGGCAAAATTTACGCTGTTAAGCCCAGCGGACGAAACGGCGGCGGCGGACGTGAACAGATTGTCCAAAAAGGAAACGTCCGTCGTGTTCATAAACGGAAGTGACAGTACAATCCACCCCAAAAAGGTATAAGCCAAAATCGTTTGCGCGATGTTTTGGTGGGGGGTTAGGTGCAAAAGAAACAGCGAGTATTTCTTTAGGGAAAGTTTGATAAATTCTTTTGTTTTGGCGTAAGCTTCCGGCCAGTTTATTTTTGCCATATACCATATTATATAAATTTGCCTATAAAAAATCCCCGGCCCTGCGGCCGGGGACAGCATACGCAATATTTATTTTACGTGCACCGTTACTTTGACGTCCGGGTTCAGTGTTTGGTGAACGGGGCAGGTTTTAATGGCCGATTGGTAGAACTTTTTTTGCTCGTCCGTAAAATGTGCGGGGAAAGTGATGTTTAGAATAAACTCTCCCACGCGGCGCGGGTTGGCGGCCATGATTTTATCAATTTCAATTTGCGCGCCGTGGAACTTTTCACCGCGGGCTGAAGCCATTTTGCCCATAATCGTCAGTACGCATGAGGCAAATGCCGAGGCTAACAAATCGGTGGGGGAAAAGCGGCGGCCTTTACCTCCGTTATCAGGCGGAAGGTCGGTCTCCAAGGCGGCGCCGGTGGGGCCGTGGACGAGTTTCGTTTCGCCGTCTCCGGTATAAGTGCAGGAAATGGTGGTCATATTAAAATTCTCCTTAATCAAACTTTTTAATATTATACTTTTTCCGTTCAGCCAAAAAAAAGTCCGGCGGTGAAGCCGGACTTTTTGAATGGTTAGCTGATTTCCGCCAACCGTGTGAACAGATCCTTCTGTTCTTTGGTCAGCGTGCGCGGCACGTCTACCGTCAGCGTAACGTACAGGCTGCCCTTTGCGCTGAGGCCTTTGCCGCTTAATTTAAGTTTTTTGCCGTTGTGCGTGCCGGCGGGAACTTTTACTTTTACCGGGCCGTCCAACGTGGGCACGAAGATGGTTCCGCCCAGGGCGGCCGTCCAAGGCATGATTGTTACGGGTACATGCAAGTCTTCCCCTTCCAAGCGGAACATGGCGTGCGGGCGGATTTTTACAATCAGGTATAAATCGCCGTTTCCGCGCGGAGTGGGGTTGCCCATTCCTTTTAATTTAATTTTTTTGCCTTCGCCAACGCCCGCCGGAAATTTAACCGTTACGGGGCGTCCGCTGGGCAGCGTAAGCTGCATGTTGCCGCCGCGGTGGGCGTCTTCGAGGTTGAGGGCGAGTTCGGCTTCTACATCGCCCGCCGCTTGGCCCGAGGCCGCGCTGCGGCCAAAGTTCTGCCCAAATCCGGCAAAACCGCCGCCTCCCATGCCGCCCATACCTCCAAAAATACTTTGGAAAAAGTCACTAAAGTCCGCGCCGCCGCCGGAAGAAAAGCCTTGCGCGCCGCCGCCAAATCCGCCAAAATCCTGGCCCCCGTAGGAATACTGTTGGTATCCCTGGTACGGGTTTGCGCCGGCGCCGGAGCGCGTGCGGGACGAAGCCCCGCCTCCGCGGGCGTAATCCTGGTAGCCTTCTTGGCCGACTTGGTCGTAGATTGTGCGTTTTTGTTTGTCGGACAATACGGTATAAGCCTCGTTGATGTCTTTAAATTTTTCCGTCATTTTGGCTTTTTCCGTTTCCGGGTGCATGTCCGGGTGATATTTGCGGGCCATGCTTTTGAACGCCCGTTTAATTTCAGCGTCCGAGGCGTTTTTATTGACGCCTAAAATTTTGTAGTAGTCTTTATAATCAGCCATAGAGAATCCCCCTTTACAGTTATCATTTTATATAATTTCCCGGCGGCTGCAAGGTGTAAAAAATAACTAAAAAGCTGGGGCGTGGGCGGAAGAAAGGATATTTACGACGGAAAAACCGTTTTTAGAAGCCGCCAATTTTGCTAAAATTAATTATAATCAAGTTGAAAGGAGCGGAGCGCAGCTGCGGCACGGCCGAAATTTAAATCGGGGGAAGAGGAATTTTCCCGTCGGGAAAAAAGAAAATATTTACAAAATAAAAATTATTTCATACAATAAATATGTAGTAAGAATAAAACAAATTTATTCGCCCTTAGCTCAATGGTGGAGCGACCGGCTGTTAACCGGTAGGTTGAAGGTTCGAGTCCTTCAGGGCGAGCCATTTAAAAAGCACCCGTTTGGGTGCTTTTTTTATGGCTTGGGGCCCCTGAGCACGCAAACTGCTTTGCGTGCGTAAGGACGAGAAAGGCGGAGCGATGTTTTTGTTTGAGCGAAGCGAAAGGCAAAAACCGCGAGCCCGGGC
>CAYUAA010000084.1:0-5292 GCA_964442585.1 uncultured Elusimicrobium sp. | reverse complement strand
AGGGATATAGGACTCTAATTATGGTAAAAATTATTTTAGTAACCCATGGGCAGCTGGCCCAGCAAATGTTGGATACGGCGGCACAAATTATCGGCAAACCGTCTGACGACGGCTTTGCGGCGTTTTCCGTAACGGCGGCGGCGTCCGTCGAACAAGAAGCCGCCAAGCTGAAACAAACCCTTTGCGCGTGCGAAAACGGCGCCATCGTACTGACCGACATCTTCGGCGGCAGCGCCACCAATATTTCGCTCACCGCCAGCAAAGATTTGACCAACTGCTACGTTATCACCGGGCTGAATCTGAGCATGCTGCTCACCGCCATTAACAGCCGCAAAAAATTGACGGCCAAAGAACTGGCGGAAAAAATCGAAGCCGATGGAAAACGCGCCGTTATCAACGCGACGGAACTGTTAATTAAAGGATTTTAATGGCTATTATTTTTGCGCGGGTGGACGACCGCTTAATTCACGGCCAAGTGGTGCAGGCCTGGCTGCCGGAGCTTAATGTAGACGAGGTGCTGATTCCGTTTTCCAAGGGAAACGAGGCGCGTCTGAATCAAGGGCTTTTGCGCCTCAGCCTGCCGTACGAATACGATCTGACGGTGCTGGACTCCATCGCCGCCGCGCGCCACGCGGCCGAATCCCAACGCCGCATTTTTCTGTTAATGGGTTCGCTTAAAGAGGCAGCGGAACTAATACAAAACGGCCTGCAGTTCGAGTCCATCAACATCGGCGGTATGCATTTTAAAGACGGAGCGCAAAAACTGGCCGACAACGTATTTTTAGACGAAGACGATAAACGCTTTTTAAAACTCATCCGGGATTTAGGCATTAACGTCGAAACCCGTGCCGTACCATCGTCCGCATCCGTTTCCGTCGATGGAGCCATCGAACCATGACGCCCGAAATATTCTCCCTCTGCGCATTGACCGCCATCTTGGAGTTGGATACCACTTACGCGTTCCAGCTGACGTTTTCACGCGGCATTATTGCGGGCCCGCTGTTGGGGCTGTTGACGGGAGATTTGATGGCCGGCGTACAAGTAGGCGTTTATACTGAACTGCTGTTTGCCGACATTAATCCGCTTGGAGGTATTCTGCCGCCCAGCGCGGCCGTTTGTTGCGCCGTTACGCTGGCGTTACACGCCCTGGGCGCGGAGCTGTATTTTGCTTTCTTCTGCGGAGTGTTGGGTGCGGCGTTGTTTTCAACGCTCGAAAAATTCATGCGAAAAAACCGTTTTAAATGGCTGGTGTTTTGGGAACGCAAAATTACCCAAAAGCCCGACACCGTCAACCGCACGATTGGGCTTTCGCTCGCCTCGTCGTTTTTAATGAATTTCATTTATATTTTTGTTTTTGTGTGGCTTGTCGGCCAACTGACGCTCGCCATTACGCCGCACCTGTCCATGAAGGCGCACGCCGCTTGTAAATTCGCCTACATGGCCGTACCGTGGATCGGTCTGGCTACGCTGATACCGGCCTTCCGTTTAAAATCGAGGTAAAGCATGAATTTTACCATGCGCCTAAACATTTTTTTACGTTCGTTCTTCCTGCAAACGGGTTGGAATTACATGAAATACCAAAACGTGGGGCTTACGTTTGTCATGCTGCCGTTTTTGAAAAAACTTTACGAACACGATAAAGACGCGCTCCCCTCCGTATTAACCCGCTACTTGGAAACGTTTAACACCCAGCCGGTTATGGCCTCTTTCTGTTTTGGCGCACTGGCCCAAAAGGAAGAAACCGTCGCACATGCGCAAACGCTCAGCATTTTTAAAGAGAGAGTAACCGAGTGGAACGCTATCCGCCGGAGCCTGTCCATTACCGCCGCGTCGATTGGCGACCGCCTTTTCTGGGGCACGTTAAAACCACTTACGCTTTTAATGGCGCTTTTTATTTGGCTGGCCCTGGGCGTAAACTTCTTTGAAGGATGCGACAGCCAAACCATCACCGCATGGGAAGCCTTCAGCGCGGGGGCGGCAGCGTTTTTTGCTTTTAACGCCGTGGCGTTATTCGTAAAATGGCAAGGCATTAAACTCAGCTTTCGGGAAGACGAAAACGCTTGCTTCGGTCTCACCCGTTTTGACTGGAACAAAACCATCTACCATGCCAAACGCTTGGGGCTTTTAATGGCGGCGGGCATGTTGATATATGGAATATACTACTATTTGAAAGATTTTACAGAGCTTAACGCTCATTTTTACGCGAGGGCGGCGGTCATACTGATATTTGTATGCCTCAGCTTTATTACGCGCAAATTAAAAATAGCTAATATGTATTTGTACCTGGCGGCGGTGGTGACGTTAAACATCGTCTGCCTGTTTTAACCGGGGGATATTACGTGATAGAACAAAACCTTAAAATCAACAATCGTTTGGGCCTGCACGCCCGCCCCGCCGCGCTGATTGCGCAGACGGCGGCCGGATTTAAAAGCAGTATCCAACTGACCAAAGACGGCGTAAGCGTAAACGCCAAAAGCATCATGGGGGTAATGATGCTGGCAGCGGAATACGGCGCCGAACTAATGCTTTGCACAGAAGGCGACGACGAAAAAGAAGCCGCCGACGCCATCAAAAAACTGTTCGACGATAAATTTAACGAGGAGTTTTAATGCTGGTTTTAAAAGGCGTAGCCGCCAGTCCCGGCGTGGCGATTGGTCCGGCGGTAGTACTGCCGGGGGAGAACGTCGCCGTCACCCGCCAATATGTAGAGGCTCCCGAAACGCCTGACGAAATACGCAAATTAAACGCCGCCGTACAAAAAACGTTGGCGGATTTAAACGCATGCGAACAAAAAGTAATGGGCGAGCTGGGCGGCGAATACGCCAATTTGCTCTCGGCCCATAAACTGATTTTGCAGGACCCCGCTCTTCTCGAAAGCGTCACCCGAAAAATTAACGCCGAACATTTAAGCGCGCAAGCCGCCATTTTGTTGACGCTGCACGAACTGGCCGCACAATTCGATAAAATTGAAGATCCTTTTTTTAAAGAACGACGCAACGATATTTTTGATGTCGGCAAGCGGCTTGTAGGCAACTTGGAAGGGGATGACCGCGGCTTTTTAGCTTCCGTCAAAAAACCTTCCTTGCTCGTTGCGCATAACCTGTATCCATCCGACACCATCAACCTGCAGGAAAACCAGGTCATGGGCTTCTGCACGGACGCGGGCGGCAAAACAAGCCACACCGCACTTTTGGCACAAAGTTTAAACATTCCGGCCGTAGTGGCCCTGGGCACCGCTTCAAAAGACGTGCATAACGGCGATACGCTAATTATCGACGGAGAAAACGGCCTTCTTGTCATCAACCCGGACAAATACACCCTAGCCAATTACCGCAAAATCCAGCGCGAAATTAAAAAGACCGACGCCTTGCTTAAAACCATCAACCATCTGCCCGTCATTACCAGTGACGGCCATCCGGTTAAGCTCTACGTTAATTACGACCCGCGCACAGATAATAAAGAAAACAAACGCCTTATCACCGATGGGCTGGGCCTTTTGCGCACCGAGTTTTTATTTATGAACACTCCCGTTCCTCCGACGGAAGAAGAACAATACCAAACCTATTTGGCCGTGGCAAAACGGTTTGACATGCGCCCCGTTACCATCCGTCTGGCGGATCTGGGCGCGGACAAAATGCCCGACTTCCCGCTCGATGAATTTGACAAAGACGCCAACCCTTTTATGGGCTGCCGCGGCATACGTCTATTTTTAAAAAATCCGGAACTTTTGCGCACCCAACTGCGCGCCATCATCCGCACCGCGTGCGAGGTGCCCGCCCAAATAAAAATTATGATTCCGATGCTTTCTTCCATAGAAGAAATCCGCCACGTGCGCGAAGCGTTCAACCAAGCGCTGGCCGAATTTGAGATTGAGGGGAAAAAACCCGTCAACAAAATTGCATTGGGCGGCATGATTGAAGTTCCGGCCGCCGCGATTGCGCTGGACGGAATGATTGGCGAACTGGATTTTATTTCCATTGGCACCAATGACTTGATACAATATTTAATAGCGGTGGACCGCGTCAACCAGGAAGTCGCCCATATGTACGACCCCTGCCACCCCGCCGTAGTGCGCACGCTAAATCTTATTTTGCAGACGGCGCATAAACGCGGCAAACGGGCCACTATTTGCGGAGAGTTGGCCTCAGACGCTAAAATGCTGCCCATTTTACTGGGCCTAAACGTGGACGGTTTATCCGTCACGCCGCGCATGTATTTGCGCGTAAAAAACAATATCCGCAATTCCAATTTTGAACACTGCTCCGACCTCGCCCAAGCGGCGTTACTCATGGGCAGTTCGGCGGACATCCGCAATTTAATAGAGCAGAACGACAAACATGAAGATTCGTAACTTTTCCATTGTGGCGCATATCGACCACGGCAAAACCACCCTTTCGGACCGCATCCTGGAAGATACCGGCACCGTACCGAAACGCAAGATGCAAGCGCAGCTGCTTGACGGCATGGACTTGGAACGCGAACGCGGCATTACTATTAAAGCCAAAGCGGTGCGTATCCAGTACAAAGATTATATTTTAAATCTGATTGACACCCCCGGCCACGTAGACTTTTCCTACGAAGTGGCCCGCTCCTTGCGCGCGTGCGAAGGTGTGCTTTTACTGGTGGACGCATCCCAGGGGGTGGAAGCGCAGACCGTCGCCCACGCACATTTGGCCCAAAGCCTGGGCTTAAAAATTATCCCGGTAATGAACAAGGTGGATTTGTCGCAGTCTGACGCAGACGCCTCCGAAGAACAACTTTGGGATATTTTGCGCGAGCCCGTGGAAGCCGAACGCGTCAGCGCAAAAACCGGCATGGGGATTGAACACCTGCTCGACCGCATTATTGAAGACGTTCCCGCTCCGCAAGGCAACCCGGACGCTCCCTTGCGCGCCTTGATTTTCGATTCGTATTACGACCCGTTCCGCGGCGTAATTATGTACATCCGCATCGTGGACGGAACCGTAAAACCGGGCCAAACGATTCAATTTATGTCCTCCGGCGCAACGTACAAAACCGAAGAAATCGGTTTTATGACGCCCAAACAACTCCATAAGTGCGACAAACTCTCCGCCGGCGAAGTAGGCTATCTGGTGGCCGGCATTAAAGATATTCACCAAGTAAAAGTGGGCGACACCGTCACCCTGGCCGAACGTCCCGCCAAAGAAGCGCTTCCCGGATACGAGGACGCAAAACCCGTTGTATTTGCCAGTATCTTCCCGGTGGAAACGACCGATTTTCCGCTTTTAAGAAAAGCGTTGGAAAAACTCAACCTGTCCGACTCTTCGTTCC
>CAYUAA010000083.1:3356-5320 GCA_964442585.1 uncultured Elusimicrobium sp. | reverse complement strand
CATTGACGCTTCCGAAATTGCGCTCAAAACCGGCATGGGCAGCCGCACCAACACCATCATGCAGACGGCCTTCTTCGGCATCGCGGGCGTAATCCCGGCCGAAAAAGCTATTGCCGATATTAAAGAAGCCATCAAAAAAACCTATTCCAAAAAAGGCGAAGAAATCGTACAGAAGAACTACCAGGCCGTAGACGCCGCTTTGGCGGGCTTGCACGAAGTGAAATATCCGGCTGAAGTAACCTCTAAACTGCACACCAAAGCCCCCGTTCCGGCCGACGCCCCCGCGTTTGTAAAAGACGTTTTGGGCGAAATGATTGCCGGCCGCGGCGACCAGCTGCCCACCTCTGCCATGCCTGAAGGCGGCGTTTATCCTACCGGTACCACTCAGTACGAAAAACGCAACATCGCCGTCATGGTTCCGCAGTGGGATCCCAATGCCTGTATCCAGTGCGGTTTCTGCTCGCTCGTCTGCCCGCACGCGGCTATCCGCATTAAAGCATACAACGCCGACGAACTGAAAAACGCTCCCAAAACGTTTAAATCCGCCGACGGAAAAGCCGATCTGGCCGGCCTTAAATTCACCGTACAAGTGGCGGTGGAAGACTGCACCGGCTGCGGCGCATGCGTATACAACTGCCCCGGCAAAAACAAAGAAAACCCGGAAAAGAAAGCCCTCAACATGGTGCACCAGTTGGACGTGCGCGAAAATGAAATCGACAACTACGCCTTCTTCTTGGGCTTGAAACAGGCCGAAATCAAAACGAAAAAAGAATCCGTGAAAGGTTCGCAGATGCGCCAGCCGCTCTTTGAGTTCTCCGGCGCGTGCGCGGGCTGCGGCGAAACGCCGTATGTGAAACTTTTAACCCAACTGTTCGGCGATCGCTTGGCCGTAGCCAACGCGACGGGCTGCTCCTCCATCTACGGCGGCAACCTGCCCACCACGCCTTACTGCAAACGCGACGACGGCAAAGGCCCGGCGTGGGCGAACTCGCTGTTCGAAGACAACGCGGAATTCGGCTTGGGTATGCGCTTGGCGTTTGACCAACTCAATCACGACGCCAAAGCCGTGCTCAAAGAAGCCAAAGAAGGCGGACTGAAAGAACACGCCGCTTTGATTGACGCCATCTTGAACGCCGACCAGACCACCGACGCGGGCGTGGAAGAACAACGTGCGCGCGTGGCTCAGTTGAAAGAAATCGTAAAAACCGGTGCCGAAAAAGGCTGCGAAACCTGCAAACGCATCCTCAGCCTGGCCGACTACTTAATCCGCAAATCCGTATGGATTTTGGGCGGCGACGGCTGGGCCTACGATATCGGCTACGGCGGTTTGGACCACGTATTGGCCAGCGGCAAGAACATCAAAATCTTGGTGTTGGACACGGAAGTGTACTCCAACACCGGCGGACAGATGTCCAAAGCCACTCCGTTGGGCGCGAAAGCCTTGTTCGCTGCGGGCGGCAAAACCATGCCGAAAAAAGACCTGGGTATGATTGCCATGACCTACGGTAACATCTACGTGGCACAGGTAGCCATGGGTGCGAACATGAACCAGACCATCCAAGCCTTGGCGGAAGCCGACGCTTACGACGGCCCGGCGCTTGTTATCGCGTACTCGCACTGCATTGCGCACGGGATTGATATGTCCAAAGGTATGGGCGAAGCCAAACGCGCCGTACAGGCCGGACGCTGGATTCTGTACCGCTTCAACCCCGAGGCCCGCTACGAAGGCAAGAACCCCTTGCATATCGACAGCCCCTTGGGCGCCCCCACTCTCCCGTTGGCCGATTATATGAGCGGCGAAAACCGCTTCAAAGGCTTGATGAGAGACAACCCGGAACTGGCGAAAGAACTTATCAAACGCGCCGAATCCGAATACGCCTGGAGACGCGACCTTTATAAACAATTGGCCGCCATGGTTCCCGGCGAGAAAGTAGAAAAATAGTTTGTAGTTAAAGCGTTGAAAG
>CAYUAA010000083.1:0-3256 GCA_964442585.1 uncultured Elusimicrobium sp. | reverse complement strand
GCCATGGTTCCCGGCGAGAAAGTAGAAAAATAGTTTGTAGTTAAAGCGTTGAAAGCCCCCGGCGAGCGTAAGCGAACCGGGGGTTTTCTTATACCCCAAATAGCCGCGATTTGTACAAACAACTCGCGGCTATTGAACCGGCAGAAAAAAATCGTTAAATAATTTACGATAAGGATAAAGAAGGATAAAGCCCCCGCTCTTAAGACCGGGGGCTTTCTTTATTTTTGGTATATATAAATTAGTACATATAAAAAAGACTACTGGTAGCCCCCGGCGTTGGTGGGGCGTCGTTGGTCTCCCCCCGACAGACCTTCTGCCCTACAGTATAATCAGCAGAAGTAAAACAGGCCTTGGTACCGTTTACAAAAATTTCAAGACCTATTTGTTTTTCTTGTGTCATTGTACACTGAACATTACCCGGATAAACAGCCCGCAACCCGCAATATCCCCAACGATAGCTATACCGCTCTCCGTTAGCATCACTAATAACTTTAATAGGAGCGGGTAAAGAAATATCCAAATCTTCAAAACTGACAGGATACACACCGCTGCTTAAATAAGCCAATTGTAAAGCCTTGTGGGTAGAAACAGCCACAATTTCCATTTGTCTGAATTGACTTTTGATCACCGCAAGTTGGTACTGCGGTAACGCGACCGCCGACAAAATGCCAATAATCAACACCACCACAAGCAGCTCAATAAGCGTAAAACCTTTATTTTGACGCATAGGCCTCCCCTCTGCAATTAGATATACTGATGTTATCAAAAAAAAAAAACGAATCAAGGCCTTCCCGGCCGCAACGCTTATCCCCCGCCCCAGTCTTTAACAAGCCGCTAAGGCCTATCGCTCCCTAGGTCTTTTGGCCCTGTTGCAAACGCCAAACAGCTGTTATAATACTTAAAGAGAGGTGTATATGAATAAATTTATCTATCCGTTTATACTGTTTACCGTTTGTTTCCAAGCCGCACACGCCCAAGTTAAGCCGGGCAAAAACTTAGTAAAAGCCGCCCGCAAGGTTCCCGTCACCGCAGCCCAGGCGGCGCAAAAAGCGGCGACTGTTTCCACCATTGCCATCACCCGCGCCGCAGCGGCCGGGAGAATCGCCTTTGCCGCCGACGCCGCAACGGGAATACATCCGCTCCCGTTTGAATCCGGCTCCAACAACCAGCTGCCCAACGAAACCGACAATTTCTACATTTCCCCCCAATCCGTTATTTTGGACGAATACGACAAACGCTTTTCTCTTTTTGAATACAACGTAAAAGCGGAAGAAGCCTTCTCGCCCGAAAAAATCGCGTACGCCAAACAAGCGCGCGCCGCCCTGCAAGCGGATTTACCCCAACCCACCGACGCGCAAAAGCTCACCCGCTACTACCGCCTGCCTGATAATATGGTTGAACAATACCAACACATCTATTCCCGCGCCACAGAGATGCAGCCTTATTTACGCGGCCAGTTGCTGCCGCTGTTGCAGCCTGCGGCCCCCAAACGCAACCCGCAAGAAGTGCGCGAAATAGACGACCAACTTTCCCGGCTTGCCGACGAAATCTCCCAAATTACCAAGCACATGTTTAATATCGACCCGTTCCTCGCCGGCGTGATTGACCGCATTAACTGGTCGCGCGAAATTTTATTTGATATCCCCGGCCAGCTCGTTAAAAGCAACCTGGCACGGCCCTATGCGTTTTCACCGGATGCCCACCGTTTGATCTCTCCTCTCGGAGCGGCGCCGCGGCTGGCTATCCGCAACGACGATTTCTTCTTTTCTAAAGAAAAAGCTCTCCAGGCCGCGCACGAACTGAGCGCCCAAATCCCCGCCGGGCTTCGCATCGCTTTCTTAAACGACCGCGACGACTTTCGCGAACCGTACCTTATTTGGCAAAACATCGGGGCGTTCGCAAACGGCATCACCGTCGAAGTATTCGACTCCGTAAACGGTTTTATGCAAGCGCACGCACAGCAGCCGTTTGACTTCGTATTAACCGATTATTTTATCCCGGGCGGCGGCGGGAACTTCCTCGTCAAAACGCTGCGCGACAGGCAAGATGACACCCCCGTCATCTTACAATCCTACAGCGGCGAAGGCACCACCGCCTGGCAGAAAACGCGCGATGAAAACCTGCTGGAAAAAGATTACCAACAAGGCTACGACGGCTTCCTGCCCACAAACGACGACTTCTTCTCCAGCCGCGGCTACTTATACGTGCTGGAGGGAATCCGCAACTTCTACCTTTACCACGGCGCGAAAGGATTATAAATCCCATTCGTTTTTATTGCCGCGCGCAATACATCGGCGTATTGCGCGCGTTTTTTGTAAAATAAGAACATGAAGAAAATGCTTGTCTTTTTAACCGCCCTGGCAGTCGTCTGTCTGGCCGCCGGCTATTACGCCCAACGCCAAAACGCGCTTAACCAAAGCCTGGTGGTAAACGCGTATTACGGGGACTTGGTTTCCGTCAAAAACGATTTGGAAGACGGGGCGAACCCGGCCTTTGAGCTAAACTTTGACGACGATGACCGCCAATACTCAAATGTCCTTTTCAACGCGCTTCACGCGGCGGCCTCCGGCGGGAACGAAGACGTCATCAACTTCCTGCTGGAAGAAGGCCTTTCCATCGATTACCCTACCCCCGAAGGCTGGACGCCGCTTTTTATCGCCGCGCGAGACGGCCAAGCTGAAGCCGCCAAACTGCTTGTTTTCCGCGGAGCGGACTTAAACTTTCAAACCGACCGCGGGGCCACCGCGCTGGTTATGGCGATTACGCAGAATTATCCGTCGGAAGAGTCCCGTCAAAGCCTGCTTGAATACATGCTAAAACGCGGCGCAAACCCCAACCTGGCCGACGCGCACGGATTTCCGCCCCTCTATTACGCCGCCGTCTTAAAAAACAAATCGGCCGCGGCCCTGTTGTTGGAATACGGGGCGGACCCCGACGAGGAAACCCTCTCCAAAATCAGCCGGATTTTGGCCCCGCAATCGGACAACACCAGCCGCGAAATCCTCACTCTGCTCAAAAAATCCCGCAAAAAACGCGCCGCCAAATAAAAATGGCGCATTAAATAAAATTTTTGTATAATATGTCAAGGGGTTTTTTATGACCAGGGAAGAAACGCTGCTTCAAAATTTTCAATCCATAAAGCGCGCCCTGGAGTCCGCCTGCCAAAAAGCCGGACGCCATCCCCAAGAAGTAACCTTGTTAGCCGTCACCAAATACGCCCCGGACCAGGACGTTTTATTTTTGCTTCAGCAAGGGC
>CAYUAA010000082.1:0-5381 GCA_964442585.1 uncultured Elusimicrobium sp. | reverse complement strand
CGCATGCAAATTATCCGCCGCCTGGCCGCGCCGTTTACGGTGCATATCGAACACGTGCTGCGCCACTTAAACAAAGCGCCCGACGCGCTAGCGAACAAAGCCATGGACGCCAAGCAATCCCTCGGCTTTAACCCCATTGAATATTTGCCGCAGGACGACGAAATTGCCGCGCCGGCGGCCTCTAAAGACAACTCCGTCAACGGGGTGGAAGTAACCCCCGTTGTGCGGACGCAAAAAAAATCTGCGGCCAAAAAAGGCCCCGAACAGCCGGATTTATTCGGCGGTTTTTAATTTGGTAAAATAAATTTGGACGGCCCAGATAACCGCTCCGGCCCAATTCCGGGCCCGGGGAGGAACTTCCGGACTCCACAAGGCAGTGCGCCGCTTGAAAAGGCGGGACGGCGGGGCCATATCACCCCGCTGGACGGAAAGTGCAGCAGAAAATAAACCGCCCGCAAGGGTAAGGGTGAAATGGTGGGGTAAGAGCCCACCGCGCGTTTGGCAACAAACGCGGCAAGGTAAACCCCGCATGGAGCAAGGCCAAACCGGTCCACACGTTGCCCGCGTTCGCGACCAAGTAGGCCGCTTAGAGTAATGGTTATCCCGGCCCGCAAGGGCCGACAGAATCCGGGGTATCGGCCGTCCTTCAATCTATAAAAATCCGCGTTTTTTAGAACGCGGATTTTTTATATCGCATTAAAAAATTTAAGGTAGGCGATACACCGTACAACTAATCCCAGATGGAGGGCAAGATGCGCTGCGGGACGATACGCCCCCCAAACTTCTGCAAACCTGGTTGGCTACGGAATCATCAGCCTTTGCCCAACACTCGGTTACACCCGGGGTTTGGCTGTAATCGGCAAATTG
Source organism: uncultured Elusimicrobium sp. (assembly GCA_964442585.1). GTDB lineage: Bacteria > Elusimicrobiota > Elusimicrobia > Elusimicrobiales > Elusimicrobiaceae > Avelusimicrobium. The sequence goes on along the minus strand of CAYUAA010000082.1, from coordinate 4,514 downwards.
CACGTAACCGGTTTTAAATTCCCGGTATGGGCGCGTATATCCGCCGACGGCCTCGTTATTGCCGCCGCCGTAAATATGCCAGTCATACCAGGAATTTGCACAATGCAGCTGCGCAGACCCTTTGGATTCGCAGCCGCTGATTTCTCCTATGTCAAACGCCCCCAAATCATCCCCATACTCTCCCGCCGCCAAATAATGCAATTCAGCAGCGTTTTTAATAGTTCTTACATTGGCCATAACGCTCCCCAAGCGGGATTTTTCCACCGCTACTTGATACTGTGGCAGCGCCACCGCCGCTAATATACCAATGATAAGCACAACCACCAATAACTCAATAAGCGTAAACCCGCTTTTTCTGCACATAAATTACCTCTTTCAGTTGGAATTATTCCCAGTGTATCAAAAAAAAAAAACGGGTCAACCCTCTTCTAAAACAGCCCAAAAGCGCGTTTTTCTATTTAGGGCCCAGAAAGACCTGGGTCTTTTGACCCTGGATAATTTTAAAGGAAACTGCTATATTTAAGGAAAGATTCCTTTTTGGGAGACATGTATGATGAACAACAAATCAGCCTATTGCGGAGGAGCTTTAACTCTCCTGCTTTGTTTAATCGCTTCGCAAGCCAACGCGCAAACGAAACAAATCATCAAAGCGGCGGCAACCACCCCCGCCAAAGCGGCGGGAGCCATCGCGCCCAAAATAGCGCCGTTGCCCACGTTGAAAAACCTGTCTTATATCAGAGCAACTCCGATTGACTTAGAAAACGCCAGCGGCCTGCGCCTTGCTCCCCAAGGAGCAAAGCACTCCATTGTTCCTTCAGAGCTTACGATATTAGGCTCCGAAAAAGTATTCCGCCGCGGCAAACTCGACGCTCCTAAAATAGATGTGTCGGTTTCGATTCTTACGCCCGCCGAACGCCAACGCTGGCGCGAACTGCGTGAAAAATTTAACTCGCTCGCTTACGGCGATCCCACCCCGGTGGGTGCACTCGGCCGCTATCTGCGCCATTCCGTTCCGCCGGAAACCTACCAACATATTCAAACCCAATATACCGATTTGGTGGAAAAAATCCAGGTGGCCAAAACAAAAGTGTCGGCCCCGATCGTCTACGCCTCTCTGCCCGGGGAAGGAAAAACTTTCACACCGGAAGAAATCGGCAAATACAGCGAAATTATTTACCCGATTGTGACCCAAATTCGCAATCTGCGTACAGCACTGCCCGAAGAGCCGTTTTTAAAGAAACAACAGGAAGCGTGGGAAATGGCTTTCAGCACGTTCAACCCATTGTTGGGCAGCCTGGTAGTTTCCCCCTCCCGCGCGGCCTACCGTACGGACAACCGCGTGCTTAATACTCGCGAGTTTGACTTATACAATCCGGACGGAACAGATTATCTGCTTCCGCGTTCGGAAACGCTGTTAGTGGACCCGGATGAACTGGAAGAAATGGATTCCTACGCGGCTGTGCGCGAAAAAATGAGAAATCCTCCCATTAAACCCGAAGACGCCGCCGCCGAACGCGTCGTTCTGCTGGATCAGATCCCCACAGGTATGCGCATCGCTCTGATTAACGATGACATGCTGCCCAGAGTCAACTTCAAAAACTGGGCGGACAAAGGCTACCTGGGCCATGACGCAACTATTGATACTTTTGCCAACGGGGACCAATTTATGCAAAACGTCCGCCACGGAGTCCATTACGACCTGGTAATTACGGACCTGCTCGTTCCCAACGGCGGAATCGCCATGATGCCGCAGCTGCGTGCGCTTGATACCAAATCTATCGTCATCGCGTCCAGCAAGTTCGACCGCGGGGAAGAAGACCACGACAAACTTTTTAACCTGGGCTTCGACGGTTACCTGTGGTATAATACCAACTTAAACGAAGGCTCTTACGGTTATATTGAATACCTGCGCGCTATGAAAAACTACTTCCATTACAAAGCCAAATATAACTGGGAGCGTTAAAAAACAGATAGATTCAATTAAAACGTCCCGGCCTACGCCGGGACGTTTTTTTGTTGCCTGTTCCGGCCCCAAAAAACGGGAGAACCGTCTTTATAAAATACTTATCCGGGGCCATAGCCGGCCCTTTTTATCGGATTTCTTCCCCAGAGAGGCGCATCCGCCCCACAAACGCCGTTTTAAGGAGCCAAAATTACTATTTTCTAACAAGCTCATACCAAGGAAATTATGGCGAACGCAAAAAAACCCCGCGCCTTTTAGCGCGGGGTAAAAATCAATTTTGCGACCGTCTGTTTACGAGGCCGGAGTCTCCTTCTTCTCTTCCGGTTTAATGGCAATTTGCGGGATTTTAAACCAAAACGTAACACCTTGGCCAAGCCCCGCGCTGTCCACACCGATTTCCCCGCTGTGCGCCAACACAATTTCCTGTGCGATGGAAAGCCCCAAGCCCCAACCTTGTTTTTTTAAGTTGCGGTCGTTGTCGGACTGATGGAACTTGTCAAAAACTTTGCTTTTTTCCGAATGCATGATGCCGGGGCCGTTGTCCGACACGGTGCACACCACCCAGCCGTCTTCCACATAAAAACGCGTTTCCACGCGGCCGCCCTGCGGGGCAAATTTAATGGCGTTACCGATTAAGTTGTTAAGCACCTGCGAAATGCGGAAACGGTCCGCCTCCACCGTAATTTCCAACGGGTATGACGTTTTCTGCAGAAAAATGCCCTTCTTTTGCGCATTGACGGACTGCAATGTTACCACATCGCTCACTAAGGCGTTAAAATTGAAAGGTTCGCCCTCTATTTTAAAACGGCCGGATTCAATCATCGAAATATCCATCAAATCCGCCATGAGCATGTTCATGTTATCGGTGGCTTTTAAGATGTTGTTTAGCGCAATTTGGTCGTTATTGCCCCCACCTCCTTGCGGGGAATCCATCATCAGTACGGAGGCAAAGCCTTGAATGGACGAGAGCGGCTGGCGCAAGTCGTGCGCGGCAATGGACATAAACTTGGAGCGGATTTCGTTTAAGCGCGTCAGCTCCTGGTTGGAAAGGCGCAGTTTATCCACCATACCTTCCAGCATATTTACTTTGCCGGAAAGCTGCATTTGAAGCGAAGCGATTTGCTGTTGATAGTTATGCTCCACCTTCATAATGGTGCGGTTCATTTTACGCAAAACGAACTTTTTTGTAATCCAATACGTCAACAGCGACAAAATCCCCGCCGCCAACAGCGAATACGACACCAACATTTGCCATAAACTCATATCGTTTCTCCGTTATTTTATCCGGAAGACCCCGCCCCACACGCGTTCCAACTCCGCGCGCGGCACGCTTCCTTCCCGTAATAAAAGCGGACTTTCCGTTAAATCCGCCACGCTTGAGGCCGTGGGGCTTAACGTCCCGCCTAAAAAAATAAAATCAACTTTTCCGTCAAACGTCTTCAGCACGTCTTCCTCCCGCGTCAGCACCGGCCGGCCATGCAAATTGGCGCTGGTACTGGCAAGGGGTCCCTTCATGGCTTGCAACAATCCAATTAAAAACGCGTTACCCGGCACACGCAGGCCAAGCCCTGCAAAGCCTCGCGTAAGCGCGCGGCCTTGGATGGAGGGAGGCAAAATCATCGTCAATCCTCCGGGCCAAAAAGCCCGGGCGAGCCGCTCCGCGCCCGGCGAAAATTCCGCCGCCGTGCGGGCTTGCTCCAGTGAACCCGTTAAAATTTGCAGCGGGCTGGTGGCGGGACGTTCTTTAATTTTGTAAATCCGCCCGACGGCCTCTTCGCAAAACGCGCCGGTGCCGATGCCGTACACCGTATCCGTAGGCACCACGGCCACCGCTCCGGCGTCTATTTCCCGCGCTGCGCGGGAAATGGTCTGAAGCGTTACGTCCGCAACGTTAAAAATACGCGTCCTGACCGCCATCGTCTTCCTCCCGCCCCGGGGCGGCCGGGCGGTCGATAATCATGACAAATTCGCCCTGCACCTTATTCTTTCTGGACAATTCTTCCGCCAAACTTTTCGCCGTTCCACGAAGCCATTCCTCATATACTTTGGAAAGTTCGCGCGCCAAAATTACAGGCGTATCCTCTCCCAACGTCTTGGCGATAAGTTCCAACATTTTCACCACGCGATACGGGGATTCATACAGCACAACGGGCACGTCCAACCCGTAAGCGGACGCAACCATCTTGGAGGCTTTGCCGGGTTTGCGTGGCAAAAAGCCTAAAAACGTAAACGCGCCGCCCGTTATCCCCGCGCCCGCCAGCGCGCACGCAACCGCACTGGGGCCGGGCAAGGACGACACTTTAATCCCCGCCGCTACAGCTTCTTTAACCAATTTCCACCCCGGATCCGAAATGCACGGGGTTCCGCAGTCCGAAACTAACGCGCACGTCTTGCCGCTTTTTAACGCTTCTAAACAACGCGCGACAGAACGCTCATCGTTTTCGTTATAGCGGTACGTAGGTTTAGAAATGCCAAAATGGGAAAGCAGAATCTGGGTGCGGCGCGTATCCTCGCACAGAACGGCGTCGGCCGTTTTGAGCGTTTCCAGCGC
>CAYUAA010000081.1:0-5406 GCA_964442585.1 uncultured Elusimicrobium sp. | reverse complement strand
CGGAAATTTCCCTGGCGATGGACTGCGCCGCCAGCGAATTTTTTAAAGACGGCGCCTACCGCTTTGAAGGCGGCACATACGATGCCCAACAAATGGCCGCCATTTACGCCGCCTGGTGCGCCCAATATCCCATCGTGTCTATCGAAGACCCGTTGCAGGAAGACGACTGGACCGGCTGGCAGTATATCACCAAAAAGCTCGGTAAAAAAATCAACTTAGTGGGCGACGATTTATTCGTTACCAACATCAAACGCCTGCAAAAAGGCATCGAGCTTAAAGCCGCCAATTCCATTTTAATCAAAGTCAACCAAATCGGCACCGTGTCCGAAACCATTGACGTAATGGAACTGGCCAAACAAAACGGATACTCGCGCATCGTCTCTCACCGCTCCGGCGAAACGGAAGATACTTTCATCGCCGATTTGGCCGTAGCCACCAACGCGGGTGCAATTAAAACCGGCGCGCCGGCCCGTTCGGAACGTACGGCAAAATACAACCGCCTATTGCAAATTGAAAGCGAGCTGGGCGCGAAAGCCGTCTACGCGCAGGACCGCGCATTTAAACGCTAATGATGCAAAAATTAACCGAAGTTTTGCTAAAAAAACCACTGCTGCTGGCGCTGGGCGTCGCGGCAGTGGTTATCCTTTTTTTGGGTGGAAGCTTTGTCAGCCTGGTGCATAACAAACTGGAACTGCATAAGCTTACGCGCCAAAGCGCGCAGTTGGATAAAGAACACGAAAAACTGCTCGCCCAAAAAGAACTGTTGGAAAACGAAGACCCCAAATATCTGGAACGCATCGCCCGCACCCAATACCACCTGGTAAAACCGGGAGAAACGGAATTCCGTTTTAAAGTTAAAGCCAAATAGGATTACGCCATGAACATCGAAGTCATCAATCTGGGCCCCATGGACAACTGCACGTACCTCGTAACCGAGGGCCGGGACGCCGTTTTGATTGACCCCGCCTGGGACGTCAATTTTCTCAAACATACGCTTTTGCAAAAAAACTTAAATTTACTGGCCGTCTTTTTTACGCACGGCCATTTCGATCACGTCAAATTCGCCCAGTCTTTACTGGCGGAAACAGGCGTAAAAGCATATATCGAAAAAAACGACGTGGAACTGGCCGGCATCGACCCGCAGCATTTAAACATCTACGAAGGAGCACAAACGTTACACATTGGGCCTTTTCACGTCAACATCTTGCCCACCCCCGGCCACACGGCGGGCTGCGTGTGTATTCAAATTGGTAATGCTTTATTTACGGGAGATACGCTTTTTCCCGGTGCATGCGGACGGGTGGATTTGCCGTCCTCCAACCCGCGCGATATGCGCAAAAGTCTTTTAATGCTTTCCAAACTGCCCGAAGACACTCAAATTTTCGCAGGACACAGCTACGGCGGAAAATGCAGCTCCACCATCGGATACGAACGCCTTAAAAATCCGTTTATGCGCAACGCCATACGCGATGAGGAAATGTTATAAATGCATCCCGTACTTTTAAAAATAGGTTCCTTTGAACTGGCCAGCTACGGTTTAATGACAGCACTGGGCTACGCGGCCGCAGCGTTTTATCTATTGCCGCGTCTTAAAAAAGTGAATTTGGATAAAGACACTTTTTGGAATCTTATTTTTATTGCGTTCGTCGGCGCGCTGCTAGGCGCGAAATTATTGTTTATTATTGTTTCGTGGCCGCAGTTGGGTGCCACTCTGGCTGAAAAAATAACCAATATCGTGCAGGAGTTTAGATACGGATTCGTATTTTTCGGCGGAATGATCGTATCGGTGCTTTCCCTTATTTTTTATATGAAGAAGAAGGGTCTGCCCGTGTTAAAAACGTCCGACTTTTTAATCGTCGGCCTGCCGCTGGGCCACGCGCTGGGACGTATCGGCTGTTTTTTGGCGGGCTGTTGCTATGGCCGCCCAACGGATATGCCCTGGGGCGTAACTTTTACAAATCCGCACGCTTTGGTCGCGCCGGAATTAATGGGCGTACCTTTGCATCCCACCCAATTGTACGAATCAGCCGCCAATTTGCTGCTGTTTTTTATCCTCCATACGCTTTATAAAAAACCGCACAAAAACGGGATGATTTTACTGGCGTATATTTCCTGTTACGCCTTTATGCGTTTTATTATCGAATTTTTCCGCGGGGACTACCGCGGCGAATATATTTTGGGGTTATCTCCCTCGCAGACGATTTCGCTCTTAACCGCCCTGGCGGCTGGAGCGATTTGGATTTATTTGAAGAAAAAGGAAGCAAAAAATGGCTGAAAAAAAGACCGTCGTATTTCAAGGATATTCACGCCGCTTGGACGTGTTCGTTTCCGACGAATTGGAAACGCTTTCCCGTTCCTTGGTGCAAAAATTAATTAAAGACGGACGCGTAACCGTCAATGGCAAAAAAGTAAAACCCTCCTGGCCGCTTACTGAAGGCGAAACGGTGGAAATTGAACTGCCGCAGGCCGGCAGCAAAACAAAACTGTCCGATTTAATTATTCACGACGCAAAAGATTTTTTCGTGCTCATTAAACCCGCCGGCATGCTCGTCCATCCGCAAAGCCCCGTATGGGAAGAGCACCCCGAAGCCGTATTTTCGGCCGAGGAAACGTTGGTATCCGTCATTTTGGCCAACCCTCCCAAAGGGTTCGACTTGTCCACCCCCCGTGCGGGCTTGGTACACCGCTTGGACCGCGAAACAAGCGGCTTGATGATTGTTGCAAAAAACCCGGAATTTCAAGCTGAAATGGTGGCTCAATTTTCCAACCGCGACGTACACAAAACCTATCACTCCATCGCCTGCGGCGAAGTGCCGGATGATGAAGGACTCATCGACGTGCCGATAGGCCGCGTTGCGGGCGGCAAAATCAAAGCGTCCGACGTCGGACGCGAAGCCGTCACCGGCTACAAAGTATTGGAACGCAAAAACGGATTTACGTACATTGAACTATACCCCAAAACGGGCCGCACCAACCAGTTGCGCGTACATTTAAGCTGGCTGGGTTACCCCGTTCTGGGCGACTGGTTGTACAAAGGGGCTACCGCCGACAGGCTGATGCTGCACGCACGGAGGATAGAATTTAAGCATCCGTTTACGGGCAAAAAGCTGATGTTTGAGGCGCCCGTCCCACCGGATTTTGAGGCCGCTTGGAAACGTGTAACAGAAACGAAATAATTTAAAACCCCGCCTGTTATAAGGCGGGATTTTTTATTAATTAATCGAATACACGGGGCCGGATAATTTTTTTATCACCGAAGGATTTACAGAGTTCTTTCTTCACGGCTACATCTCATATTTACACAGCAATCCCTCCTCACCTGCCACCGCAAAAATAACATAAGAAGAATCTATCGAAAAACGGTGCGCCACCGTGACTGTTTGTTTGCAAAACCGCTTACAGCAAGCCTCTCCCTCCAAAGAAAACCATTTTGTTTCTTTTCGCGGCGCTCTGTTTAAGAACCCCTCCGCTCCGCGAACGAAAAAGTTTCCCCCAACACCCGCTTAAAAACTAATCACTTTTTAAGGTTGCCGGAGAGCATGCTATTTCTTATCTTATTAATATGAAGCCGAGGCCTTGGGGGGCGGCGAAAGCCGAAAGACAGGCCCGGCGGGGGATGAAAGGACAGCCGGATGTGGGCACCGTCCTTACCAATCAAAAAAGCCCCGGCCCGAAAAACCCGGGGCTTTTGGAAGATTTAAAATAATTTCATCCGTTCCGGACGCGGGAGGGGACCCGCTACCCGGACATAAAAAATAAAAAGGTCTTATTCCCGTGGGAAGGGTAAGACCTTTTTTGTTTTATATTTTTAACCGCTTTTTGCCTTCAGTTAAGAGTTTTAACAAGAAAAGCTATCACTAACACCAACCGTTATTCTTCAACACCGTACAGAATCTCATAGCTTCGGCTGATTTTTGCTAGATTTACATTCCAGTTCTCAAAGAAACAGTGTCAAGTGCACCAAGGGGCAAGACGCCGCACAGTTAGCCGAGCAAGAAAAATGGTCGCCCGTAAAAGTAACAACGGATAAGAAAAATTTCTTATCCGTTGTACGTAAATTGCCGGTTACCACCACTCGTTATAATATCTTCTCGTATAGGCGGTAACGCTTGCTTTGGCGGCATCCACATTCCAAAATTCCCCGAATAATACCGTCGTTATCTTCCAACACCCAAGAAAGTTCTGCGGAATCCCACACCGCCACGCCATGAGTGATAATGTGTTTAATCAAAATCAAATCAATCCCGCGCTTACGGAACTCCGGAGCAACACCCAACATAATCAGCCGCGCATCTTTAATTTTGCGCCAAGCGCACAGCGCCTTTACCAACCGGAGCGGATGGGAAAGCGAACCTTTCAATTCTTTCAGCGCATGATTCATGTTTGGAATGGCAATATAGAACCCGGCGGGAACGCCGTCTACTTCCAGCACGCAGGTGCCTTCCGGGCGGACTATCAGCTTTAATTCGTCTACCATATCGGCCATTTCCCGCTTGGAAAGAGGCACAAAACCCCAGTTCTCAGCCCAGGCTTTGTTGTAAATTTCGCGGATTATTTCGGCTTCTTTTGCTAAATTTTTAAGATCCAACCGGCGCAGTTTAATCCCCTGTGCGCGTTCGCAGCGGGAGCAAACTTTCATAAACCGCTCGGAAAACTTGTCTTCCTTTGTACGGTGGAAAGCCAGCAAATCTTTCACTTTTTTAAAGCCCGCATTCTCGATAAGTTTAGCGTAATAGGGGTAGTTATACGGCATCATAATGGCGGGCATAGAGTCAAAGCCGTCCACCAACAGCCCATACACGTGGTTGCTAGAAGGATTGGCCGGCCCGCGCACGGCAGTGACGCCCTGGCAGCGCAGCCACGTTTCGGCCGCGGCAAACAGAGCCGCCGAAACAGCTTCGTCATCCACTGCATCGAAAAAGCCAAAAAAACCGATATTTTCTTGGTGAAACTCGTTAAACGCGTCGTTCACCACTGCGGCGATACGGCCCACGGGTTTTCCGTCCCGGTACGCCATAAAAAGCGAACGCTTGGCGTGCGTCCAAAACGCGTTGTCCTTACGTAAGAGTTTTTTGGTATCGGCTTTTAATTCCCCCACCCAGTATGGATCGTTCTGATAAAGTTCAAAAGGCAAATTGACGAAAGTGTTTAATTCTTTATCGGTAATCTGGCGGACTTCCACACTCATAATAACCCCTCTAAAAAACAAAACCCCGCCATACGACGGGGTTTTGTAGGATAAAAACTATTTAATAATACCAACCATGCGGCCCGCCTGGGCAAACGCGTCGATAATTTTTTGGACGTGTTCGTCGGTATGCGTCGCCATCAGCGTCAGACGCATTAAAGCATGGCCGGGCGGCACCGCGGGGCTGACGACCGGGTTAGAAAAAATACCCATTTCGT
>CAYUAA010000080.1:0-5530 GCA_964442585.1 uncultured Elusimicrobium sp. | reverse complement strand
ATTAAAATCTGGCGGTCGCGGTCGTTCAAATCTTCCATGCTTTTTTTAAGGCTTTGCTGGTTTTCGTTTTGAACAAACACGTCGTGAGGATTCCCCTTGCCATCGTCGCTGAGCAGATCTTCCAGCGTGGTTTCATCCTCGTCGTGCACTAAAGAAGCGAGCGAATCCACCCCTTTGGCCGCGCTTAGCGTATCCATAATGGATTTTACCTGCCGCGCGGAAAGATTCAGTTCCTGCGCCATTTCGTTTAAAGACGGATCGCGCCCGTTGGCTTCTTTCAGTTCGTTCCACGCGCGGAACCATTTTTTCAAATTGCCCCAAGCGTGAGAAGGAATTTTAATCGAGCCGGACTGCTCTTCAATGTATTTGCGGATATATTGCTCAATCCAATAAACGGCGTAGGTAGAAAAACGGTAGCCTTTTTCCGGCTCAAATTTATCAATGGCCTGCAACAGCCCGAGATTCCCCTCTTCGATTAAATCCATCAGCTCCATGCCGGGGCGCAGGAAACGTTTTGCCGTCGGGATTACCAACCGCAAATTCATTTCCATGATTTGGTTTTTAGCGTCCTGGTCGCCTTCTTTGGCGAGTTTCCACAAACGGGCGGTTTTTTCACGGTCTAATTCTTTCGTGATTTTGCCCAAATGTCTAAAATACTCGTTTACACTGTCTAAAGACTCGTTTTCCATATATAACATGATATCAAACTTTGCGTTTTCGCTCCAGTCCGTTTTATGCGCTGCGGCCCGTGCGCCGCACGAATAAAATAGTGTTATAATGGAAAGTAGTATCAACTTGAAAAATAACGAGGAACTATGCAAACCCAAAGACCTCCCAAGACGTTTTTACAAATCACGTATATGTGTTTAGGTTTCTTCGGCATCCAGTTTGGCTGGGCGCTTCAGATGGGCAATATGAGCGCCATTTATTCCCGCTTAGGGGCGAGCGAAGACCAAATTCCCCTGTTGTGGCTGGCCGCCCCCGTAACGGGGCTTTTGGTACAACCGCTTGTGGGTTATTACAGCGACCGCACCTGGTGCCGCCTGGGCCGCCGCCGCCCGTATTTTTTGGGCGGAGCCGTTTTTGCGATGTTTGCGCTTATCTTAATGCCTCAGGCCAGCGCGATTTGGATGGCGGTAATCGCTTTATGGATTTTGGATACCTCCGTCAATGTAAGCATGGAGCCCTTTCGCGCCTTTGTGGGTGATTTATTACCCGAACCCCAACGTAAAACCGGCTACGCCATGCAAAGTGTCATGATCGGCGCGGGCGCGGTGATTGCGTCATTCCTGCCGCAGATTTTAACGGCCTTCGGCGTAAGCACCGAAGCTCCTTTGGGGCATATTCCCAACACGGTGAAATACTCGTTTTACATCGGCGCCGCAGTATTGATTGTCGCCATTTTGGCCACCGTCAAAACTACGCCCGAATATCCCCCCGCCGACATGGAAGAATTTAACCGTTTGAAACAGCAGCCTTTCAGTCCCCTTAAAACACTGCGCGAAATGGGCCAGGCTTTTGTCAGTATGCCTTCCACCATGCGCCGCCTGGCTTTTGTACAATTTTTTACATGGGCCGCATTTATGGTGATGTGGGTTTATTTTACGCCCGGCATCGCGTCGGCCGTGTTCCACGCCGCACCCGGTTCCGCCGCGTATGAAACCGCCGCCAACTGGGGCAGCTCCTGCTTCGGCATTTACAACGGGGTGGCGTTTGCCTTCTCGTTTATACTTTTATGGCTGACCACCAAATTTTCCGCAAAAGCCATTCACATCGCGTGTTTAACGGTAGGCGGTATTGGTTTAGGCTCTCTGGGCCTGACCCTGTTTGGCGTAGAATTTACAAAAATGGGATTAATTTTCCCCATGGTGTGCGTCGGCATCGCCTGGAGCAGTATTTTATCCATGCCTTACGCCATGCTTTCCAATGCGCTGCCTGCCGAAAAAATGGGTTTCTATATGGGCGTGTTTAACTTTTTTATCGTTATTCCGCAAATTTGCGTAAACCTGTTCTTCGGCCCGTTGATGAAATACGCGTTGGGCTCCAGCGCCATAGCCGCCGTCGGAGTAGGAGGAGTAAGCCTATTCATCGCCGCCGCGTTTACGCTGTGGGTGCGCGACTACAAACCCGCTGCACAGGAGTAACGTATGAAATTATTTTTTCAACTTTCGTACACAACGGCATGGGGAGAAACGCTCCATGCCGTTGTATATCGCGCCGGCGCGGCTGAAAATGAACGCAAAATAAACATCCCGCTTTCTACACAGGACGGCCATACCTGGCAGGGAGAAATCCAATTGCTTTTAAAAACGCCCCTGCGCATTCATTATCATTACGAAGTGCGCGCCGGACGTAAAACGTTACGCCGGGAGTGGCAGGCCGTTCCGCGCACGCTGGAGTTAAATCCAACCCGGGCCCGCTATTTACTGCACGACTCCTGGCGTGATCTGCCCGCCGAGTCCTGGCTGTATTCTTCCGCCTTTACCGATGTATTCCGACACCGCGGAACCCAGCCCAAGCCGCTCCCGCTCTTTTCGCGCACAATTGTACTGCGCGCCCAAACGCCGCGCCCGGAACCGGGTGAAGCGTTGTTTTTATGCGGAGCGCCAAATGCCCTGGGCAACTGGAATCCGGCTAACGCGCTCCCACTAACGGAAGGCGAACACAACGAATGGAACCTTTCGCTGGACGCGGACAAATTCTCTTTCCCTTTTGAATATAAATTTATCGTGCGCAGCGCTGATAATCCCGCCGCACCCGCCGTTTGGGAAAGCGGCCCGAACCGCATTTTAGACGTGCCCGCCCTGGCCGCGGGCGACATATGGACGCGCGACGATTTGCGCCCCGCATTTAACGGGCACAAACTTTTTCGTGCCGCCGGCGTGGTACTGCCGGTATTTTCGCTGCGTTCGCAGGACGGGTGGGGAGCGGGAGACTTCGGCGACCTCGAAAAATTAACCGATTGGGCCGTACAAACGGGCCAAAAAGTAATCCAAATTTTGCCGATTAACGATACCACGCTCACGCACACCTGGCGCGATTCCTACCCGTACAACGCCGTATCGGTTTACGCTTTCCACCCGTTGTATGCGGACGCGCGCCAACTGCCCGCGCTTGATGAAAAAACGGAACAAACATTTCAAACCCGGCGACAGCAAATAAACGCTCTTGCGCAAATTGATTACGAAGCCGCCACCCATTTAAAACTGGAACGGTTGCGCGCCGCGTTTGCACAAGACGGCGAAAAAATACTCTCCTCGACGGAATTCAAACATTTTTTATACCAAAACGCGCACTGGCTGCCCGCGTACGCCATGTTTTGCGCCCTGCGGGACCGTTACCACACAGCCAATTTTTCCAAATGGCCGGAGCACGCCGTATTTTCCCGACAAGATCTGCGGCAGTTCACGTCACCCGATTCGCCGGCGGCACAGGATATACGCTTTTGGTACTATGTGCAATTTATCTTACATACGCAGCTGTTAAAAGCCGTTCGCCGCGCGCGCGAAAAGGGTATTATTTTAAAAGGAGACATCCCGATCGGAGTTTCCCCCCACAGCGCGGACGCCTGGACGGAACCCGCCCTGTTTAACATGAACGCACAGGCCGGCGCGCCCCCGGACGATTTTTCCGCTACCGGCCAAAACTGGGGCTTCCCCACTTATAACTGGGATGTAATGGCCCAAGACGGTTACCGTTGGTGGACGCGCCGCTTTACCCACATGGCGCGCTATTTTGACGCGTACCGCATCGATCACGTGCTGGGCTTCTTCCGCATTTGGGAAATCCCGTCGCACAGCATGGAGGGGCTGCTAGGCCAGTTTACACCCGCTCTGCCCTTGGATGCGAACGAAATTCAACGTTACGGATTGTCTTTCCGTCAAGATTTTTTAAAACCGTACATTTCCGAAAAATATCTGACAGCGAAATTGGGCGATCTGGCCGAAGAAGCCAAACAACGCTTTTTGACACCCGCCGCAAACGGACTTTTTGATCTGCGCCCGCAATACGCCACCCAACGCCAAATAGAAGCCGCACTGACGGATGACGACAATAAGACGCGCCGCTTAAAGCAAGGGCTCTTTGCTTTGGCTGCCAACGTGCTTTTTGTGCCGGACCGTACGGACGCCAACAAATATCACCCGCGCATTTGCGCCCTGACGGACGGCGCATTTGATGCATTGAGCTCGCCGGAAAAAGAAGCGTTCACCCGTTTGTATAACGATTATTTTTTCCGCCGACATAACGAATTTTGGAAGCGGGAAGCCCTCAAAAAACTTCCCGCGCTTATCCAAAGCACACGTCTGTTGTGCTGTGCGGAAGATTTGGGCATGATACCCGACTCGGTGCCTGAAGTCATGCGCCAACTGCAAATGCTCAGCTTGGAGATTGAACGCATGCCCAAGCGGCTTGGCGAAACGTTTGCGGACACAAAAAATTATCCGTATACGTCCGTAGCCACGCCGTCCACACACGACATGTCCGTCCTGCGCGGCTGGTGGAAAGAAGAACCGGAAATGACGCAGAAATTCTATAACGACGTACTGGATAAAACGGGCCAAGCCCCGGCGGAAGCGGACGAAAAAATCTGCGAAGATATCATCCGTCTGCACTTGAGCAGCCCGTCCATGCTGGCGTTATTATCATTGCAAGATTGGACGTCTATGGACGAAAAACTCCGCATGCCAAATCCGGACGACGAACGCATCAACATTCCCGCCAACCCGCGCCACTACTGGCGTTACCGCATGCCCCTGACGTTGGAAGAATTATTACAATCAACGGCGTTTAACGAAAAAGTAAAACGTTTGATTATAGAAAGCGACAGATAAAAACAAAAGAAATTTTTCGGTACAAAAAGCAAGAATAAAAAGGCCCCCAAAGTAACTGGGGGCCTTTTTAAACTTTCATGCGCACCTTACAGCGGAATGTTGCCTTTGTGCGGATTGTTTTTCGGATCGCGCTTATTTTTAAGCACCTGGAACGCGCGGACAATTTTGGCACGCGCTTCGGCGGGTTCAATAATTTCGTCGATGGATCCGTTGGTGGCAGCTTGATACGGAGAAGCGAATTTGTCGGAATACTCCTGGGTCATTTTCTGCTTCAGTTCTTCTTTCTTGGCCGGGTCGGCTTCCGCCTTCAAATCGCGCGAATACAAAATTTCCACCGCGCCGCGCGGACCCATAACGGCAATTTCCGCACTGGGAAAAGCGAAGTTAAAATCGCCGCGCAGGTATTTGGAACCCATGGCAATATACGCGCCGCCGTACGCCTTACGCAGAACAAGCGTTACTTTCGGGATGGACGCTTCGGAATACGCATACAACAGTTTCGCGCCGTGGCGAATAATGCCGCCATGTTCCTGTTCCACGCCGGGCAGGTAGCCGCCCGTGTCGACAAGCGTTAAAAGCGGGATGTTAAACGCGTTTAAAAAGCGGATAAAGCGCGCAGCCTTGTCACTGGCGTCGCAGTCAAGCGCGCCGCCCATGCAGGCCGGATTATTGGCCACAACGCCCACTACCTGGCCACC
>CAYUAA010000079.1:0-5536 GCA_964442585.1 uncultured Elusimicrobium sp. | reverse complement strand
CCAAAACAAACGATGTTGAACGGAATGGAATCCGCCCCGCGTTTGTGCATGGCCACCGCCATCAGTACGCGCACCTCTTCTTCCGTCATACCCGTTTTGATTTTCGGTTTTACCTCTTCAAACGAGTCCGCCGCGATTTTGCACGCTTTTTTCAGGCGAGCGACTTCGTCCTCGTACTTTTGCATGCGCATTTCGCCGATGAGACCGTTGGCGCGGCAGAAGCCTTCTTTGGTCAGCTTTTCGCCCGTTTCAAAATCGACGTGGGCCGGATCGAACGCGACGCGTTTTAACCCCAGCTTTTTAACTTTGGCCAGTGCGCCGTCCAGCATGCCGCCAAAGGGAACGTCCTCCGTTTTCAGAAACGCGGCGGCGGGCGTCATTTTGCTGACGATCAACCGTTTCGTAATACAATACGCTTTTTGGGGCGTAATTAAAAACACGGCCTCTCCGTCCGACAAATCCACGCCGGACAAGTAACGCTGCTCCAGCGGCGAAACGGTTAAATAACCGTCCAGGTCCGCCTGTTTTAACACGCGACGGAAGTCTCGCATGCGTACGGAAGCTAAATCTTTAATCGCCATAATTTATTTTTTGGTTAAAATTTTGGCCCCGGTTTTGGACACGGCCATCGTGTCCTCCAACCGCACGCCGTATTTGCCGGGCAGATAAATGCCGGGCTCCACCGTTACTACGTTGCCTTCGGCCAAAACCGTATCGGCCGTTTGGCTGTTATAAGGGTTTTCGTGGATTTCAATACCCACGCCGTGCCCGGTGCGGTGCGTAAAATACGTGCCGTATCCGGCTTCTTCAATTACGCGGCGGGCGGCGGCGTCCACCGCTTGGTTTGCGGTACCGATTTTAACGGCTTTCACTCCCGTTTTGCGGGCTTTTTCCACAATTTTCCAAATTTTGGCATATTCGGCCGGCTCGTTTTTGCCGTGCCACCAGCTGCGGGTAATATCGGAACAGTAACCTTTGTAAATGCAGCCGAAATCCATCAGCACGGCGTCGTTGGCTTTTAATTTGCGCGAACCCGTTTCGTGGTGCGGATTGGCGGAATTTTCTCCAAAGCCGACAATCGTTAAAAACGACGGACCGGACGCCCCTTTGGAACGCATAAATTTTTCAAGTTCCGCGGCCACTTCGCATTCCGTCATGCCCGTTTTTACGCGGGGTTTTACATATTCATACGCCTGGTATGCGATGCGGTTGGCTTCGCGCATTAACTTTAACTCGGCGGCGTCTTTGGTTTCGCGCAGTTTGGAAACAAAACCTTCCACTTCCGCAAAACCGGCGGCCGACATCATTTTGCCGTTTTGGTAAGATTCTTTGGCCGCATCGAATCCGACGCGTTTAAGCCCCATGTCTTGGGCTTTTTTTACGGCGTCGGACAAACGCGTTTCACTGCCGGACACTTCCATTTTAGGCGCAAATTTGCCAAACGGCTCCACGTATAAATCGCGCGTGAAGCACGCCACGCCTTTGGGATGCACCAGCAAAACGGTCTCTTCGGGATAAAAAAAGAAATTGGTTAAATACAGTTGGTCCAAATTATTGGTAACAATCAGTCCGTCCAGTTTATTTTTGCGCATAAGCCCGCGCAAAGCGGACAGACGGCCGTCCACGATGTTTTTTTCTGCCATACAAACTCCTCATAGGTCTATACATTTATATGATAACAATTTTAACTCCGCCCCACAATCACAATTATGGTTTGCGCGCGCGTAAGAACGGCAAGACGTTAAAATCCCGCCAAAATTTAATATAATAAGCAGTATGGCACATCGCCTTTTTTTTAAACTCGTTTTAACCGTTTTGCTGGCGGCTACGGCGCTAATAGCCCGGGGCGGCACGTTTACATCTTCCGACGGCGCGTTTACGCTTGACATGCCTTCGGGATGGACGTCCGTCAAAAATCCGCCCGCCGGCTGCGTGCTGTGCATTCAAAAAAAATCCGCCCGTATCGACATAAAAACCGCCGACTGCGCCACCGAAACCTGCATCGAATCCAAAATAAACGCGGACTTGGCAGACGTCAAAAGCAAAAAAATGCAAGTGGTGGGCAACACCTACACGGGCGAAGAAATCAAACGCATTGAATTTTCCACGGGAGAACCTTTTTTCTACATCAGCTTTTTTACGCCTAAAAACGACTTTGGCGCCGGTTACTTTTTAATTAACGGCAAATCCTATTCCATCTTGGCCAAAGATTTAACGTATGCGGAAACGGATTTGATTTTTTCGTTTATCTCTCCGCGCAAAGCCGAAGAAGACGCTCCCTCCCTGCAAATGGCGGTAAACGATCCGCGCGCCTATAACATTGTCGCGCTGCCCGCAGTGGAAGAAGAAACGTTGACCGCACCCGTCGAAATTTCCGCCCCCGCCAACACTCAGCCGATCGCCAAAAAAACCGCCGCACCGGCACAACCCGGCTTGTTCGCCAAGCTGAAAAAACAACTTGCGCCAGTCAAAATCAATACGCTTTTATCCGCCAACATGCCGCCGTACGTGCGAAAAATGGGTCATGGGTTTGACGCGTTAATTATTTTGGCGTTTGTATTTGCCACTATGCAAGCGGTCACATTAGCGGTGCGTCTGTTCGTACGCCGCCTTACGCCGGACGAACCCGCCAACCCCAACTCACTCTATCCCATCCGGTTCTCCCGGCTTTACGGAACCCCGTCACTGATTTTCCGCGCCAAAGACAACCAGGGCAACATTCTCATTTCTCTTTCCGCCCGCTGGGACAGTTTATTTCTGTTTACGGGATTGACTCTCATCGGCTTGACATTCTTAACGCTGGCAGCCGCCGGATTATGCGAAAACGCCCGCCTGCTGCCGCTTGGAGCGTTTACTTATAACACCCTTTATTCGGCGTGCTCGCTGGCAATACCGCTGGGCGTATTGATCTTCTTCTGCGGGTTGGTATGGTCTCAACTGGTGTTGCGGGAAATTACTCTTTTCGACCGCAAAGGCCAAAAAGCGGCCGTTATTTTGCAAAAAGGCTTCGGCTTGCTGCAAGAAAGATACGAAATTTATTTCGCCCGCTCCAAAGATGTGCTGACCGTCACGCGCAAACGTTTTTCCGTACGCCGCCAGTGGAAGCTGTTTAACCGCGAAGGGAATCTGTTGGCGCAAATTACGGAAGTATCCGCCGTACGCTCCGTATTGCGCAAGCTGTGCGGGCACCTGTGGGGCTTTTTGCGCGCCGATTACGCCGTCTCCGGGCAAATGGATTCCTCCGGCGTTATTCAAAACGCACACGCCGCTTTTGATAAATTTACCTGCACGTTGGATAAACCCCAAGCGTTAAACGCGCGCGACATGCTGGCTGTTTCGCTGTTGATTAATATCCGCGATAAAGACAAATGGTACCCTTGGTTTAACTAAGCCGTTTTTAAATCCGCCATATAAAAACCTCCCCGCAAACCGGGGAGGTCTTATTTTATCCGCGCGGCGCATCGCAAAATTTTGATATTTTATATATATGCGTTACTTTTTATTATTCCTTTCTTTTTGTTTTACCTTACCCGCAGACGCCCAAACACTACAGGATTTTGTGGCGCAGCGGCTGCAACACCCTGTGCTAAAAGGCGCATGGTGGGGCGGAATCGCCGCCTATGCAAACGCCCCGGAAGAAGAATTGTTTTCCGTTCACGCCGACACGCGCCTGACGCCGGCCTCCACACTCAAACTATTAACTACGGCCGCCGCGCTTGAAACCATGGGGCCGGATTATCGCTTCCAAACCCGCCTTTACGCCCAACACGCTCCCTCCGAAAATGGCGTTTTGAAAGGGAATCTTTATTTACAAGGCGGAGGCGACCCCACTCTGGGATCGACGCGCGTCGTCGGCGCGGAGCCGTGGCAAACGGTAATAAAAAAATGGGCCAAAGCCGTTAAAAACGCGGGAATCACGCGCGTGGAAGGGAACTTGGTGGCCGACGTCTCTTTATTTGAGGGGCCGTCCATCGCCCCAAAAGTAAACTGGGAAAATATGGGCAATTATTACGCCGCCCCGGCAAGCCCGCTGACCATTAACGACAACTCTTTTAAAATCCATTTTTCTCCCCAGCCGCGCGCCGGGAAAGAAGCCTCCGTTTCCTCAACCGAGCCCGCCGTCCCCGGCCTGACGCTTACCAGTTTTGTCACTACTGACGGGAAAAGTAAAAAAGACAACGCCTACGTCTACGGCGCACCTCATCAAACCGACTTGGAAATTTACGGCACCATCCCCACCAATTTTACGGGTTTTACCATCTCCGCCGCTTTGCCGGATCCTGCTCTTTTTGCTGTCCATGCGTTAAAAACGGAACTTGAAAAACAAGGCGTGGCAGTGGAAGGATCCCTGCAAACCACGCGCACTGCGCCGAACTATTCCGCCATGACGCTGCTGCATACGTACCAATCCCCCAAATTAAAAGACATTGTGGTGATTATTAACAAACGCAGTTTTAACCTGTATGCGGACATGCTGCTGCGCCAACTGGCAGTATACACCGGAAAGAAAGGGAGCTTGCAAAACGGACTTGCCGAATTAAACGGTTTCCTGCAAAAAAATCATCTTACTGAGCCGGAAGATACGGTTATTTACGACGGGAGCGGCCTCTCGCGCGACAACTTGCTCACGCCCCGCACCCTGCTTAAAACACTTGCGTTTATGACCCAAAGCCCGAATTTTTCCTACTATTACAATTCGCTCGCCACGCCGGACGACCGCGGCGATTTACTGCTTTTAAGACGTTTCTTAAAGCCTAAAAAAGCCGTCAGCCGCGTGCGCGTAAAAGGCGGCACGATTGACGGCGTAAAAGCAGCCGCAGGCTACACGACGGATCAGGACGAACGGCTTATTGCGTTTGTAATGATCGCCAACAACCTGGCCACCAAAAACGAAGCTATCTTCCGCATTCACGAAGATATTATCAAACAATTATTGGAACAACCGAAAAAATAAATAATTTGACACAAAAAGGGCGGAAAAACTCTTCCGCCCTTTTTTAACTTTTTGATGTTCAGCAAATTTCATAAATATCGCCGTATGGACTTGTATACGTAAAACGTCCGCCCATACTGCGGCCCAGCTTTCTTAATTTATCCGTATTGGCGCGCAGTAAAAAACAGCCTTCTTTTACCCCCCACTGGCCGTTGTACCAATAATTAAAACATAATCCGTACCCAGTCCAATAGCCGCCAAAATAGCCGTCCACATCAAAAACATAATACGACCCGTCCGGCAATGTAATGCGGGAATTGGCTATCCCTTCCGACGAACCCAGCTCCCCCGCAAAAGCAACGTCAATTTCCGTAAAATCGAGCGGCCAGCGTCCGTTGGCAAGGTAATATGCCTGCGCCGCCTGACGCAGCGTTTTCATATTGGCAAGCAGTAGAGCGGCCCGGCTTTTTAAAACGGCGTTTTGGTATTGCGGCAACGCCACCGCAGATAAGATACCGATGATTAAAACCACTACCAACAACTCTATAAGCGTAAAACCCGTATTTTGATACATGGGATATATCCCCCCTCATAAAGAAGTAA
>CAYUAA010000078.1:0-5602 GCA_964442585.1 uncultured Elusimicrobium sp. | reverse complement strand
TATAAGCCTTCGCCTTTACCGCCGGCGATACCAAAGTCGGCGTCGCGCGCTTCGCCGGGGCCGTTTACTGCGCAGCCCATAACGGCGATTTTAAGACCGGTGGCCTTTTTAAGCAAATCTTTGTCGGCGTAGATTTTTTCTTCCAGTGCGTGCACCGTGCCCGTTACGTCCACTTGCGTGCGGCCGCAGGTGGGGCATGAAATCAGATTCGGGCCAAACTCGCGCAGGCCGACGGCTTTTAAAATTTCGTACGCAGTGCGCACTTGCAAGCGCGGGTCTTCCGTCAGCGAAACGCGAATCGTCGCGCCGATTCCTTTTTGCAACAGCGTTCCTAACGCTGCCGCGCTTTTAACGGCGCCGCTTAAAAAACTGCCCGCTTCGGTAAGGCCCAGGTGGAGGGGAATATCGCTCTGCTTGGCAAAAAGTTCGTTGGCAAGCACCGTGCGTTTGAAATTGTCCGACTTTAGCGAAACCACCACGTCTTTAAAATTTAATTGTTCTAAAATGTTGGCTTGCTCGAGGGCTTCGTTTACCATTACTTCGGCCCATTTGTCGTCGGAAAGTTCCATTTTTCCTTCCACGCTTTTTAGGTATTTTACGCTTCCCGCGTTCACGCCGATGCGAATCGCCACGCCGTGATCTTTGGCGGCTTTTACCACTTCTTTGGTGTTTTCCGCCGCACCGATATTGCCGGGATTGATGCGCACTTTGTCCACGCCTTGTTTAATGGCTTCCAACGCCAGTTTATAGTCAAAATGAATATCCGCCACCAGAGGGGAGTGGATTTGCTTTTTAATGTCGCCGATGGCCAGTGCGGCTTGCATATCCGGCACGGCCACACGGTTAATTTCGCAGCCGGCGTTTTCCAGCTGGATAATTTGCGCCGCGGTGGCGTTCGCGTCGCGCGTATCGGTATTGCACATGCTTTGCACGCGCACGGGATGGCCGGTGCCTAATGTGTAGGGACCTACTTTAACTTCTCTAGTCTTGTACATTTTGTTTCTCCACGGAGACTTCCGGGGCCGCGTTTGTCTGCACGGCGGCGGTTTTGGGTTTAAAGAAAATGCGCTTGATGTCCGCATACGACGCGTACACCACAAGCAAAATCAGCAAATACATACCGATGTTTACGGCGATGTTGAGGGTTTTTTCGGTCGGCAGTTTTTTGGTGAGCCCTTCCCATAAATAGACAAGCGCGTAGCCGCCGTCGAGTATCGGGATGGGGAATAAGTTAAACATCCCAACCGCCACGGACAGCATGGCGATTAAGAATACAAAATCGAGCAAGTTGCGGTGTGCGGCCTGATGGATAACGTTTACAATCCCAATTGGGCCTGCCAGTTCCGGCGCTTTTTTGCGGCTGAGGCTTTGCCATAAAGACGACAGGGAGTATTTCGTCCAGTACCAGCATTGGTAAAAGCCCAGTCCCGCGGCTTTCCACCACGGCACAGCGTGAAATACCGGCATTACCGTAACGCCCAGCACGTTTTTACCGTTAAAATCGGCTTCGCGCGCGGTGGCGGATAAGGTTTCGCTTCCGCGTTGGTAGGTTAAGCGTAAATCTCCTTGGCGGACGGAAAGAGCTTTGGTTAAATCGTCCCAATTGGCGATGTCGGCCCCGTTGAGTTGGCGGATTAAATCGCCTTCTTGCAGGCCGAGCTTGGCGGCGGGATAGCCGTCCACTACGGACCCTACGACGGCGGGCAGTTTTACGGGGTCCGCTTCCGGCAGTCCCTTGATATAGATAAGCGCGCCAAAAATGACGGCTGCCAGCAAATAGTTAAACAGCGCACCGTTTACCACCATAAAAAATTTAGCATACCATTTTTTGGCGGCAAATTCGTACGGTTTGGGGGCTTCTTTTGCGTCCTGCGGGTGGAACATGGGGCCGGCGGGTTCCACAAATCCGCCAAATGGAACGGCTCGGATTTGGTAGTCGGTATCGCCCACTTTTTTATGCCACAAAATTTTACCGAAACCGAAAGCAAATTCTTTCACTCGGATACCGGTTAAGCGGCAGGCGATATAGTGACCGAATTCGTGAACGATTACAATCGGGCTGAGTACCACAATGACGGCTAGAACGGTTAAAAACATAGCTTCTCCTAAATGGCGGCCTTTTTATAGGATTTGTCTTCCAATACCGCGTTGGCGGCTTCGCGCGCCCATTCATCGGCCTCAGCGGCTTGGTTGAGGGTGGCGTCGCCTTGCGTTTGCGGGGCGGATTTTAAGACGGTGTAAATCAATTTCGGGATATCCGTAAATTTGATTTGTTCTTTTAAAAACGCGTCCACGGCCACTTCGTCCGCCGCGCTTAATACGGCGGGCAGAATGCCGCCTTTGCGCGCGGCAGCCAGGGCCAAATCCAGGCACGGGAAGCGGTCGAAATCCGGTTCGAAAAATTCCAGTTTCGCGGCTTCAAACAAGTTGAGTTTTTTTACCGGGCCGGGCATGCGCCGCGGGTAGGTGATGGCGTACTGAATCGGTACGCGCATATCCGGCTCGCCCATTTGGGCCAGGATGGCTCCGTCGTTAAACTCTACGGCCGAGTGCACGATAGACTGCGGGTGAATAACGATTTGCACTTTTTCTTCGGGCAAATTAAAAAGGTTCATAATTTCAATTGCTTCGAAACCTTTGTTCATGAGGGTGGAGGAGTCAATTGTAATTTTTTTGCCCATTTTCCAGCGCGGATGGTTTAACGCTTCCTGCGGGGTAACGGTGGATAAGGCCGCTTTGCGTTTAGCGAACGGACCGCCGGAGGCCGTCAAAAACACTTTGGAGATTTCGCGCGAAATTTTATGGTAGCTGTATTCGTCGGCTTCGCCTGCGAGGCATTGGAAAATAGCCGAGGGTTCACTGTCCACTGGCAGGATGGCGGCTTCCCAGCGTTCACATTCTTTCATTAGCGTTTTGCCCGCCATGACCATGGGTTCTTTGTTGGCCAGCGCAATGGTTTTGCCGGCTTTAACGGCCGCCACCAAGGGCGTAAATCCTACCGCACCCACCACCCCGCTGACGACGAGGTCCGCCGTTGGAAGTGAAGCCATAAACGACAAGCTGTCAATCTCCGGCGGCAGCAGACGTGTGCCTTGCGGAATTTGGTCTTTAATTTTGTTATAGCTTTCCGGGTTTAACACGGCGGCAAAGCGTGGTTTAAACTGGTGGATTTGCTTTAAAAACAGGTCGGTGTTGTTATTGGCCGACAAGCCCAGCACTCGGTATTCTTCGCCCAAGCGCGCGATTACGTCCAAAGAGGACGTGCCGATGGATCCCGTAGAACCTAAAATAACGATTTGCTTCATAACGTATAAAGCACCACGTAATAGAATAACGGCGCGAGCAGAAGGTACGAGTCAAAGCGGTCCAAAAATCCGCCGTGGCCGGGCAGCAAGTTGGAGGAATCTTTTACGCCCGTGGAGCGTTTGATGACGGATTCGGCCAGGTCGGATACTTGGCCCACCACCGCCACCAACAAGCCCATCCAAATGGCAGTCTGCACGGTAAAAAGCGTCGGCAGGAACAAACGCTGCATCAGCACCGCCGCGCCGACCGCCAGCAGCGTGCCGCCGATGGCGCCTTCCCATGTTTTTTTGGGGCTAACTTCCCGGTTGAGTTTATGGCGGCCCAAAAAGCGGCCGCAGAAGTAGGCGCCGGAGTCCGACACCCAGACGGTGACAATCATAAAAATCGTTAAGTATTCGCCATATGTGGCAATGGCGCGCAGGTTGATTAAGTGCGCCAGGGACCAAGGGATAAAAAACACCCCGGTAAACGTATTGCATACACGTTCCCACGAGCGTTTGGGGGTTAACACTTCAATAAACAGTACGCCGAAAATGACGATGCTTACCGTCAGCGGATAGAGGTTGTTGGGCAGACTGATTCCCGGCACGTCGGCGCGGCCCAGCACAGCCACCACGGCCATTAAAATGCCAAAAAGCATTAAGCTGACCATGTGTACGGGCTTTTTGCCGGCGGTAAGGGCCAAGCCGTATTCATACAGGCACAGTAAGATTACACAGCCTACAAAAGCCATGTAAACCACGCCGCCAAAATGAATGGCGGCCAAGACAACGGGAATCCCAATCAGGGCGGTTAAAATTCTAGGTAATAACATACCTATATTCTACTATATTTACGCGCGTACGGGGGGGACTAGCCGCGTTTGGCTACCATGGCTTTGATTTTAGGGAGGCTGAGTTCCCACAGCGCGTTGGAGGCTACCCAGCGGGCGGATTTATTGTCTTCGTACAAATCCAAAATTTCCCGTGCGCAGGAAACGGCTTTTGGGGTGAGACGCGGGTTTTTCTTGCCGATATTTCTAAGCGCCCAGTTGACGGCTTTAAACACCATGGGGCGTGCGTCACAAGCGTGGTTTTTTATAAGGGGCAGCATTTTGATCAGTTCTTCGTCAGCGGTTTTTGCTCGCGGAACGGAAAGGGCCGCCAGCAGGGCAAAGCCGGCTCGGCGGACGAATTCGTCTTCTCGTTTCATCCAGCGTTCGGCCAGTTTTAAGGGGTTGTTGACGCGGGCGAAAAGGTTGGCGCAGCATAAATCGCAAATATCCCAGGAATTAAAGGCTTTGGCCCATGCGTCTGATTTTTCACGCGTCATTTGCGCAGGGTCGGCCAGTAAAGAAGCCAGAATACGCGCTTCGTGTATACCGGTTTGCCACAACGCTTCAGCCAGCGGCTGGTCCGGCCGAGGCAGGCCCTTAACCAACAGTCTCAGCGTGGTAACCGGGGTGCCTACGGCGTACTCCGTTTGGATGCCAAAACGTTTGTGCATTTGTTCTTTAAACGCGGGCGTGGCGTGACGTTTGATGCGGTTTACAAGTTCCTCCGCGCGGGAACGGGTGACAGGATCCATTATACTCCTCCAAACCGGCGGCTGCGGGTGCGGTAAGCCGCGAGGGCTTTGTTAAATTCTTCTTCTGTAAAATCGGGCCATAGTACGGGGGTGAAATAAAATTCGCTGTAGGCCGCCTGCCATAGCAAAAAGTTGGAAAGACGTTCTTCTCCCGAAGTGCGGATGATAAGTTCCGGGTCCGGCAGGGCGGGCTGGTAGAGCTTGGCGGCGATGTCTTGCGGCGTAATGGAAGTTTTTCCTTCGGCCAAAAGAGCGTTGACGGCGTGGGCGATTTCCTGACGCGCGCCGTAATTAAGGGCCAGGTTAAGCGTTAAGCCCGTGTTGTCGGCGGTGGAGGAAACGGCTTTGTCGATTTGGTCCAAAATGCGCGCGGGCAGCGGTTCCCGTGCGCCGCTTATCCATAGGCGGACGTTGTGTTTTGCCGCGTCTTTGGTATAGCGTTGCAGGGTTTGTTCGAGCAGTTTCATCAGCCCGTCGATTTCTTCCTGCGGGCGAATCCAATTTTCGGTTGAAAAGGCGTAGAGGGTTAAAAATTCCACACCCGCTTTTTGCGCAGCCTGAATCGTACGTTCGACGGCTTTTGCCCCGGCGTTGTGTCCGGCCAGGCGCGGCAGCAGGCGCGCTTTGGCCCAACGGCCGTTGCCGTCCATAATAATCGCTACGTGGCGGGGGGTGGAATTGGATTGGTTCATATTATATATTTTAGCTTTTTTGGCGCGTGCGGGGGGAA
>CAYUAA010000077.1:0-5602 GCA_964442585.1 uncultured Elusimicrobium sp. | reverse complement strand
ATTTTTTCGTTTACCACCATTATCGGCTGGGGCTATTATACCGAAAAAGCCCTCCAGTTCTTGTGTAAAGGGGCCAACAAGCTGCTTATGCCCTCTCGCGTGATTTTTATCGCCTTGGTATTTGTGGGCGGCTGGATCGGGACGTCGTTTTCGTGGGATTGGATTATTACGGACTCGCTCTCCCGCACCGCCGAGGCCAACATGTCCACCCGCTTTATGTGGGCGTTGGTCGTGCTGACCATGACCATGATGACGCTGCCCAACGTATGGGCCCTGTGGTGTATGCGCAAAGTAATTATCAAAACCACGCGCGCCAACCTGCGGGGCATTGTGGGACGCGAAGCCATGCGCAAGCGCAAATAAAATCCCCCCGTTAAAAAAAACCGGCTTTACAGCCGGTTTTTTTATTATACAAAAGGCCTAGAGGGGCCTAGGTCTTTTAGTCCTTGTTATTTTCCGCTTTTTGTGTTAAAGTTAAAAGAGCAGACGGGAGGGCGCAACGCCCAAGGCTTTTGATTATGAACAAATTTACTCCTCTTGCACTCAGCCTTTTACTCGCCTTTATCCAGGCGGCGGCCTGCTTTGCCCAAGGCGGCGTGGCCAAAACTGCAAAAGCCGTCCAATCACTTTCTAAAGGCGTCGTCAGCGCAAGCGTACGGAACAGTATCTCCTCGGTAACGAAAGCAACCATCACACGCATGATGTTGCCTGCAGGCCTTGTGCCCAGCCGCTTAAACGCCGTTAAAGCGCCCAACGCGTCGTTGCCAACCAAAGTTTCCAACGCCGTGGCCCAGGCCCGTCCCAACAACCTGTTGGATATAACCTCGCTGAAAATTGCCGAAGCCGACGCCACTGAAATTTTCAAAAATTTAAAACAAGCGCCCGCATTCCAACAGCCAAAACTGTTTTTAAGCGTTTTCCCTTATTTAAACATATCCCGCGAATTTGCCGCACCGCGCGAGGAAGCCCTCGTCGCTTTAAATACATACCGCAATATACTGACAACGTCTTTAAAAATAAACAACTCCGCCAAAACCGCCAATATCTGGGGACGCAATATGGCGGCCGTTTCCAACCTGGGCTTTTACGGCACCCAAACGGATGGCGAGTTGATTTTAGACGTCGCGCTCGCCGAGCCGGAAGCTTTCGCCGCCTATACCGACGTTATCGTCTCCCGTGCGCTGTTGGCGGTGCAAGCGTATGAACCTTTGCAGAAGCTTGCCGCCAAACGGGCGGCAAACGGCCAATTGCCCTCCCATTGGGACGGCGTCGTCCAATACGCCCGCCAAGAAAATTTACCGGTAGAATTTGCGCCCGTCAGCGCGGGCTCATCCGTCCTGCCGATGCCCAAAGACGTTAAAACCAGCCTGGCCGATTGGAACCCTTTAAACCTTTTCCACGAAAAAATTTCAGCCGAAGACACTCGCGCCTGGCTGGCCCAGCGCGAACTGGCGCAAACCAATATTGCGGCGTCTAAAACCCAACCGGCCGCCGCCCCCAATAAACCGGCGCAAGCGGGCGCCCCCAAAACGGGTGCGGCACAGCCTCAAACGACGCCGGAAGCGGTAAATGCGCCGCAAGTCCCGGCCTATAATTCTAACGCGCCGCCCGAGACCGACGTGGCGCAGTACGTCCAAAACCTGCGCAGCGAATTCATTACATACACTAAAGGGACAAAGGGGCCCTTGGCGGAGTTCTGCCAAAGCCAAGACATTGCTTATGAAGGCCAAACGCTGGCCGAAGTAGTCACCCTCATTTCCGCCAATCCCCGCCTGCGCTCGGAATTTATTTCGGCGGTAACGTTCAACAGCAACGAAATTGTAAATAAATTAATTAAGGGTTTTAATAAACAAGAGGACGCGTTCCGCCTCCAACAAGTTTATCCGCCCCAAGACCCAACCCAACAATACTCCCCCCAATTAGGGGAAGATTTGCTGAATCTACTCACCGCCGTTACCGACCCCGCAACAATCGGCAAAAGAACCCGTTTGCTTAACAACGGCTATGTGTACATTGTACAGCCGAACAATCAAAAAGTAGCGTTGGGCTCGGAATTTCACACCCACAACATACCTGAACTGAGCGAGTATATCAAAGACTTTAACAGAACCCACGGCATCGGCCGGGAGGATTTTCTCCGCACGTTTGATCCTGAGCTCTCAAAAACCGCCGCCACCAGAAACGACGGCGCTAAGGTGGATCCGCACCGCGTGTTTATATTTGAAGGTTTCAAAAAGGGAAAACGGTTTAATGAACTGCCCGATTTTCTGCGGGAAAACCCGAACGCCGTTTTGCAAAGCATTCTTTATCAATGGGAGCAAGAAGGTGAGTTCTATAATCCCAAAACAAACGAAACAATCAAAAAACATAACATATACAGCAGACAAGAAGAAGAACCCCCGGAGCTCAAAACGTTAAAAGACCTGCTCCAAGGCGGCGATACGCGCGCGGTGCTGCTTTTGCAGGGTGAGAATGCCGAAGAAAACTTCCGCTTTATGTACCACCACTTAAACGCGTTAAAACCCAAAGTATTGGATATACTGCGCACAAAAATTGGGGACGAAGAAATGTCCGTTTCTTACCGTTTTGGAAGACACGAAATTGGAGTTAATCCGGACACGCAAAAAATAGAAAACAGCACCAACATAATTCCCATATCCAATATGCACATGCATTTGGAAGTATATATTCCCTCGCAGGACTTTACGTATAATTTAAGCATTCCGCTGCGTGCTTCCCAAACCGCCAAAGAAAATATCTATGAGCTGTTTACGGAATGGAAAGCCGCCGGACAACCCAACGGTTCGCCCATTGAACATTACGCAAAGCCTGGGTTTACGGTCCCCGCCGCGCAGGAGCCCGAAATGTATGAAGGAAACATCTCCTTAAACCTGGCGTATTAATTCCCGCAAACAAATTTTCCCCCGGCCGCATGCCGGGGTTTTTATGCAAAAAAATCCGGCCGCGCTTTTAACCAAGCGCGGCCGGATACTGTTTCAACACGTTTTATTTACGTTTTTTATTCGCTCTTTTCTGAGGGCGAACCGCTTTTTGGGCAGCCTTTTTGGCGGATGCCTTAACGGTTTTTTTCGCCGCTTTTTTACCCAATTTAGCAGCGGATTTTTTAGCGGTTTTCTTGCCGCTTTTTTTACCCGGCTTCGCCGCAAATTCCGCCCAACCTTCCAACGCCAGAGGGAGCACCTCGTCCATATGTTTTACGGGAATCAGCGTCAATTCTTTACGCACGCGCGCCGGAATTTCGGACACGTCTTTTTCATTTGTGTGCGGGTAAAGAATCGTCTTTACGCCTTCGCGGTAAGCGGCCAGGAATTTTTCCTTAATTCCCCCCACCGGAAGCACGCGCCCCGTAATGGTTACTTCGCCGGTCATGGCCAGGTTTTTCTTAACGGGCAAGCCGGTAAGCAAACTCGTCAGCGCAGTGGTAATAACGCTGCCGGCGGACGGGCCGTCTTTCGGCACCGCGCCTTCCGGGAAGTGAATGTGAAAGTCCGTCTTGTCGAAATCCACGTCCTCGCCATACCCGCGGCTGCGGGCGTATGTCAGCGCGGCGCGGACGGACTCCTTCATCACGTTGCCCAGCATACCCGTCAAGATCAGCTGACCTTTGCCGGGCAGTTTGGTGGCTTCGATTGACAGCGTTTCGCCGCCGACGCTCGTCCACGCCAGGCCCGTGGCAATACCTACGCCGTTTTCTTCTGCCACAAAGTTGGAATATTTCGGCACGCCTAAAAATTCGTGCAGGTTTTCTTTAGTGACGGATACTTTCTTAGCGCCGTCCACCAACATTTTGGCGGCTTTGCGGCACAAAGATCCCACTTCGCGGTCCAGGTTGCGCACGCCGGCTTCGCGCACGTAATCGCGCATCAAAAGGGCCACAGCGTCGCGGGAAACTTCCATCTGGCCGGGCTTGATACCATGGATTTTCATTTGCTTGGGCAGGAGATACTTATCCACGATGTCGTGCTTTTCATACTCGGTATAACCGTCAAAATCGATAATTTCCAACCGGTCGCGCAGCGTGCGCGGAATGTTAGAAAGCGAATTGGCGGTGGTGATGAACATTACTTTGGAAACGTCAAACGGGACGTCTAAAAAGTGGTCAGAAAATTCTTTATTTTGTTCCGGGTCCAACAGCTCCAAGAGAGCGGCCGCGGGGTCACCGCGCCAGTCCGAACCCATTTTGTCAATTTCGTCGAGCAAAAATACGGGGTTGGAACTTTTGGCTTTGCTGATGCCCTGAATAATGCGCCCGGGCATAGAGCCGATGTACGTGCGGCGATGGCCGCGGATTTCGCTTTCATCGCGCACGCCGCCCAAAGACATGCGCACAAATTTGCGTCCGATGGCCCGCGCAATCGACTTGGCAAGCGACGTTTTGCCCACGCCCGGCGCACCCGCAAAGCACAGCACGGGCCCACGCAGAGAGTTGGTCAGTTTGCTTACGGCCAGATATTCCAAAATACGTTCTTTGGGTTTTTCCAAACCATAATGGTCTTCGTCCAAAATCTTTTTGGCTTCTTTCAAATCCAACACGTCTTCGGTGGTTACGTTCCAAGGCATGTTTACCAACCAATCCAAATACGTGCGCGAAACCGTGGCTTCCGGCGAGAACGGAGCCATTTTGGCCAAGCGGTCTACTTCTTTTTCGGCCGCTTCTTTGGCGTGTTTAGGCAGGCCGTTCTTTTTAATTTTGGCGCGGATAGCGTCCAATTCTTTTTGGAAATCGTCCTTTTGGCTCAGCTCCTTTTGAATGGCCTTCATCTGCTCGTTGAGGTAGTATTCTTTTTGGTTCTTTTCAATCTGCGCGCGGACTTTGGAGTGGATTTTTTCTTCCAGCCCTAAAATTTCCACTTCGCTGGTGATTAATTTTAAGATTTTTTCCAGCCGGTCTTTTACGTGCACGGTTTCCAAAATTTCCTGCCGCTGCGGCGTTTTTACCAACATGTTCGAGGCCACCGTGTCGGCCAGTTTGGAAGCGTCGTTAATTTGGCGCAAGAAAGAAACTCCCTCCACCGCGATGCGGTGCGAAACGCGGGCATAGTGGTCGAACTCATCAAGCACTTTACGCATCAAGGCTTGCACCACCGGGGAATTGTCGTCCTCTTCCTCGATATATTCCACCGTGGCAAACCACGAACCGGCCACGTTGTTCATTTCCAACTTGGTTACGCGCGCGCGGACCAACCCCTGCAAAAATATTTTCATCGAGCCGTCCGGCATTTTTAAATTTTGCGTAATTTTTGCAATTACGCCAAACTGGTAAATATCGGAAGCCTTAGGGTCTTCGATATCGGCATTTTTTTGCGACACAGCCAAAATATATTTTCCGGGCGTGTCGAGCGCAAGCTCCACCGCCGCGACCGATTTTTCCCGGTCCACCGAAAGCGGCAGGCTCATCCCCGGAAACATTACCACATCGCGTATGGCAACGGCCGGCACTACCGTCGGTAATGAAAGCGTTGTTTTGTTATTTTCTTGCATGGTTTTCTCCCTGTGTCATCCTGATGGGTCAATAAAAAGGAGCGATTTTTATATTTCCCCCGCTCCTATCCGTATTACATTGTAGCAAATTGTATTAAAA
>CAYUAA010000076.1:0-5663 GCA_964442585.1 uncultured Elusimicrobium sp. | reverse complement strand
GGGCTTTGTTCAGAACCGTTCGGGGGGTAAATCGAAGGGTTCTGGGGGATAAATCTGTTATAAAAGCTTTATACTTTTATCATACATCGTAAACTGAAAAATTGCAAGTGTTTTTCAAATAAAACAGCCGTTTGAGCCTACTATATTTAACATTATAAGGGTTTTTAAGAAAAAATCCATAAAATTTTTATAAAAAATCTTCTCCGTTTTGCTATTATATAAGCATTGGAGGAAAAACTATGAAAAAATTAAGCGTCGTTTTTGTTTTAGCGATGGCCGTTCTTCCGCTTTGCGCGCAAAAAGCCAAAAACGGAAGCGACTATTACACAGGGTATGAAGGATTAGTTTTAGGCGAAAGCGCGCCGCGCTCCGCCACGGACGCAATTGCCCAGCAAGCCGTCCAAACACCGGGTGACATTTACCGCGGCACCGTATTTGGAGCCGAACAAAAAAAATACCACAGCGACACGCTGGGTAACCGTCCCCGCGCCACCACCAAATATGTGTACGATACGTCTTTGGTGCGCGCCATTAAAATCGGCGATTTGGACCGAGTGCGCACGCTGATGTACGCCAATGTGGACGTAAACGAAAAAAATTACGCCGGCATCACGCCGCTGACCATTGCCGCTGAAAAAGGAAATATGGACATTATCACCATGTTGGTGGAAGACGGTAAAGCCAACGTCAACGATAAATCCAGCTACGGCATTACGCCTTTAATCGCCGCGGCCGCCGCCGGCAATAACGAAGTGGTGGCTTACTTAATCGAGCACGGGGCCGACGTTACCGCCAAGGACGATTTGGGCAAAACAGCCCTGCTGCACGCCGTAACGGCCGACAACCCCAAACTGATCGCCAGCTTGATTACACTTGACAACAAAGCCGTCAACCTGCCGGACAACACGGGCAATACGCCCCTTATTTACGCCGCCCAACAAGGTTTAAACAACAACGTGAAACATTTGCTGGCGGCCGGGGCCGACGCTTCTTACCGCAACCCGTCTACTGGCCTTTCGCCCATGGCGGCGGCCGCCGCCGAAGGGCATGACGATACCATTCGCCTGCTTGCCAAAACCGGCAAAGCGGACGTAAACATCGCGGATCTGTCCGGCCGTACGCCCATATTCTACGCCGTGGAACAGAACCGTCCCGCCGCCCTGCGCACGCTTACGCAGTTGGGGGCGGACGTAAACGTCCAAGACAATACCGGCGTCACGCCTTTAATGCGCGCCACCGCCAAAGACCGCCAGGAATGCGTACAAATTTTGCTTAAAAACAAAAAAATCGATCCCAATATCAAAGACCGCCAAGGCCGCACCGCCGTCACTTACAGCGCTTATGCGCCCGGCACCGCCGCAGCCAAAGCGCTGCTTGCCGCCGGAGCCGACCCAAATGTGCTCGATGACGCTCATAACACGCCGTTAATGAACGCCATTAAAGCAAAAAATGACCGCACGGCCTTGTTCCTTATCCAACAAGGGGCCGATTTGACCGCGGCCAACACCTCCGGGCAAAACGCCTTTACGTTGACGGATGAATACTTGCCCCAATCCGCCACCGCGCGCGTGCTTGCCGTAAAAAAAGCGGCCACCCACCAGCAAGCCTTGCAAGTGCAGGCGCAAAAATTGGCGCAAGTACGCGCCCTGGAACAGGAATTGGCCGCCCAAGACGCCGTAGTAGCCAAGCTCCAGTCCGAAGAAGCCGCCCAAGCTAAAGCGAAAGCGGAACAGGAAGCCGCCGCGCTGCGCGCCCAACTGGAAGAAGAATATCAAGCTAAAGCCGCCCGCTTGGAGGAAGACCCGGAACTGGTGCGCTTACAACAGCAGTTGGAAGCCGCCAAAGCCCAAAAAGCGGCCGCTTTGCAGGAAGAATTGGACCGCGAATTCGCTTTAAGAAGCGGCAAAACCGTTCCGACTCCGTCTGTCCTGCAAGAAGCGGACGAAGCCAAACAAACCGTTACTAAAGCAAAAACGCAGGTGAAACAAGGCGCGGCTAACGCTAAAACCGCCGCCGCAAAACGCCGCACGGCGGCCCGCACAAAAGCGACCAACGCCAAAACCGCCGTACAAAAGAAAGACACAGCCGTAAAAACTTCGGCCAAACAAACGGCCTCCGCCGCTAAAAAAACGGTGCAAACCGCTACCGTGCAGCCGCAGGAAATCAATATGGCCGATCTTTTAAAATAAGGTCTACGTTTATTGACAAAACTCCCCGAAAGGGGAGTTTTTTGTTGCCTGTTTGAAGAAGAGTAAAAACATCCCTATACTATAAAATAGGAGTTTACCAAGCAAAAATTTCACGCTTCTTTACAGCTGACGCTCGTATGTTTTAGCGCCATTTCTGCATCTGCGTATTCACAGCAGAATAATAATGATATTTCCTTGAATGGTTTGGTAAAAACCGTAAAAAATCAAGTAATAAAACATGGCGGGAAAACCTCATACGGCAAATACTCCTTGTTAAAATCTGCCGCAGGAAAGCCGCGTATTAACTATTATGCCCGGCAAGCGGGAAATATCGTCAAACTCCTACGACGAGTTGAAGGAATATGGTATAGAGGTAGACTACTGATTTTTATTACAAAACAGCCCCGGTTTATCCCGGGGCTGTTTTCAAAGCAAACGCCTCGCATACAGAGGCCGTTTTTTGCGTAAAACCCCCGGCAAACCGGGGAATACAGTCAGCTGATCAACATTTTATAAAGCGGGCTTGGCTTGGCTCCACTGCACAAATTTACGCCAATTTTGGTACTCTTTGTCGGCTTCTACGCCAAAAATAGAAGGTTTCAGCGTACGTTTGACGGAGGGAAACTTCCACGCGTCTTCATCCGCGCCCAACTGCCGGACCGCTAAACGGGCCGCCCCCAACAGGGTGCTTTCGGTTTCTTCCAATACGGCTAGTTCTTTCTGCAAAATATCCGCTTGAAACTGCACCAGCGTTTCCAAACGGGATAACCCTCCCGAAACACTCGTCTGCACCGGATCTAGGCCGAATTTACGCAAATAATACGCCACATCCGCTACCGAAAACGCCACGCCGCGCACCGCGCCGGCCACCACATCGGCCTTCTTCGTAAGGGGGGAAAACCCAGCCATAATAGGCGTAACGGAAAAATCCCAATACGGCGCGCCGAGTCCGCCCAGGGCGGGCAAAAACCAAACCGGCTTTTGGGCCGTTTTTACCAACGCATCGGCTTGAGTAACGTCCGTCTGCACGCCCAGTTCATTTAACCACATAAACACGCTTCCCGCCGCATTGACGGGGCCTTCCAACAGGATATCGCTCTCGCACATCCCCTGCGATACCGCCAGCGACGTTAAAATTCCGGGCAATCGTTTCGTTTCACGCCCCGCATTATAGAGTAAAAATGCGCCCGTACCGTAATTAAGAATACATTTTCCCGGCGTGAGCCCCGTGGCCCAAGCCGCGGCCTGTTGGTCTCCCACACAGGCCAAAACGGGAATTTTTACACCGTTGTATTCATAAAAACCGTAATTCGCACCCGAAGGCAACACGGCGGGCAGAGCCGAAGCGGGCACGCCAAACGCGCGGCATAAAGGTTCACTCCAGAGGTGCGTATTAATATCAAATAAAAGCGTACGCTGGGCAAGAGTGGGATCTACGGCAAATACGGCCCCTTGCGTCAGCCGCCAAATAAAATAAGACGCCACCGGCGAGATCGCCAACGTGTTTTTTTGCAAGGCGGACTGAGCCGGCTGACAATTTTTTAAGCACCAGGCAATTTTGGGAGCGGAAAAATAAGGCGTATTATACAGCCCGGTCAGCGCGTGAACTTCGTCCTGCGAAAAAGAGCAAAGGGCGGTTTCTTGAGCGGCGCGGCCGTCTTCCCACGTTAAAACGGGCGCAACGGCCCGGCCCGAAGATTTATCCCACAATACCACGGTAGAACGTTGGGAAGCCACGGCAATTGCGGCGGCATATTGGGGACCGGCTTCGGTCAACACGGCATGCAAAGCCTTTAACTGAGCCGAAAACAATGTTTCCGCTTCATATTCCGACAAGCCCTGTGCACTGCGCAAAGGAGCCAGCGGCACGCTTTTTTGACAAATTATACGGCCGTCCAACGACACGGCCGCCGCACGGCATCCGGACGTACCCAAATCTAGCGCAGCGATATATTTTTGCGTCATATATAAAAATTCCCGTCGTGGTTATTCCACTTTATCAAAATCCAGTTTTACGTCTTCGGTTTTAGCGGCAAACGCCTGAAGTTTGGCTTTGGCGTCCGCCGGGACGGAAGAGTCCGTCAGCAGGCCAGCCACGGTGCTTTGCGTAGGCACCAGCACTTTGGAAAGCAATTTTAACGTACGCAAGAGTTCCACTACTTTGGCTTTATCGGTAAATTCCAATTTTTCAATGCGGGAAAGTTCCGCCTTGTAATGTTTGCCAAAGTGATGTTCAAAATTATTTTGGCGCATGAGCGCGATGATTTCTTTTTGCAGCTCTTTGGCTTCATCCAAAAGCGCACCGCAGCGGTCGATTTTATCGCCCAAGGCGTCTTGGTCGTTTTGCGGCAAGGGAGCGGCGGCAAACGCCGGGGTAAGCGATGCGTTGCGCGCGGCATAGCCCGTGGGACCATCGTATTCCTTACCCGTGAACACAGGGCAGATGTTGCGGTAATCGCACCAGCGGCACTGGTTTTCGCCGGGAGTAGGGTTGAATTTGCCCGCGCGGATATTGTCGGCAACCGTAAGCACTTTTTGCCAAAATTCAAAAATTTCTTTGTCCGGGGCGCGTTCGAACGTCATTTCATGCAGCGTGGGCAAATGGTAAAAGCTAAGCTGTTCCACGCGAAGTTCCTTTACGCCCGGGTCCTTCTGTTGGACAAGCGATTTGACGGCGGGGGAATTTTCCACCACTTTTTGGTACATGTACAGTTGGTCCGGCTCGCGCTGAACCGTTTTACCCGTTTTATAATCTAAAATTTTAACTTTGCCGTCTCCCAGATAGTCGATACGGTCCAAAATACTGATCAAATTTAGACCGTCGATATCCAGCGTGCTTTTCATTTCCACGGACAGGGGGTGAAAAAAATCCGCCGCGTGCTTGGCGTAATATGCTTCGATAATGCGCCGTCCTTCGGCGTAGCCGGCCAGTTCTTTTTCCACCGAAGCGTAGCCTTTTTGGTCAAACGAGGTTTTATTCCAATGATTTTCAAAAAACGCGAGCGACTCGGCCAAGGTTGGGAAAGCGGGGTTTGCGGGATTATAAATGTATTCCATCACTTCGTGCAGGGCAGAACCGAACGCAAAGTAATACTTGGGCTGTTCGGGCAGCATATGCACGTAACGGAATTTGTATTTCTGCGGGCATTCTTTATACATGCCCATTTTAGAATAAGAAAATGATAAATTGCGCGCCATTTAACGTCTCCCCGTTTTGAAATATCTTATTGTAACATTTTATTTACAAGACGGTAAATTATTCCGGACGCCGGGGCTAACGGGCAAGCAAAAGCCCGTCATATGCAAGTAAAAAAGAAACAGTTTTTATAAAAACTTTGAATGTTTGACGGTTTTTTTGTAAAATATAGTAGAAGAAATCGTTTTGGCCCCCATAGCTCAATGGATAGAGCATCTGCCTTCTAAGCAGGGGATATAGGTTCGATTCCTATTGGGGGTAAATATAAAAATCCGTCC
>CAYUAA010000075.1:0-5682 GCA_964442585.1 uncultured Elusimicrobium sp. | reverse complement strand
ATTTATAGACGGTTTCATATGTTTCTTCCTGATAGTCTTTTTCGTACGGCAGGCTGGAGAGTTCTTCGATGGCCTGATCAATCATTTCATAATGGATTTCCCAGCGGTTGGAACCTTCCGGTTTGGAAATATAGCCTTTCATTTCCAGTACGCTTAACATATTGGTCGCGCGCGCGCTGGAGCCGAAGTGCGCTTTTAACAGGTCCTGCGATACGCGGCGGCGTTCTTTAATTAAATTGAGGCCCTGCAAAAGTTCCTCGGGCTTGGTACCCAGGCCGTCTTGCGGGCGTTGGCCGGCGGGCGCTTCGCTGACGACTTGGACGGGGTAGTCCGGCGCGCCTTGGGCGCGTAAAAAGTCCGCCACGGCGTTGATTTCTTTTTCGGACACGTACGCGCCCTGAATACGCAGGGGCGTTTTGTCGGACGTGCTTTGATAGAGCATATCGCCGCGGCCGAGCAGATCTTCCGCGCCGGTGGCGTCCAAAATTACTTTCGAGTCGATGCCCGACGCCACCTGCAGCGCAATACGCGAAGGCAAGTTGGCCTTAATGATACCCGTAATTACTTTTACGGACGGACGCTGCGTGCATAAAATAAGGTGAATCCCCAGCGCGCGGCCCATCTGCGCCAAACGTTGGATAGAATCTTCGATAGAGGCTTTAGTTTGCAGCATTAAGTCAGCCATTTCGTCGATGATTACAAAGATATAGAACATTTTTTCTTCGTTATGTTCTTTAGCCCACTGGTTGTAGCCTTCAATATTTTTCACCTTGGCCAACTGCATGATTTGCAGGCGTTTTTCCATTACCTTTACAAGCTTTTGCAAGGACTGCGCCGCGCCGTTGGCGTCGGTCACAACATCCACGTCGTCGCAAGAGGTTTTGGGGTCGTACAGGTAGGGAATGCCTTCATAAAGCGTCAGCTCCACGCGTTTGGGGTCAATCATTAAGAATTTAACTTCGTCGGGGCGGTGCTTGTACAAAAGCGACATAATAATGGTGTGCAGACAAATGGATTTACCACTGTTAGTGGCCCCGGCAATTAAAATATGCGGCCATTTCTCGGCTACAGAGCCGGCCGGATCACCGTCGGCAAAGCGGCCCAGGGCAATGGGCATGACGGCCTTGGAAGAGGCGTAAACGGGAGATTGCAAAATTTCCTTCATGGTGACCATGACGGGGCGGTCGTTGGGGATTTCGAACCCGACGGCGTTTTTACCCGGAATAGGCGCCTGCACGCGAATGGCGCGTGCTTCCATGCTGGCCTGAATATCCTGCGTGCGCGCGGTGATGGAAGCGATGGTCACGCCCGGATCAGGCTTGATTTCATAACGGGTAACCACCGGACCCGGCGATACGCCCGTCACGCTGGCGCGGATATCAAAGCTTTTAAGCGTATCTTCCAAACGGCGGGTGGCTTGGGCAATTTCGTCGTCTGTCGGGCCGACCAGTCCGTCCCCCACGGGATCGGCCAGCAGGTCCAACGGCGGAAGCTGGAAGGTTTTGGGATCAAATTTTTTAATTTCGCCGTTTTCGTCAGTGGCTTTTTCGGGCGTTTCTTTCGGCTTTTCTTCGGTAAGGTGGGAAGATGAAATTTCTTCGCGCCGCGGAAGTTTCACCGGTTCGGCCACAGCCACCGGACGGCGGATTTCCGGCTTGGAACGACGGATTTCCGGTGCGTCGTGGATTTCTTCAGCCACCGGGCCGGATTGTTTGTCATCGGCGGATTTTTCGGCTTTTTCTTTTATTTCGGCGCGGCCTTCGGATATTTTTTGTTTCAGCTCGGCGCGCGCTTCCAGCCAGCCGTCAAAATCATTACGGACGAATTGGGCCGTCTTTTCGAGCACAACGGACCATGGAATCGCGAACAGCATGTGCAACCCCACCAAAATAAATGCGATTGAAAACAACGCCGCGCCTACGGAACCCGCCACGCCTTTGAACGCATAAAAAACTTTTTGCCCCACAAAACCGCCGCTGATGAGTGATTCTGTAAAAATAAGTTTTAAAAGCGTCAGCAAGCTGGCGGCGGCCGACAGCGTTACGCCCGTACCGATTAAAAAGAATAAAAACGATGCGCTTTTTTTGCGTACGGACTGTACCAGCCAATACGCCAGAAAAAGCGGCAGCAACCCCGCCGCCTGTCCCAAAAGCTGAAAAAGATTTTTAGAAACTTGTTCTCCCGCCTGCCCGCTGGACACGTTAAACCACAAAATGCAAAACAGCCAGGCGCACAGCGTACCGCCTAATATATAAAAAGCAGTGCGCATCCACGCGTTGGAAGAAGTTTTTTTCGTTTTCCGTTTGGTTTTCTTAGCGGCGTAGTAATACTTGGGCATATAGCTTATTTTACCTTTTTTTCGGCGGTTTAGGTAGAATTTCTGCACGCGCTGTCGCGGGACGTAAAAAAGAATAAAGCGGGATAATCCGTCGCGGTGCGTCGCATCCGGCAGCTCTACCGCAGGCAGCCGTTGCGTGCGACAAAAATATCCGGCCAAAAACAATTTCCCGATATATGGCGAGCCCCGCGATTCCCCCCCGGACACGGCTTCGGAGATATTGCGAACGGAGAATAAAAAACCCGGCTTCGCTCTGGCGAAACCGGGTTCTGAAAAAATACATCTAGTTGGCGGCTTGCGGGGCGGCGGGAGCGGCCGGCCGTACGCCGTCCTTCCACGTTACGTGGTAATTAATGCCGTCCGCTTCAAGCGAGATTTTGCCCTGCTCATACAACGCGCCCAACGCCAAGTACAGCACGGACGCGGACAAGCGGAACATTACTTTAAGCTGCCAGGAAGTGGCTTTGCCGTGTTGCGCCAAATACTCCCCAATGCGGCTTTTTGCGGTTTCGATATTTTCCTGTAACGGATTCATAATTACACCCGTTCAAAAGCGAACAGCGCATCGCCTTGTTTAACCGGTTTGCCATTTTCCACCAGCACTTTTTTGATTACGCAGGGGAATTCCGCGCGAACTTCGTTAAACACTTTCATGGCTTCAATTAAGCAAATTACATCGCCTTTGTTTACGCGCGCGCCTTCTTTCACAAACGGCGGGGCGGAAGGAGTGGAACCGCGGAAGAAAATGCCGGTAAGAGAAGATTTGATAACTTCTTTATATTGTTCCTGGGGAACGCCGGCCGCGGCGGAAGCGGCTACGGCTCCGCCCAAGTTTACGGGCACGGGAACCACGGCGGGTTTGGCTTTTACCAGGCGCAGGTACAGGCCTTTTTGGTCGTATTCAATCGTATCGATGTTATTGTCCTGCATGAAACCGTAAAGCTGTTTTACTTCTTTCAAAATCGGAGATTCTTTTACGGCGGCGGTGGCTTTAGCCGGGGCCGCTTTTTTAGCTGCTGTTTTTTTCATAACAAAAATAACCTCTGTTCCTTGATAATAACCAAAACTGCTTTTATTTATTTTACATAATTTTTAGCGCCTTGGCTGTTTACTTCTGTTTCAAAGTATTTTTTAACTGCTCCCGTTCGAACTTTTCTCCGTCGACAGGTTGTGAAATTCCCAGCGTTCGCTCCGCTTCAAAAGCCGACACGGCGTACCCCATGCCGGAACCTAATTCCGCACGTAACGCGCGCGTATTTACACCGATGGCTTTGCCCGAAGACTGCAACACCAGCGGGCCGCCTGAGTTGCCGGAATTAATCGCCGCGTCCACTTGTATTTCATCCGCCGAGTTATAGTTGTTCAGCGCGCTGATGATGCCATGCGTGACCGTCCAAAACTGATTGATCGGATTGCCCAACACCAACACGCCGTCGCCCGTTTTATATTGGGAGCGGTCCGTTTCCAATTCAAAATACGGGTATTCCCCCTCCGCTTTTAAAAGGGCCAGGTCGCGCTCTTTATTTACTTTTACCACGCGCGCGTAGCGGAACGGCGGCTGTGCTTCGCCGGGGGTAAACGGCAAGTCCCGGTACAGATAAAAGCGCACGTCCCGGTTGTTTTTTACCAGGTGGGCGTTTGTTAAGATATATCCGTCCGGACTGATAAAAAATCCGCTTCCGTGGGCGTCAGGCACCTCTATATAAACCGTTTTTTCCAACAATAAACGGTATTCGCCGTCCCGGCGCGGCAGCCGTTTCTGATCGTGTCCG
The DNA here is from genome assembly GCA_964442585.1 of uncultured Elusimicrobium sp. Classification (GTDB taxonomy): domain Bacteria; phylum Elusimicrobiota; class Elusimicrobia; order Elusimicrobiales; family Elusimicrobiaceae; genus Avelusimicrobium. Next base: position 1,572 of record CAYUAA010000075.1, on the reverse strand, counting down.
CGCATGAGAACGACGCTGTTTTCTTCCAGCTTATCCATAATTTCGGATAAACAGTCCTGCAAGTCTTTTTCCAATTTTTTGCGCAAACTGGCTCCCGTCGTTTGCATAAACGCCGGGGAGAGAACGGGATATAAAAGCGTCAGCGTAATGCGGTTAAACCAATAAAGTCCTTTAGCCGTTGCGTTGAGGGAAACGTCGTGGCGGCGAGAGGCTTCCAATATAATGGCCGCTTGACGCGCCCCCGGACGGCGAAGCGTCAAACGAACGGTAGTTCTAAAGCCCGGATAAAACCGCTTTTCCCGCCAAATAAGATTTTCATTTCCGGCTAGTGCATAACTGTAATGAATATCGTCCGGCCGGACGGAGTAATCGATTTCCGCCACGTAATCATATTGGGAAGCCAGGCGTTTGTTGCCTGCATCCACCTTGGAAAACAACGTACCCAACGCATCGGCCGCGGCGATGGCTGCGCCGTCGTCGGTGCGAAAAACGTATTGGGCGGGAATATAGTTGTCCAACCCGTTCATGGTGACTGTTTGCTGAATAAAACGATTCGTATCTACTAAGACGGACAAGTCCACTTTTTCCGGGAAGGAAGGCTTCTGATAGATGTGCCTGCGGATGCGTCCGTGATAATTGCAGCCGCACAGAAACAAGCTGATAAGAACAAAACACACAAAGAACGGCAAGCGCGGTGAACGTGTAAGGGAAATCATTTTTATATTATATCAAATACGCTTGCCGTAAAGCGGGCGGTTGAAAGCTAAACGGTGCGCAGTTCCGCAGCTGTATAAGCCAGCGTTTCCTGGCACCAAAGCAACATCTCCCGGGCTGAAGAGGGAGGATATTGGCCGGAGGCCAAGATGTCCAAAATTTTTTTATTGCGGCCGGAGAGCTTGCCCTGAAGCGTTTTTTTATCTGTCGCGTATTCACCCGTTTGGGCAAAATGTACGGCTTGCAAAATAAAAAAGGTTCCTTTGTACACCTGTCTCAAAAAGTCGGGCGTAACCTTTCCATGCACTTGCGTATGGCAAAGCGCATGAAAAAGCGTTCCCGCGCCCGTTTGGGCGGCTTCCAGCGCGGCGCGGCGGGAGGGCGCCGGCAAGATGTCTTCAAAAGAACCGTACAGCGTATCGGTATCGTTGGCGAACTGAAACAGCTCGGCACGGGACCAGTTTTGGAGATCTTCTTTAGCGGATATAAAACCGCACGCCGGATGAGAGGACGGGGGCATGGAAGCCAGTATTTGTTTATAAGCATCCAAATCCTCTAGGGATAAACGGTCCAGCACCACTACGGCGTCAATATCGCTTCCTTCATGCGCTTCTCCCCTTTTAAAGCTGCCTTGAAGCCCTACGGCAAGCAGGCGAGAGCCGAAGGAGCTTTGTAGGCGTAAAATAAGTTCGTTCATCCAATTATGAATATCAAACATGCGTCCTCCTGTTATAAAAAACAGCAATCCCCCAGTAAAAACCGGGGGATTGCTGTTAGTTGGGTGAAACTATTTAAGCAAGGCCTTGCGGGACAAGCGCACTTTGCCGTTGTTATCGATTTCCACGCATTTTACTTCGA
>CAYUAA010000074.1:0-5723 GCA_964442585.1 uncultured Elusimicrobium sp. | reverse complement strand
AAGAGCGCGGACAGATTGGGAGCCCAGGCCCTGGGCTTGACTCGTTTTTTTTTTTGATAAATTGGGAATTATTACTTCTTCATGAGGGGGGATATATCCCATGTATCAAAATACGGGTTTTACACTGATAGAGCTGTTGGTAGTGGTGTTAATCATTGGCATATTGTCGGCGGTGGCGTTGCCGCAATATAGCAAGGCGGTGGAAAAAAGCCGTTTGACGGAAGTTTTAGCCAATATCCATACGATGCAAAATCAGTTGGATTTGTATGTGCTGTCTAATGGACTTCCTTCGTCCGGCTTGGTGGATTTTCAAGATATTACAACTGTTGATTTGTCTGGCGGATCTTGGAATAGAGGAGCTTATATTACTAAGAATTATAATTATTATGGGGTTTGCGGCTCGGAAGGTTGCTCTGTAGAAGTGCTTCCTGCTGACTCTCGCAGAGAGGTCGGGATTTATTATGATTTGTATGCAACAACATCCCCTATACCCGATTATCAGGCAACGCAGGTGGGAAATTGGTATCAAGTCTGTGCGTCCGAAAGGACGGATATAGGACGGGTAATTTGTAAATCTTTAGAAAGCCAAGGCTGGGGTTATAATGACGCCGACCTTTAACTAAAACGCCTCTTATTAAGAGAGGCGTTTTTTAATATCGGGCTTGGTTTAACCCGGCGTGGGGCGGCTGTCCAACCGCGTTTTAAATTGATACAATAAAAGGGATAGGCTTTTAGCTTAATATAAAAGCCGCCCGATTTTTATTTATAAGGATTTTATCTATGGCTAGTAACTTGTTGGAAGAACGTATTCCGCCGCAGGCAATCGACGCGGAAATGGCTGTTTTGGGGTCCATGCTTTTGGATGCGGAAGCGGTGGAAACGGCGTTTGAAATTTTAAAGCCCGAACATTTTTATAAAGACGCCCACCAAAAGATTTTCGCCGCCATGAAAAACTTGGTGGACCGCAGCCAGGCGATTGATATCGTAACCCTTTCCGAAGAATTAAAACGCAGCAATCTGCTCACCCAGCTGGGGGGAGAGATTTATCTTACCCAGCTTGTCGATAAAGTGGCCACGTCGGCGCACGTAAAACACTATGCGGAAATCGTGTACAAAAAATTCGTCGTGCGCGATTTGAACCGTACCGCCACCGGCTTGGTGCAACGCTGCTATAAAGAAGAAGATGACGAGCCGCAGACGTTGATAGACGAAGCGGCCGACCAAATTTATAAACTCAGCCAAAAGCAAAAGCTCTCGGGCTTCGTGGCGTCGAAAGACCTGGCCCCGGAAGTAATGGATATTTTGGAAAAAGCCATTCAAAACAAAAACGCCATTCAGGGCGTTCCCACCGGTTTGGACGCATTCGACCACCGCACCGGCGGGCTGAGAAAATCCGACCTGATTATTTTGGGCGCGCGCCCCAGCCAAGGTAAAACGGCGTTGGCTCTTAACATCGCGCATCATGCGTGCGTGGAATGCAAAATTCCAGTGGCGTTTTTCTCGCTGGAAATGGGCAAGCACAGTATTTTTGAACGTATGTTGGGTGCGGCTTCTATGGTGGAAATTCATAAATTGCGCACGGGGTGGTTCGACCGCAGTAAATGGGCCGACCTTACGCGCGAACTGGGCCGCCTGGCTTCCGCCCCGTTCTTTATCGACGATACCTCCGGAATTTCCATTACCGAGCTTCGCATGCGTTCGCGCCGCTTGGCCTCGGAACTTAAAAAACAGGGTAAAGAGTTGGGGCTGATTGTCATCGACTATTTGCAGCTCATCCGCGGCGGCGAACGCCGGGTGGAAAGCCGCCAGCAGGAAGTGTCCGAAATTTCCCGCATGCTTAAAGATTTGGCCCGCACCTTAAACGTGCCGGTGTTGGCTCTTTCGCAGCTGAGCCGTAAGAACGAGGATAAATCCCGCTCCGATAATAAACCCCAGCTTTCCGACTTGCGCGAATCCGGTTCTATTGAGCAGGATGCCGACGTAGTGGCGCTCATTCACCGTGATTGGTATTATAAACGCGACGATGAATCGTTGAAAAACAAAGCCACGTTAATTATCGCCAAACAGCGCAACGGCCCAGTGGGCGACATTGACTTGGCGTTCTTCGGCGAATACGCGTTGTTTACCAACCCGGCGCCTGAAAATATGGAAGTGGCCCAGGATATGGGCGGCGATACGATGATGATTCCGGAGTAACCATGCAAACGCCCCTCTTGCGTCCCACCGTTGCCGAAGTGGATTTAAAAAAAATGGCCCGCAACTTGCATAAAGTGCGCGAGCGGGTGGGCAACGCCCAAATTTTAACGCTTTTAAAAGCCAACGCATACGGTCACGGGGCCGTGCCTGTGGGGCTTTATTTGCAGGAAAACAAGTTGTGCGAATTTTTTGGCGTGGCGTCGGTGGAAGAAGGCCTTGCGTTGCGTCAGGCGGGTATCACCCTGCCCATTTTGGTATTGGGCAGCATTTATCCGTTTGAGGCGTTTGAATACGCCATTAAAAACGATTTGGCCATTACCATCGCCAGTCAGGCGGCGGCCGAAGCCGTGTGCAAAATCGCCGCCAAACTGGGCAAAAAAGCGTTTTGTCACGTAAAGCAGGACACGGGTATGGGCCGTATCGGCACCCGCCGCATTAACGTAATTGGCGTGATTGAAACTCTTGCCCAAAATCCCAACGTGATTTTGGACGGTTTATATACGCATTTGTCGAGTGCGGATTCGGACCCGGCCTTTACCGAAGAACAGGTGGGCTATTTTCGCGATACGCTGACCAATGTGCGTCTGCGCGGGATTCATATCAATCACGTGCACATGGCCGCTTCGCCCGGCGTGGCGGCGCGTACGGATATTTATTTCGACATGGTGCGCCCCGGCCATGCGGCGTTTGGGCTGGACGAAGGATACGAGCCCGTCATGTCTTTAAAAACGCGCGTGGTATACGTGAAAGACGTTCCAGCCGGAGGCAGTATCAGTTACGGCCGCAGTTTTATCGCCCAAAAACCAATGAAGGTGGCCACGCTGCCTATCGGGTATGGGGACGGTTATTTGCGGGCGTTTTCCAACAAAGGCGAAGTGCTGATTAAAGGCAAACGCTGCCGTGTGTTGGGGAACGTTACCATGGATATGATGATGGTGGATATTACGGGTACGGACGCGGCGGTGGGAGACGAGGCCGTGCTTGTCGGCCGCCAGGGCGATGAAGAAATCACTTGGGCCGAACTGGCGCAAAAGGCGGGTACGATAGATTACGAGCTGTGCACGTTGTTAATGCCGCGCGTGCCGAGGATTTATAAAAAATAATGTTTACCGCAATTGGCAAATTTATGACCAATATGTTTACCCAGGTGGGCGGCGCCGCCGCTATGGTGCGCTCCTGCCTGTTTTGGTTTACGCATTCCCGGTTCGAGTTTCACCAGGCGGCGCAGCAAAGCGTTACGATCGGGGTGGAATCGTTCGGCGTGGTGATGCTTACCAGTTTGTTTACAGGTATGGTGCTGGCATTGCAGGCGGGTAATACGATTGGCAACATTTTCGGCGAACCGATTTTTGTGGGCACTATCGTCACTTTTTCTTTAATCCGCGAATTGGGTCCGGTTCTTACGTCTGTAGTTATTTCGGGCCGCGCGGGCGCGGCGGTGACGGCCCAAATCGGTACTATGGCGGTAACGGAACAGATTGACGCGCTTTATACCCTGGGCACGAACCCGATTCGCTACTTGGTTATTCCGCGGATGTTTGGCTTTTTGGTGACCATGCCCATCCTTACCCTTTTTTCCAACTTATTTGGCGTATTGGGCGGCTACTTGGTGGCCGCGTATGCGCTGGGCGTGCCCGGCGAAGTGTATATGACCGATATCACCACGTTTATGGACGCAAACGATTTTCTGCACGGTTTTATTAAATCGTTCGCGTTTGCGTTTATGGTGGCGACGGTATGCTGCTACAAAGGAATCAGCACGCGCGGCGGCGCGGAAGGCGTGGGCAAGTCCACCACCGGCGCGGTTGTTACCACGATTGTGCTTATTTTAGTGTTGGATTACTTTTTAACCGCCATTTTGACGGCGTTTGGAATTTAACATGATTAAAATTGTTGACCTTAAAAAAAGTTTCGGCTCCAAGCAAGTGCTGCGCGGGGTAAACTTAACCGTAGAGGAAGGCAAGACTACCTGTATTTTGGGCGGTTCCGGTTCGGGTAAATCGACGCTGATTAAGTGCCTTATTCGTCTGGAAGACGCCACCAGCGGGGAAATACTCGTCGATGGGAAAGATATTACCAAAATCCACAGTGAGGTAAAGCTCGCCGCCATCCGCCGTCACTTTGGCTATTTATTCCAGGAAGGAGCTCTTTTCGACTCCATGACCGTAGGCGAAAACGTATCTTTCGGCCTTAAATACTTAACCGATACGCCGCTTAGCGAGTACCCCAGGATTGTAAAAGAGAAACTCGCGCTTGTCGGCCTGAAAGACGTGGAACATTTAAACCCCAGCGAACTTTCCGGCGGTATGAAGAAGCGCGTTTCGTTGGCGCGCGTACTGGCCGTAAACCCGAAGGTAATTTTATACGACGAGCCCACTACCGGCCTAGATCCTATCATGTCGGACATTATCAGCGATTTAATTATCGATTTAAAGGCCAAACTCGGTGTGACCTCCGTGGTGATTACGCACGATATGCGCTCTGCTTTTAAAATTGCGGATTATATTGCGTTTTTGTACGAAGGCCAAATCCTGCTCTATGGTACGCCCGAAGATTTTAGAAAAACGGACAACCCGTATGTAAAGCAGTTTGTAGAAGGAAGCAGTCATGGGCCTATTAAAATGAAGTTGACCAATAGCTGATTTTAAAGCGTTTTTGGGCTCTTTTTCATTTTTTCGCTTGCTCGCGTATTTGGAATATGCTGTACCCGTAAAAAATGTAAAAACCAAAAAATTAGGCTGCGGATGAAGGAAAGATTTTTTATTTTAACACTAAGGATATTATCATGAAACCAGAAACCAAGTTGGGTATTTTTACCGTGTTGGGGCTTGTCGTGTTCGGCTTCTCGCTCTATTTTTTAGGCGGGTTTTCCGTCACGCGTTCGTACGATTTAAACGTTAAATTCGCCGATGTTTCCGGGCTGCCGGTCAAGGCGCCCGTTAAGCTTTCGGGCGTGGAAGTGGGCAAGGTAAAGCAAATTAAAATTGAAAACGGGGATGTCATCGTGGTGGCGCAGATTAACGAAGGTATTTCCATTTATCCCGGTGCGCGCTTTTCCGTGGTGATGACGGGTATCATCGGTTCTAAATACTTAAAGGTGGAACAGGGCGACAGCATGCTCGCCGCTTATAAACCGGGGGCGTATATCAACGGTATAGACGAACTGCCCATGGATGCCATGATTACCCAAACTATGGCCAGCATTAAAGAATTTGTGGACAGCGTCAATAACCAGGGCGCCTTTGGCGATCAGCTTAACCAAACGATGACCGAAGTCCGCCAGCTTTCCGCCAACTTAAACCAACTGGTGGCCACCATGAAGCCCTATTTGGCCCGTTCCGCGCAGAATTTGGATGATATTACCGAACGCTTGAACGATTTGCTGTCCGGCATTGAACAGGGCCAGGGCGTAATCGGCGGCCTTATGAAAGACGAACAAATGAAGGCGGATGTAAAAGAAAGCGTAACGAGTTTAAAAGAAACCATGAGCGAAGTTAAAACATTTGTGGGTAAAATGAGCCGCTTTC
>CAYUAA010000073.1:0-5749 GCA_964442585.1 uncultured Elusimicrobium sp. | reverse complement strand
CGGGCGCGGAAGCCAAAAGGCGTTTTGCTATCTGTTCCACCCGGATTGGCTGTTTAAAAAACCCGAACGGCCAGAAGACAACTTTGCTGATTTGGCCGCTGTCTACTGGAAACCAAAAGAAGAAAAAGATCCAACCGAAGAAGCCAAACAACGCCTAAGTGCCTTAATGGAATTCAGCGACCTGGGAAGCGGCTTCCGTCTGGCTTTGCGCGACATGGAAATCCGCGGCGCGGGCGAACTGCTGGGAGTAAAACAACACGGATACGTAAACGAAGTGGGCCTAAGCCTGTATTGCGATTTGGTGGCGGCCGAAGTAAAAAAACTGCGGGGAGAACGCCCCGAACGGCACTTGCGCGCCACCGTCAGCCTGCCGCTGGCCGCCTATATCCCGCCCAACTACCTGCCAGACGAATCCGAACGTTTAAAATACTATAAAGAACTCATGGGTGCAGACGAACCCAAAACAAGGCAAATTTTAGCGCGCCTGGCCGATTTGTGCGGGCCCGTACCGCAGGAAATTTTAAATTTAACGCGCCTGTTTGCGCTTTCGGTTCGCGCGGGAAAAATGGAAATCTACCATGTGGACTGGATTGACGAAAAATTGGAATTGCTGTTCACGCGCCGGTTTCAAATGCCGCCGCAGCTGCCGGCGGAACTGTTCAACCGTTTCGGCCCGCAAAACGTGGAATTTACCAAATCCAAAAACGGCGACGGGCTTCATTTAACACCTCCCGCCGGACAGGATCCGTCCCGTTTTGCCGAAGAAACCCTAACGTTTTTCGAACGGCTAACCGGGGCGCAAAAATGATATAGTATATAAATATGAAAAAGGGTTTTATCATTTTCTTACTTATTTTAGCCGCCTGGGGCTGCAAAAAACCGCAGCAGCCCGAACGCACCACCGCTCCCGAAGTGGCCGCGCGCATCGGCAACGTTACCGTCTCGCAGGAAGACGTGGACGCGCGCCTGCGCCTTCTGTCGCCGGAGGACCGCAAATTCGCCCAAACACCCATCGGACGGCTGAACCTGATTAATATCATCACGCGGGAAAAATTAATCGAGTTGGACGCCAAACAAAACAGACTCGACGAAAGTAACGTCTACCTGGCGCTGACGGCCGACAAACGCGCGCAGCTGGATGAAATTTACGAAGAATACGCCGCACAAACCCTGGAACAAATGTGGTACGACAAATTAAAAGAAGACGGACAACTGGAAGTAACAGATAAAGAAATCGATGACTATTACAAAAAATATCCCTACGAGATGACTGTGCGCCAAATCATTCTTGACAACGCCCAAACGGCCGACCAGGTGCTGCGCACGCTTAAAGCGTCACCCTCCAAATGGAACGCCATGGCCAAGCAATACAGTGTGGCGCCCGAAGTCATCCGTAATGAAAAATTTTCCTTCATGCCCGGGGAATTTATCCCCAGTTTGGAGGTAATCGCCGCCACATCCGTCAACGGCAGCGTACAGGGGTTTATCAAAACCCCGTTAGGATTTCATATAATAATGAAAACGGGTGAAAAACGCCTCTCGCGCAAAGAAGCCGAGCCGCGCATCCGCGCTGTTTTGGAAAATAAAAAACTGGACGCTTCGCTGGAAGCGTTACAAAATAAATACGAGGTCGTAATTTATGATAAAAATGAATAAACTGATTTTAGCTGTTTTGTTAGCTGCCGCGGGGGCAAACGCCTACGCCGCCAAGATTGATTCTTCCGTCGCCACCGTCAACGGACGCCCGGTGTTGGCGTCTGAATACGACAGCTACCTCCAAGGCGTTATCGGGCAATACCAGGCCGCCGCGCCCCAAATTTTACAGCAGCCCTACGCCCAGGACGCGCTGGGCCGCGAAGTATTAAAAGAGCTGATTTCCAAAGAGCTCTTATATCAGGCCGCGGAAGAGGCAAAAATCCAAGTGAAAGATTCCGAAGTGGACGCCGGCATCAATGAAATCAAAACGCGCTTTATCGTAAACGAAGCAACCGGACAAGAAGACCCCAAAGGCGCGGACAAACGCTTTAACGAAGCCCTTAAAAAACAGGGCATGACGCTTAAACGCTATAAAGAAAAAATCAAAAAAGACGTGGCCGTGCGCAAACTCATGGAAACCAAATTGAAAGAAATGGTTACCCCCGTGGAAGAAGCGGACGCCAGAGCCCTCTACGCCAATGTGGAAGCGGTGATGAAAAATAACACCAAAAAAATCAAAGAGCTTGAAAAAGAAGACCCCATGAAACTGAAAGAAGCGCAGCTTATCGCGGCCAAACTCAAACAGCTTACCGCCGAACAGGTGCGCATCGGACATATCTTTTTGGCCACCACAAAAGACATGAAACCCGAAGAAGTAAAACAAAAAGAAGAACGCGCCAACCAAATTAAAAAAGAAATCGACGCCGGATTGGATTTTTCCTCCGCCGTCAAAAAATACACCGAAGACAAAGCAGCCTTGGCCGCCGGCGGGGATATGATTTTAATTAAAGGCGTCGCTCCGAAAGAAATCGACACACCGGCTTTTACGCTTAGTGTTGGCAAAGTAAGTAAACCCATTAAAAGCGAGGTTGGTTATCACATCATCAAGATTAAAGAAAAACGGGCCGAAAAATCTATTTCCTACGAAGATATTTCCCGCGACTTGGCCCAATACCTCGCACAGCAGCGCGTACAACTGGCCATGGCCCAGTACATCGAGCAGCTTTACAACAAGGCCGACGTAAAAATTACGAAGACCTATGAGTCGGACAAACTGCTCACGGATTCCGCCGCCAAGGCTCAGCCCGAAGCGAAAACGGAACCCTCCGCCACGGACAAAAAATAAAACCAAAACAAGGATAAACACGAAGTTTGTTCATTAGCAGCACCAAAAAAGAAAACTCCCACTTTGCTTTTTTGCGTTTAACGGACAAATTATGAAACCCCTCGTATTTATATCAGCCGGCGATCCCTTGGGGATTGGCCCGGAAGTAACTGTTAAGGCTTTAAAAAACCCTCTCGTCCAGCAAGCTTGCAATCCGGTTCTTTTAGGAGAGCCTTGTTCCCTCGCGCGTGCGGGATTTACCGACCGCCTGGGCCGCTTAATCAATATGGAAGCGTGTGAATGTTTACAGGACGCCGTACCAGGCCCTACCCCGGCCGGCGGACTGATTTCGTTCAAAGCGTTGGAACTGGCCTGTAAAATGGCAGACCAAACCGGCTGTGCTCTGGTGACAGCCCCTATTTCCAAACAGAGTTGGACGATGGCAAACATTCCCTATACGGGCCATACCGAATTTCTGCGCGACAAAGCCGGCAAAAACGGCCTGATGACGTTTATTTCCGGCCGCTTGCGCTGCGCCCTGGTAACCGAACATTTCGCTTTAAAAGACGTTCCCCCGCTGATTACCAAACAGCGCGTTCTGCACGCCGCTCAGGAGTTTATCGGCGCGCTGGAAAAATTGAACATTCACAACCCGCAAATCGCGCTGTGCGCGCTCAACCCACACGCCGGCGACAACGGCAAATTCGGCGATGAAGAACAAACCTGTTTGGAACCCGTTATCCGCACCCTTAACGCCAAACGCCTCTGCGCGCATGGCCCGTTCCCGGCCGACAGTTTATGGCAGGCGCACGCCCGCGGGCAGTACGACGGCATCCTGTGTATGTATCACGATCAGGCTCTTTTGCCGCTTAAACTGGCAGCCAAGGAACCTATCGTACACATCACCGCCGGACTTAAATTTACCCGCACTTCCCCTACGCATGGCACCGCTTTTGATATCGCGGGCAAAGATAAGGCCGACGAATCCAGCATGATTTCGGCCATCTTGTTTGCCGCGGAACGCAGCAAACGTCCGCAAATATAAGTTTCCAAAAAATCACCCCCGCTTAAACGCGGGGGTTTTTATCCGCAAACAATTTGGCATGCAAGCCGATTAAATGGGATAACACAAAAATCCGCTTTCCGGGCACGCTTCCGACTGCGGGTTAAAGCTCTTGCAAAAATTATTTCCCGTCACATTTCCCGCCGCAGTTACGCAATAGAGTTTGTTGCGGTTCAAATAAAACGAAATATACCAAGTTTCACCGTATGTTCGGCGTTTGTACATAGCCTGAATATGCGCATAGGAAGAGGTCATCGCATGCATAGCCACGTCGAAATCATTAATGGAGACGTCGCTGCCCGTCGGGTTTCCCGGAAGAGAAATATCCAACTCGTCAAAATTAGCGGCATATGTTCCGTTCGCCATAAAATATACTTTTTGCGCATCCACCAAACTTTTCACCAACGCCATCCCTTGCGTCGCCCGGCTTTTCTCCACCGCCTTCGTATATTGCGGCAACGCCACCGCAGATAAGATACCGATAATTAAAACCACTACCAACAACTCTATCAGCGTAAAACCCGTATTTTGATACATGGGATATATCCCCCCTCATAAAGAAGTAATAATTCCCAATTTATCAAAAAAAAAAAACAAATCAACCCTCTTGCTGAGGACCCAGAACAGGAGAGCCCAACATATCCCCACTCTCCTGATTGGTTAAGCCACTCTGTTTTAGATATGTCACTGAAAAGCAAATACGCAAAAGATATTTCCTTATTATGTATTGCCCCCTTGCTCCGCCTATAAAAAGAGTTTGTCCTTTATTCCCGGCCTTGACCCGTCTATAAAATCCATTTCAGGAGGAGAATGCATTTTATTTGTCCGAGCAGAGCGAGTTGTAAAATGCGCCGAACGAAACTAGATTTTATGGGTATGGCCGGGCAGTCTTTTTCGTTCTTTTTCTGCTGCCAGAAAAAGAAGAAGCACAGCCCGGGCGGCGAACTTCTGGCTTATTTTTTGTCGGTACAAAAAAACAAGCAGAAAGTTTTTATAGCCGCGGCCGAACGAACTCTTTTGCACGCCGCCTTAAACTCCATGAACTAAACCAGATTTTAGAAAAGACGCCCCGCTGGAACACGGCCCGGAAAAGCCCCCAACGCTCCCAACTAAAAAACACACCGTTTTGTATCCGTTTGCGCCTTTATTTTGTTACAATAAAAGTATGCAAACGCCCATCCATTTTGAGGAGTTGGATTCCACCATCACCTACCTAAAAAACAACCGCGCTTCCCTGCCGCACGGAACCGCCGTATATGCCGACAGGCAAACCGCCGGACGAGGGCGTTTCAACCGCAAATGGATATCGGACGAGGGCGGACTGTATTTTTCAATTCTGCTCAAACCTCAAAACACCCGTTTTTTGGCCAACCTCACTCAACTGATGGCAGTTTCCATCTGTCACGCGTTGGAAGAGCTGGGCGCAGATCCTAAAATTAAATGGCCTAACGACGTACAAGTGAACATGCAAAAAATTTGCGGCATTTTAAGTGAAGCCGTCACTACCAAAGGCCGGGTAGAGGCCGTAGTAATCGGCGCGGGTGTAAACGTGGCCCAAGAAGGGCTCGACAAAGTAGACCAGCCCGCCACCTCTCTTAAAGAATTAGGAATCAACGCCACCAAAGAACGTGTACTCGAGTTGGTGCTCGAATTTTTCTGGCGGGACTATCCAGCTCTTTCCGCAGAGGGCTTTAAAACCATTCGCCCGGACTATTTAAAACGCTTTGCCGCCTTAGGTAAAGAAGTAACCGTTAAAAACGGCGAAAAAACGATTTTCGGCACGGCGGAGGACGTATCCCCCAACGGAACGCTCGTCCTGCGCACCGCCACGGGCCCGGAAGAAATCTATATAGGAGACTTAATTGTATGAGTGCAGACAACTTACT
>CAYUAA010000072.1:0-5792 GCA_964442585.1 uncultured Elusimicrobium sp. | reverse complement strand
TCTCCCACCATTGGCGGAAGCATTCAAAAACGGCTTTGGCGCGTTTTTCGTCCATAGTAAAGCGGATGTCGGACAAGTCAAGCGCCCAGCCCATTTTGCGAAACTGATTGAAAATGGCGTTTCCGCATTCGTTGTACCAATCCCAAACGGTTTCGATAAATTTTTCGCGACCTAAATCGTGACGGGATTTATGCTCTTCTTTGGCGAGCTTTTTCTCGATTACGTTCTGCGTGGCGATACCACCATGGTCCGTGCCCGGGACCCAGAAAGCTTCGTCGCCAAACATGCGGTGGGAGCGGATAAGAACGTCTTGCAGTGTGTCGTTAAGGGCGTGGCCCATGTGTAACGCGCCCGTAATGTTGGGCGGCGGAATAACAATAACAAAAGGTTTTTTGGTTTTATCGGCTTTGGCAGCGAAAAGTTTGGCGTTCTGCCATTTTTCGGCCAGCTTTTTTTCTACTTCTTGCGGTTCGTACGCTTTAGGTAACATAGTTTCTTCCTCGGTTTTGTAAATTGCGTGATGTGACTTCACGCGTAACCTATTTATATTTTACCAATTTATAACGGGTAAAAGACGGCAAAAAAATGCACCCTTGCGGGTGCATTTAAGCGGATATTTTATTTAAGCAAGGCTTGTTCGGCCGCGTGGTAAATGTCATGTAAATGTTGGAACATTAACCCCTCGCCAAAGTGCGGTTCCCATTTTAGTTGGTAAAGCTCGTCACTAATGGCAAACGCGGCAGCGGCCTTGACCTTTTTCTGCGAACAAATGGCAAAAAAGGCCGAGGCCTCCATTTCCACTGTTAAAATATTTTTCTTTTGATAAAAAGCCACTTCGGCGGCGGTCTCTCGGAAGATGGCGTCGGTCGTCCAGGTGGGGCCGGCATGATGGTCAAGCCCAGCCTTGGTTAAACAAGCATCTAAGCGTTTGGTAAGCACGGCGGACGGAAGCAAAAATTTTTCCGCGGTATAGTGCCCCGACAACCCCTCATCGGCAACCGCACCGCTGCAGACTACAATATCCCCCGCCAATACTTCAGGCTGCAAAGAACCGGCAATCCCCATAAGTACGAGCTCTTTTACGCCTAAAGCAATTAACACTTCCAACGCCATACCCATCGCCGGCGCGCCAATTCCAAACCCCGTTACATAACAAAGGCCTTTTTTTTCGTCCACATAAATATCGGCTTCACAATTGTATTTTTTAAAATTGCCTTGGCTAAGCACAAATTTGGTAATTGAAGACAACGGACACACAATAGCCTTGGCTGGCAATTTTAAATTGCATTTAATATGCTGCAAATAGGTTTTTGCGCCGGATAATTCTTTTAAAGCGAGTTTTTGTTTTTTAGGAAAGACGACAGGCATGAAAGCTCCTTGTACAGATGAAAAAATATATATATACTATAGCAAATACAGCCCCGCCGCGTTTAGGCAGGGCGGTATAATCCGTTTTTGCGCTAAACAAAACAGCGTATCCGTCATAAGAAAAGTATGAAAAAACAAGAACTTGCACCCGCCGAAGAAATAGTGGAAGCCGAAGTGTTGGACGAAAACGGACGCCCGGTGTTTGAACCCAACGCGCCGCGGGACCGCGCCCGCCCCAAAGGAGATACCGGCGGCGTGCTTGGCGGCATTTTGGTGCTTTCCTTCGGGTTTATTATGACGCTTTTTGTGGCCGCCTTCAGCATTTTTATTTTATTGCCGTTAATGTTAATTGGCCGCGTATTGGGAATGGAAATTAAACGCTTTAGACGTTAGCCTGTAGATCGCGCGAAAAATAAAGTTTTCACTATTGCGTTAATTTGCTATAATAAAAGAGAACTAAGCCGCACACCGATTTTTGGAGAGGTGGCCGAGCGGTTTAAGGCACAGTCCTGGAAAGACTGCATACGGGAAACCGTATCGAGAGTTCGAATCTCTCCCTCTCCGTTGGAATTTAAAACCCCGCAAAAGCGGGGTTTTTTTATCGCCTGCATTTTCCACAAACCCTCTGGCGCAAGACCCAAAGAGAAATAGGACCTTTGGCCCTTGCGGGACACGAGAGGAATTATTACAATAAAATAACTTGTAAAAATATCTTTGGAGGATATTAATGAAAGGCAATTATTTTATTATTTTATCGATTATGGCGGCCTTGGGGTTAGGCCAAATCAACGCCGCGGCGGGAGACGTTACCCTCGCTAACGCCGTTAAACGCTCCGTCGCTCGCCAAACGCTTCACCGCGCCGACAACCCTTACCGCCAAATTCTGCTGGACCGCTTTTTAAAATACACCACCTACGACAGCCAAAGCAGCGAAACCCAACAGATTACAGACGTACAAATTGAAACGGCTAAAAAATTATACGCCGAAATCCAGTCCTTCGGTTTAAACGTAACGCTCTCGGACCATTATTATATTTACGTTGAAATTCCGTCCAACATCGAACGGGAAGCCCCTACGCTGGGCTTCAGCTGTCACTATGACGTAACGCCCGACAATCCGGCCACCGGCATTAAAGCGCGCTTGATTGAAAAATACGACGGCAAAACCATTTTCTTGGAAAACGGCCGAAAAATCGACCCGGCCCAAGCCGACGGAGCGTACTTGTCCACCCAAATTGGCAAAACCATCGTTACGTCCGACGGGAACACCATTCTCTCCGCCGATGATAAAGCCGGCGTATCCATCATCATGACCATGCTGCAAACCCTGGCGCAAAATCCGCAGAAACCGCACGGCAAAATCCAAGTCGTACTCGCGCCGAACGAAGACGTCGGCCGCGCCGCCGAATTTATTGAAGAAACCCCCTATAACCCGGACATCGCCTTTGACTTTGACGGCGGCGTAAACGGAGAAGTGGTCGTCGGCAATTTCAACGCCGAACAAGTACTCGTCACCGTAAAAGGTCACCCGGGGCACCAGTCCCACGCAGCGGAGAACGGCTATATTAACGCCTGGTTCCCGGCTTGCGTGCTGAGCACCAGCATCTGCCCGATGACAGAAGAAAACTCCCCCCTGCCGCTGCCCAACCGCAGTATCGGCAAACAGGGTTATGCGGAACTGCACCACATCGATTATCCCGCCAATACTCCCAGCGTCGCGATATTGGATTTCCGTCTGCGCGGTTTCAACCAGGCAGAATTAGACCAGTGGAAAGAATTGTTACAGAAAAAGATTCCTCATATTGAGAAAGCTTTCGGCGTGAAAATCTCCACTGAAGTACGCCGCAACTACGGCAACGTAGGGGAATCCGTCCATCCGCAAGCGATGGATATTACCCGCCGCGCATTTGCCGCCGCGGGCGTAACCCCGGACTTTAAAGAAGAACGCGCCGGAACTACGGCCTCCATGTTCCTTCTGAAATTGGGCAAAGGCGCTTTTACCATTTTCACCGGGCAGAACAACCCGCACGCGTTTACCGAATGGCTCAGCGAAGACGATATGTATAAATCTTACCGCGTATCGCTGAATTTAATTGATGAAGTCGCCCGCATGGAAAACAGCAAATAAGATACATGAAAATTTTAATAGCTACGGGCAATCCGCATAAATTTAAAGAATTGATCGCTATTTTGCCCGCACAATTAAATAACGGAACGCCAGTGCAATACCTCAGTCTGGCCGACTTCGACGATCTTCAACTGCCGCCCGAAACCGGCAATACGCTGGAAGCCAACGCCGAACAAAAAGCCGCGTTTGCAGCCAAAGCGACGGGGCTGCCTGCCCTGTCGGACGATACGGGGCTGGAAGTGGACGCGCTGAACGGACAGCCGGGCGTATACACGGCCCGCTACGCCGGAGAACACGCCGATGCGGACGATAATAACCGCAAGCTTTTGACCGCACTGGACGGAACGCTTTTACCCCAGCGCACGGCGCGTTTTCGCACCGTGGCGTGCCTGGCTACGCCGCACGGCAATGTACAAACGTTTGAAGGGAAATTGGAAGGGTTTATCAGCTTCGGTTACCGCGGAGAAAACGGCTTTGGCTACGATCCGTTGTTTTTGGTGGGAAATACCCAAAAAACCTTGGCGGAAATGACGGAAGAACAAAAAAACCGAGTCAGCCACCGCGCCCAAGCGTTTAACAAAATGGCCCAACACCTCGCGCTTTTAAAAGACGGAAAATAGTTTTATATTTCCTGTACAAACCCCGGGTTTAACTGGGGTTTGTTATTGTTTGACTCCCGACGAACAAATCGGCGCACGGCCTATCCCCCCTATTCGGCTCAACCAATAAAAAACCCGGACGCCAATGCGCCCGGGCTGCAAAATAAACTGAAACTAAAACTCTATTACCAACATTGACGGCTTGACCAAATAAAACAAATTAATCAGCGCCCCCAAACTTAAAAAAGGTCCGAACGGAATTGCATCGCCGCCTTTTTTACCTTTAAAAATCATCAAAAATACGGCATACACCAAACCGAAAAACGACGCGAGCACCACCGTGGTAATTACGCCTTCCCAGCCAATCAGCGCCCCCACGCCGCCCATCAGTTTTACGTCGCCGCCGCCCATGGCTTCTTTTTTAAACAACCATGTGCCGATAAGGGCAATCGCCAATACGCCAAAAAGCCCCACACCCGCGCCTAATAAAGAGGACACCTCTTTCTGCCACCAGACGCCGGAAAAAGTAGGATTGCACCACGCAAACGCCAAGCCCAGCACAATAAGCCCCAGGGAAAAACGGTCCGGGATGATCATAAAATGAAAATCAATAACCGACAGCGCAATCAGCGCATACACGGCCGCCACCGCCACAAACGTCCACGCCGTCAGGCCAAAACGCCACACAAACAACACCGTCAAGGCGCCGGTAAGCAACTCCACCACCGGATATTGAATGGAAATAGGGCTTTTGCAGCTGCGGCATTTGCCCAGTAAAAGCAAATAGCTCAGCACCGGAACGTTATCGTACCATTTAATGCGCGCGCCGCACCCGGGACACGACGAAGGCGGCCACGCGAGCGATTTTTCGCGCGGAATACGGTAAATACATACATTTAAAAAACTACCAAAAATTAAGCCGAACAGCGCGGCAAAAACCAAAATAAGCGTTTCCATACCAGTTTTATTTCTCCTAAGAACAGAAAAATCCCCCGCCAAGTTTGACAGGGGAAAATATTAATGCGTGTGCCAGGCTTTGCCGTAGCTGTCATCCCGGTCCGCGTTTACGAAAAAGTCCCCGTAGCGAGGGTCGGAAGGGTCGCTAACGTAGGCCCAGCCGCCGGTTTTGGTAAACGCCTGCTCGAACGTACCGTGAGACACATGAGCCGAAGGCGCATGGCCCGGCACGGTGGCCTGCGGCATTTTTTCAAGATACG
Source organism: uncultured Elusimicrobium sp. (assembly GCA_964442585.1). Lineage (GTDB taxonomy): Bacteria > Elusimicrobiota > Elusimicrobia > Elusimicrobiales > Elusimicrobiaceae > Avelusimicrobium. Next base: position 480 of record CAYUAA010000072.1, on the reverse strand, counting down.
CCGGCACCAGGCAAGAAAGGTCGTCAGTGGGATACATGCCTTCGTGTTCGCCGTAATACGCGGCAATGGCGCTGCGCACTTTTACCAATTTATGTTTGGTGCTCCCTTCCTGGGCTTTATGCACCAACGTCATAAATTTCGGCACCGTAAACCCAAACAGCAGGGCAAACACCACCACCATAATAATAATTTCTGCTACAGTAAAACCTTTTTTCATAATCAGCCTCATTTAAAATTAAGCGAAATAAGCACAAACACTTTAGCGTCACCCAGCGTATTTTTGATGCTGCTGTATTCGTTGGGTTGGTGCGCCATATCGTCCAGCTTAGAATATACTACCGCCGCATATCCCGCGTTGCGCAAGAACGAGCTGACGGTTCCCCCGCCTACACCCATCGGGCGCGGCGTATTTTTATAAACGCTTTTTACTGCCGCCACCGTCAATTTTACCACTTCGGCATTTTTATCGGTGGGTTTGGA
>CAYUAA010000071.1:0-5886 GCA_964442585.1 uncultured Elusimicrobium sp. | reverse complement strand
TAAAAATGTTTGTAAACGGCGAATTTTTGGGTTCCAAACTGCATTTGGAAGAAGTGGGAGGCGTGGCCAGCCGCGTTTCGACCAATGCCGAGGCGCGCCGTGTGCTTACTGAGAAAATGCGTGAAGTGGGCGAAAGCGGCGGCGTCGTCATGGAAGGGCGCGACGTGGGCACCGTGGTGTTCCCGGATGCGGAAATTAAGTTTTATTTGGATGCCTCCGCCGAAGAACGCGCCAACCGCCGCGTCAAACAGTTAAAAGAAGCGGGCCAGCCCGCCGATTATGAACAAATTTTAACCATGATCCGGGAACGCGATTACCGCGATTCCCACCGCGCCGCCAGCCCCTTAAAACCGGCGGATGACGCGCTGATTATCGACACTTCCGCCCTCAACATGCAGCAGGTGATTGCGGCGGTTTTGGAGAAACTCGAGCATCATGCTTCTTAATTTGATAAAATTAATTGCGAGGGTTTATTTTAGAACCTGTTACGATTTTAAGGTGGAGGGGCTGGATAACATCCCCAAAACCGGCGCTCTTATCATAGCGGGCAACCATTTGTCCAACGCCGACCCGCCGGCCATCGGCAGTTTTGCCGGGCTGGTGCGGGATTCCCGTTTTGTGGCCAAAAAAGAGTTGTTTTCCGTACCGGGGTTGGGATGGTTTTTCCGCCGAAGCGGCTACATCCCGGTAGACCGTTCCCGCACGATTGGGGACTTCGGCGCCCTCAAAGAAGTGGTGCACGCGTTGGAACAAGGCCAAAGCGTGGTAATGTTCCCCGAGGGTACCCGCAGCAAAACGGGTAAACCGCAAAAGCCCAAAAGCGGCATCGGTTTTTTGGTATATAAAACCGGCGCGCCTGTACTGCCTGTCAAGGTGGAGGGGACGTTCGGGTGGCCCTGGGTGCGCAAAATCCGCGTGAAGTTCGGCACGGTGATCGAGCTTAAAAAAGATCCCGCTTTGGAACCCAAGGCGCAGTATAAAAAATTTGCAAACGACGTAATGGAAGCAATAAATTCAATTCACATCTAACGGAGGTCAACGCAGGTTTTCCCGCCGGGAGAGCCTGTAATAAGGACTTATGACGACAAACGAAGAAATTAAACAAACCGAAGAAACAATTAACGAACAAGAAATGACGATGGACCAGTTAATTGCGCAGCAAGAGTCTTTATCGGAGAAGTTGTACAAAAGAGAAATTGTAGACGTACCCGTCGTACAGATTAACCAAGATTACATTTTAGTGGATACCGGCGCGAAAAAAGAAGGCGCTATCGCCGTGTCCGAATTTGAAGGCAAACCGCTTCCCGCGGTGGGGGATACCGTTTCCGCCGTTTTGGTAAAACGCGGTTCCGACGAAAGACCTTCCATTCTGTCCCATAAAAAAGCCTTGGAATTTTTGGGCTGGGATATCTGCAAAAAAGCCTACGAAGACAAAGAACGCGTCAAAGGCACCATCGTACAATGCGTAAAAGGCGGTTATATTGTGGAGGTTTTCGGCGTAAATGGTTTTATGCCGCTTTCCTTGTCCGAACTTCACACCGCTTACAAACACTACTTACCCGTAGGCGCAAAAATCAAAGCGCAAATTGTTGAATTTTCCAAAGAAAAACAGAAACTCATCGTTTCCCGCAAACAAGTGTTGGAAGAGGACGAAGCCGTCCGCCGCGATCAGGTTCTGGGCGAAATTAAAGAAGGCGACGTGCTTCGCGTCGTAGTGTCCAAAGTGGACAAAGAAAAATTGTTCCTTCGCTTCCACGGCATTGAAGGCGTTGTAACCTTGGACAACATCGCTTGGAAAGAACCCGAAACCGCGATTGCCAACTTCCGCCGCGGCCAACGTCTCAAAGCTAAGCTCTTGAGCCTGGATAAAGAAACTCCGCGCTTGGAATTCGGTTTGAAACAGCTTTTCTTGAACCCGGCCGACGCGTTGAAACGCCGCTATCCGTACAAAAGCTCCGTTAAAGCCGTTATCACGAAAGTGGATATGGAAAACGGCGTGGAATGCACGATTGGTAAAAACAACACCAAAGGTTTCATCAGCCCCTTCGAAATGGGTCGCGACTTTGCCGCCAAAGAAGGCGATACTATTACCGCTTTGGTGGTGGGCGTAAACCCGGAAACCTTTACGGTGAACCTCTCCGTTAAGAAATATGACCAGGTGCAAAACCGCAAAGTGGTCGCCCAATACTTGAAGCAAGCCCCGCGCCCGACCTTGGGCCAGCTGTTGCAAGATTCGTTCAAAACGGAAGAAGAGTCCAACAACTAAGTTAGATTGAATTGAATGCTAAAAAGACCCCGCGAGAGCGGGGTCTTTTTACGCAACGCAAGAAAAAATAACGATCGCAAACTGAGTTGTTTCGGCGCGATTGGAGCGTCGAAGCAACATTTGCGTGATGAATTGAATGCTAAAAAGACCCCGCGAGAGCGGGGTCTTTTTACGTAACGCAAGAAATAATAACGATAGCAAACTTAGTTGTTTCGGCGCGATTGGAGCGTCGAAGCAACATTTGCGTGATGAATTGAAAATATCTTTTGGATTGGTTGTCCAGTTTGTGGCAACTTGTCCAAAACAGAGTGGTTTGAGGAGCTCAAGGGAGCTGAGAAGCGGGAAGCCCAACCTCTGGCGCCGCTGCCTCTCTTTGCTCCGGCTATACAAAGCGTTTATCATTTATTCCCGGCCTTAACCTGTCTATAAAATCCGTTTCGGGCGGAGAACGCATTGTATTGGTTCGAGCATAACAAGTTATAAAATGTGCCGAACGAACTTGGATTTTATGGGTGTGGCCGGCCAGTATGTTTTCTTCTTTTTCTTCTGTAAGAAAAATAAGAAAAAGTATTTTTCTTATTTTAACAAAAAGAGTAAGAAGATATTTCTTTTAGTAAAATATAAATATGCCCGGACCAAAACTGTTAATCCTTTCCTGCTGTGCGCCGTGTTCCTGCGCCGTTATCAAAAAACTGGCGGACGAGGGAACCGATGCCACCGTTTTGTTTTATAATCCCAATATTTATCCGTCGGCCGAATACGAAAAACGCCGCGACGAACAACGCCGCGTGTGCGAGCATTTCGGCTTACAATTCGCCGAACTTCCCTATGAGCCGGAAGAATGGGACAAAGCCGTCGCGGGCCTGGAGAACGAGCCGGAGCGCGGCAAACGCTGTTCGGCTTGTTTTTACATGCGTCTCAAAAAAGCGCAGGAATATGCTCTGCGGCATAAGTTTGACGCGTTGACTTCGGTGCTTGGGGTATCGCGTTATAAAGATTTAGCGCAAGTCAACGAAGCGGCCCGCCGGGCGTGGTACATTAGTGTAAAACCGTATTGGCCCGTTAACTGGCGCAAAGGGGGGCTGGAAGAATTGCGCCGCGCGCTTATCAAAGAACTGGGCCTTTACGCCCAAACCTATTGCGGCTGCAAATACAGTCTGGCCGCATCCCGGCGGTACAATCCGCCGTTGAAAAATAAATAAAATAAACGGTAGCCGTTTGGCGGTTGCCCGTATAGATTGTAAGCGTCGGGTTGTCCCGGCGGGGGAATTTTTATGAAAAAATGGAGTCTGCGCGCCGCACACATCGTGCTGGCGGCGGTTATTTTGCTTGTCGGATTTGATTTAAGCCTGCGTTGGACGTCTTCTTCCAACAGGATGCGCCGTTGGGTGACGGAAAAACTGTCCTCCTCGCTCAATCGCGAAGTGCGTTTGGAAAAACTTTCCGCCAGTTTGCTGGGGGTGAAAGTAAACGGGTTTGCCCTATCCGAAGCCGGCGGTTTTAAAGAAGGCACATTCGTGGGAGTGGAGCGGCTCCGTTTGCGTATTTCGTGGTGGCATTTGCTGCACAAACATATTAAAATCCGCTCGCTGGCCGTTAACGGCGTGTATGTCCAAATTATTAAAAACGCCGACGGAAGTTTCAATTTCGACTCTCTTTCTCCTTCCTCTTCTGCGCAGCAGGAGGAGGAGGGGACTTCCTCTTTTCCGTTTCGCGTCACGGCGCAGCGTGTGTCGTTACGCAACGTTAATTTTGCCTATTCACAGCTGCCGGAGTTGTCGCTTTTGGTGCATAAGGCGGCCTTTTTGGCGCATGGGGTGGGGACGGACCGCTTGTTTGAAATCCGCTTAAACGCCATGGCCGAGTACCGGGCGAACGGTGTTTCGTCCTTTTTTCCGGTAGGCTTGCAAGCCAATATGCACCTGGCGGAAATGGATTTGAAAAACGCCTATGCGACGCTTTCGGCGTTGTCGGTGCGCAGCGGGACAGCAGCCCTCACCTTGCAAGGTTCCGCCCGCGATTTTGAACGCCCGCAAGTAGAACTGACGGCGGATGCGCGCCGCGTATCTTCCGGCGCGTTGGCCGCGTTTGCACCGGATCTGCCCGCGTTTTTAATTCCGCAGATGCGCTTGGCGGCTGCTTTGTTTTTGGATTTACCTGCCAAAAAGGCGGACGTTTCCTCTTTTGGACTTACGCTGCCCGGTGCTCAGGTAAGCGGCGGCGGGACGCTGGATTACGCCAACGCTCCGCAATATAATGCGCACGGCGTTTTTGCGCTGAACTTGGCGGAACTGGCTTCCGTTGCGCCCGAATTGACGGATCCGTACGCTTTATTGGGCGCGGTAAACGGCACGGCCGACGTTTCCAACGCACGCCTGGCGGCGGACGTGACGCTGAAGGACGTGGGCGCGTTTGTGCCCTACGCCGGAATTTTTAAGGGTTTAAACGCTTCCCTTTCGGCGCAAGAAGCGGGTGATTTTAAAAACGGCTTTGCCCGCGGTAAGTTCTCCTCTCTTTTAAACGAAGCTCCTTTCTTAATGGATTTTAAAATCACGCAAACGCCCGCCAAAATCGCCGCCGTGCTGAACGCGTCTGCGCGCCGCGTGGCTTTGCCTCCCATGCCGGAGCAAAAACAGCCCGAGCCCGAATTTGTGGACGATACGCGGCTGACGCCCGACGTTAAAACGCCGTGGCCGCTTCCGCCTGTGGACGCTTTGGTGGACATCAAAATCGATTCCCTCGACGCGCCGTTTTTCTACGGCACGGACGTATCGTTCCAGGCGGATTTATCGGGCCTGACGCCGGATTTAAAATCCGCGCAAGGCGATTTAAGCCTGCGTACGGGCAACGGCGAAATACGCGATTTGTACCGCTTAACCAACGCCAGCCCGGTGACGAAAGTGTTGTTCCTTTCACTGAACGTGGTGGGAAAGGTATTTAACTCGTTGGACGTGTTTTCCGTTTTAAGCGGGCTGGACGCGCAGGAAGACGCCGCCCAAGAATCCGCCGCCAACGCCGAACAAGTGGTAAAAGTGGTAACGGGGCCGGATGGCAAACCCATGCAAATTATGGTGCCGTATTCCAGCCGTAAAATGGACGGACGCATGAAGTACGACCAGTTCGATACGGCCATCCATTTTCAAGACGGCGTAGCGAATATGAACGAAGGGACCTTTGTATCGGACACGGTATCGTTTACACTTTCCGGCCGCACGGATTTTAAGACCGAAAAAATCGACATGAGCGTACAGGCCGCCCCCGGTAAACATTATGCGGACGGCATTATGCCACTTAAAATTAACATCGGCGGAACGGTGGCAGAACCGACGGGCAGTATGAGCGTTTTGGGGTCGGTGTCGTCGTTGGTTACGCAAGGGGTGACGAACAATTTCGCTTCCGACGCCGTTAAAAAAGGAGTGGGGGGACTGTTCGGGCTGTTTAAAAAGAAGCCCGCTGCGGCGGAAGGGCCCTCATCCGTATCTTCTGCGCAGTAACGCTTTTTTGCATGGCGGACGCCCCGGCCCAAGTCCGGCCGGGGCGTTGTTGCGTTTGGAGCGTAACGCGACGGGATAAATTTTGTAAAATATATTGAAAGATTTATTTTTTATAGGAGACCAGAA
>CAYUAA010000070.1:0-5938 GCA_964442585.1 uncultured Elusimicrobium sp. | reverse complement strand
TATAAGGACGCCAAACTCTGCGCCGTACAGCAAACGCGCAAGCGTACAAACGGCGGGCTGCAGGAAATCACTTCCGCAGGCGTGCTGACGTTAAACGCCGAAGGCGAGGAGTGCGTCACGTTGCGTTTTGAACACGACCGCTACCGCGTGCCGCACCAGTTTTTCTTTCAGGAAGGGACGGGCAAAAAATACGAAAACGCCCGTTACGCCGCTGTGCGCCGCATTGGAAAAGATACGTTATCCGTTGTCGGCCTGGCGGACGAAAATTTTGATTGGATTAAATAGGAGTTTTCTTATTATGAGCGAAAACTGTTCCCACAACTGTTCTTCTTGCAGTGCAAATTGTTCCAGCCGCAAAGGCGAAATGTCTAAAGACAAACCGCATTTGCTTTCCCGCATTAAACATGTTATTGGCGTGGTGAGCGGAAAAGGAGGCGTTGGCAAATCGCTGGTGACGGGGCTGTTAGCGGCCGAAATGACGCGGCGCGGGTTTTCTTGTGGCGTGTTGGATGCGGACATTACGGGGCCGTCCGTGCCCAAAATGTTCGGTATTCACGAACGCGCCACCGGCGACCAGGACGGTATTTATCCTGTGTCCAGCGACGGAGGCGTACAGGTGATGTCGCTCAATTTACTGCTTGAAAACGAAACGGACCCTGTTATTTGGCGCGGGTCGCTGATTACGGGCACCGTCAAACAGTTTTGGACGGATGTTATTTGGAAAGACGTTGACTACTTGTTTATCGATATGCCGCCCGGAACCGGGGACGTAACACTGACCGTTTTTCAGAGTCTGCCCGTAGACGGCATTGTAATCGTTTCCACTCCGCAGGATTTGGTAAAAATGATTGTGGGCAAAGCCGTTAAAATGGCGCAGATGATGAACGTTCCCGTTTTGGGCTTGGTGGAAAATATGAGCTATTTAAAATGTACGGACTGCGGCAAAGAACTGGCCGTGTTCGGCAAGTCCCGCGCCGATGAATTGGGCCGGGAATTTCATCTTTCTCCCGTGGTGCGTTTGCCGCTTAATCCGTCCGTCGCCGCGGCGGTGGACGACGGACGCATCGAATACGTGCGCGAAGAAGCTCTTGCCCCGTTAGCGGAAAAACTGTCCGCCTTAGGGTAAAGCGCGTAAACGGTTCTCTTATTTTACCGGTTGACGGCCCCGCCTGGGCGGGGCCTAGTTTGTTCTGGGTCCAATGGCCCTTGCTTGTGGTATGGGGATTTATCATAATAATAGAAGGTCTTTCTTTTTTTCGGAGTATTTTTTAATATGAAACGTTTTATCCTTTTTATGTTGGGTATTAGCTTGTGCGTTCCGGCCCAGGCCCAATGGAAACAATTTCCCAAAATGGGGAAACAGTTCTCCACCCTTGGCCAGCGGCTGACGCAACGCGTACAGAAACAGGCGGCCATGCAGTCCCTTTTACCCGCGGCGCAAATCCGCCGGCAGGTGGCGGCCGGACGGCTTTCGAACAGATTGGTTCCTTCCGTCTTGGCCTCGCCCGAAGCTCCCCGGTTGGTGCGTAACGAATTTTTAACCGTTTGCTCCAATAAAACAATTAGCGTTTTACCGGAACACTCTTCCGGTGCGCTGCAACTGTTGCGGCGCAACTTGCTGGCCCATACCAGCCGCTTGAGTACAATCCCGCAGCGTCCAGGCGTGTTGTTGGACCCTGCCGATTCTTCCGTCCGTTTGGCGCTTGAGGCGTTGGGGGACGTTTACGGTATCGGCTGGTTTGGCACGCAAGAAGATGCGGCCGCTTTGCTGAAGCTGTATCAGACGCTCCGCGCTGGGGAATTGGAACCTCTGGCTTTTACGGCCGCCGCCCGCGGGCTGACGGCGTTGAATGATTTTGCCTGTCTGGAAACTCTTTTAAAAATGGCTCCGCGTACGGACGCTTATGAGTCCTTTGTTGAATTTTTGCGCCAAAAAAACATTTCTGTAAACATTCCCGAAAAATCGGGTGACGTGCGTAAAAGCGATGTATCCGTTTTCCGGGAATCGATGGAACAGATTAGTCAGCCCGGTTTAAATTTATTTGATTTTTCGCCTAAAGCCTCGGCCCAATATCTTATTACCGCCAATCATTTGCGCCAGTTGCGGGTAAACGCGGCGGTGGGGGCCGGCGCCAAAAAAGCTCCGGCCGCTGTATCTCAAACGCCGGTATTGCCCGATCTTGCTCCTAATTTAACGCAGCCCGCGCTGCTGCTGGGCGAACCAGTCCTTCCCCTGGCTTCGGCTTCCGCCGCGCCTACTTTTGAAGAAAATATTCGCCCCAACATTATCACCAAGCGTTACCCTTCCGGCTTGCAGGACGAAGAACAGGTAATTAAAGATTGGCTTGAATTTTACGGTAACGGCTATTTCCGCCCGCGGGACCAGATTGAAGCCATCCGCGGCATGTCCGCCGCCAAAGCCAATAACGTAATGGAGTATTTTTATTATATGCCGTTGGAAGAAGCCGAACGCGTAATTTTGGACCCGATCCGCCAAACGGGCCGCTTACCGGATTTTATGTATGACGATAAGTTGATTCCGGGTACGCGCCGTCTGCCTGCGGGTTATTATAAAAATAAGTTTAATGAAAATATCAAACGCTTTGTAGAGTTGGCCGAAGAAGACGGCTCCATTTATTTGCATAATGTGGAGCTGAAGGAAATGGCCACCGCTTTTGAAGATTACACGTTTGCACAGGGGTTTGCGTATGCCAATGAGCCGGCTCTTTCGGCTGGCCTGCGCCGCAATTGGCGCGCGCTGGTGGAGGAAATCGAACGTCCCGGTCTGCGCGCGGACCGCACTTTAATTAATAAATTATGGCGCGACCCCGTTGAGTTGGCCGATGGAAAAACGGTTTCGCTGTATGATTATTTCACCCAAACGCGCCGATCCGCTTTTTTTGAAAAAGGCAGTACTCCGGAATTTTATTTAAACAGCCCCAAATGGGTGGCGTGGGAAAACGAACGCCGCAACCTGGCCGCTGATGAATATATCAGTCGTTTCGGTCAGGAAAAACGGTCGTGGTGGGACCGTGTGCAGGACTTTTTCATCCTGGGCCGCCGGGACCGCTATTTAACCGTAGAACAATACGGCAATATGATGGTGGAGGAATGGAGCAAAACGTTTGCGTTGCCCGGAAGCGGGCAAAGCACCATGTTGGCCGACTCTGGGTGCGATCCGTCGTCTCTCACCATTAAAGTAAACAATTTTGACAAAGTAGGCGGGGTGTGCCAAATGTCGTTTTCGGACGGCGGTTACGCCGGCCCCGTACGCGCCGGATATGACGGCACGTCCACCGTCAACCGTTTTGAACCCGTTGAGTTTGAAAACGTCCCCGTGGTGGCGTTTGATTTTGAAACCATGGCTCCGCGCGTGATGACGCTGGCCACCGTCCCGTACGTGAAAGACTTGAAAAAACCGAATTTGGATCAACTTCGCGCCGGCACCATGGTGGGCGACGGTCTGGATCCGACGCGAGACTTGTTAAGCGTTGGGCAGGCGGAACGGGCTTTGAACTTTATCCCGCATTTAAAAGCCACCATTTATCCGCGCGCCCGCTTAGCCGGCCGCGAACAACTGCCGCAGTTTTTGGACGGCGGAGGATTGGGCGCTTATTTGGCGTTGTTTACGCCGGATTTCTTCCCGCTTAAAAAAATAAACCGCTGGCGTTGGGTGGACGGTAAATTAGTATTGGTGCCCGAGTATTTTGTGCGCAAAGAAGTCCCGGCGCTCGCGGGGTCCATTCACCGCAACCATATCACCTTTACGGGGCAGATTCAGGACCGCGCAGTGGACAAAAAATAACCGCAGATTAAGCCAAAACATTTAATCAAACGGGCGAAATCATTTCGCCCGTTTTTCGTTTGGATGGATTACTGTTGTTATTTGCGTAATGTTTTCGAAAAAACAAGATATTCATTTCTTAAATTAAATGCTAGAATGTCGGTAGAGGAAAATTATGTCGCTTTCGTTAAGTAAACTAGCTTCTCAAATCGGCGATTCGCCAACTTTAAAAATAAACGCCCAGGCCCGCGCGCTTAAAGCGGCGGGGAAAGCCGTCATTCATTTGGGCGGCGGCGAGCCCACCTATCCCGCCCCGCAGGCGGCGGTGGACGCGATTATTCAAAAAGCCCAAAGCCGCAAAATTAAGTATTCTCCCAGCTCGGGTACGCCGGCTTTAAAAGAGGCTGTCTTAGCCTATACCGAAAAATACTACGGACGCCGTTTTGAACTTGCCAACGTACTTATCAGCGCGGGCGCCAAACAGGCCTTGTTTAACTTTTTATTGGCCGCCGTGGACGCGGGCGACGAAGTCGTTTTTGCCGCTCCGTATTGGGTCAGCTATCCGGAAATGGTGCGTATGGCGGGGGGGACTCCCGTTATTGTGCGTCCGGAAAGCGGCTTGCAGGTAACCGCGGCGCAGATTTTAGCCGCCGTTACGCCTAAAACCAAGGCCATTTTAATTAACAGCCCGTGCAACCCCTCAGGTCAAATTTATGGGGAAAGTTTTATTAAAACCGTGGTGGAATTTGCCGAAAGAAACAATATCTTTTTGGTGATGGATGATATTTACCACCAATTGGTTTACGATGGCCAAACCGTTCCCAATCCGTGCGCGTACGCCAAAGAGGGCAAAAACCTCGTTATCATTAACGGCGTGTCGAAGCTGTACGGGCTTACCGGGCTTCGTATCGGGTGGGCGGTGTCTGCCGATAAAGAACTCATCGCGGCCATGGGCCGCATGCAGGCGCAGAGCACGTCCTGCAACAGCGATTTGTCCGAAGTGGCTGCCGCAGCCGCTTTAACCGGCGACCAAAGCTGCATTTCGGATTTACGGAAGATTCTGGAAGAAAACCGCAACGCACTGTTGGAAGAATTGAATAAAATTCCCCACGTGCGGGTAATTAAACCGGCGGGGACCTTCTATTCTTTCGCAGATTTTAGCCACTATAACGCGGACTCCAACGCGCTTGCGCAGTATTTGCTGGAAAAGGCTTTAGTGGCCGTAGTGCCCGGTCGGGCGTTTGGCGCCGAAGGGTATTTGCGCATCAGCTTCTGTGCGGACAAGGCTTCTATTATCGAAGGCGTGCGCCGCATCCGCTGGGCGCTTGATAAAACGGCTCCGAACGAAATTACAATCGGGGATAACATTGTAACGAGGGATTAACATGAAAACAATAAATGCTAAACCGGATTTTTTTAAGCCGGATTTTGGACTTGAAAACGCGGGTCTTAAAACCGATAAAACCGTGTATTGGAACTATTCCACGCCGGCTTTGTATGAAGAATCTTTAAAACGCGAAGAAGGCAACATCGTCTATGGCGGCCCCTTGTGCGTAAGCACCGGCAAACATACCGGCCGCAGCCCCAACGACCGCTACTTCGTGGAAACCAAAGACGTGGAAGGCAAACTTTTTTACTGCAAAAGCAACAAGGGCATTAAAGCCGAATACTTCGATAAAATTTTCGCCAAAGTGCAAGCTTACGTGCAGGATAAAGAACTGTTCGTGCGCGATGCGTACGTCGGCTCCAGCGAAGCTTCCCGCTTAAAAGTGCGCGCCATTACCGAATGCGCCTGGACGAACCTGTTTGTAAAAAACATGTTCATTGAACCTAAACAAGAAGAACTTAAAGCCTTTGTGCCGGAATTTACCTTGGTCTGTCTGCCCAAAATGAAAGTGGATCCGGCCACCGACGGCACCGTGTCCGAAACCGCCATTTTGATTAACTTTGAAAAGAAAATCGTCCTCGTTATTGGCACCGAATACGGCGGCGAAAACAAAAAAGCGTTGTTCACTATCATGAACTTCCTCCTGCCGCAAAAAGGCATCATGACCATGCACTGCTCCGCCAACGTGGGCGACAAACAGGACAGCGCCATTTTCTTCGGTCTTTCCGGCACCGGTAAAACCACCTTGTCGGCCGATATTACCCGCG
>CAYUAA010000069.1:0-6011 GCA_964442585.1 uncultured Elusimicrobium sp. | reverse complement strand
ATGCTGGCCGTGGAAAACCTGGGCTTTGCCACCCAGCTTGTTAACAATGTGGTGATTATTGTGCTGGCTTCGATGGGCCTTGCGTTTGGCATTGGCGTTGGACTGGGAGCCAAAACGCTGGTGGAAGATTTCTTGCGCAATTTATTTAAGAAAGAAGACAAATAATTTATCCTTACGCCAAAAGGGCCGGGATTTTCTCCCGGCCCTTTTTATTGTCTGATGCAGATTAGCCGTTATCGCGTCCGGCGGGGTCTTTTCCGTCAATCAGCCCCGTTTGGTTTTGATGGCCGTGGATTTCGGCCTTATCGCGCAGTTTGCGGTGGTAGGTGATGGCAAAACGGTGCACTTCGTCGCGGATTTCCATCAGCAGATTTAAGGCCGGGTCTCCAATAGGAAGCTTAATACTTTCTTCCGCGCCCGGCAAATAAATGCCTTCGTGTGTTTCCGCCAGAGAGATAAACGGAATAAACATCCCCGCACGCTCGTATGCGTTTAACGCGGCGGAAATTTGGCTTTTACCGCCGTCAAGCAAAATCAAATCGGGCGCCTGGGACGGATCGCGCTTGATTTGGCGCAGCCGACGGTAGACACTTTCCTCCATCATGGCAAAATCGCTTCCACCGCGCTCGGGCAGTTTGGAGCGGATTTTAAAACGGCGGTAATGTTCGTGGTTCTTTTCGCCGTTAATATAACACACCATACAGCCCACGGCCTCGCGTCCGAACAGGTGAGAGTTGTCAAACGCCTCAATATGCGCAGGCAGCTTGTGCATGCCGATTACTTCGGCCAAGCGTTTTAGTTTATCGGTGTTTTCCATGGCGGTGGTGATTTTTTCGTCTTTAAACCGGCCGACGAGTACGCGTTCCTTCATATGTGCAAGCGCGTGCAAAAAATTGCGGAAAACGGCCGCCTGTTCGTATTCCATTTTATCGGAATGCGCTTTCATCAGCGCGGTAATGCTTTCAGTGATATTGCCAAAGTTTCCTTCTAAAAAATCCGCCATGCGCCGGGCGATCGCGCGGTAATCTTCGTACGAAATTTTCCCCGCACACGGAGCCGGGCACTGGCCCGTATGATAGTAAATACAGGTGTTTATTTTGCGCGGTTCGAGCTCCTTTTCGCGCGAAAAATTCCATTTGCACGGACGCAGCGGCGCAAACTTGCTCTTCCATAAAAAACGCATTAAACTTCTAACGATGCTGGACTTGGGGTACGGCCCAAAATATAAATCTTTCCCACGAATCACGCGGCGCGTGAGCTGAAGACGGGGGTAGTCCTCACTCATGGTCAGTTTTAGGTAAGGGTAGCTTTTTCCGTCCTTGCCCAGCGAATTGAAAAAAGGTTGGTATTGCTTGATGAGTTTTTCTTCCAAAACCAAAGCGTCGCGTTCGCTGGCACAGGTAACGTAGTCTATCTTGGCGATCAGCGGCAGCAGACTGGGCAGTTTCCATCCGCGCGAATAAAGGTTGGACTCTTGGAAATACTGTTTTACGCGGTCAGCCAGGTTTTTGGCTTTGCCCACATAAATTATGGTACCCTCTTTGGCGCGCATAATGTAAACGCCGGGTTTATTTGGTAAAATAGAAAGACGCGGATCCATGTGTATATTTTAACATTTCCCGCGTTGCGTTTCGCGGGGCGGCCAAAAACGGGTTGACCCAAGGCGCATAATTGGTTAAAATATTAGTAACCCGATTTTTCTATAGAGGAATTATTAAATGGCAAAATTAAAAACTGGTAGACATACAAGCGCCATCAAAGCGCAGCGCCAAGCTGAAAAAAGAACTTCTGAAAACAAAGGTTTGATTAAAAAAGTTCGCTTGGCCACCAAAGCCGTGAACGCTTCCGCCAAAGCGAAAGCCGCCACGCTGAAAGAAGACTTGAAAAAAGCCGATTCTTGCATCGACAAAGCCGCTAAAAAGAATGTCATTCACTGGAAAACGGCCGCCCGCAAGAAATCCCGCTTGGCCAAAGCCGCTAACAAAGCCGTGGCCGCTTAAGCAAGTCCAACACCATTTAAAACCGCTCCTGCAGGAGCGGTTTTTTGTTGCCCTGCAATACACCTAACAAAAAAAACGGCGTCCGTAAAGGACGCCGTTTTCAAGCAAAAACCAATCTTAGTTTTCGGCCGGATTATGTTTATATTTAAAGATGACCGCAAACAAGATGGCCACCACTAAAGAATATCCGGCAAATACAAACCAGGATTCACTCCAGCCCGTCATAATCGCGCTGGAAACGTCCGCCGGGTACACGTCGCCCGCGGGCAAAAAGCCGTGTGCGGCGGTATAGGCGTTGATGTGAACGTTTACCAATTTGTTAATTACCCACTGGGCTCCCAGCGTACCAATCATCGCGCCAAAGCCGTTGGTCATCAGCATAAACACGCCCTGCGCGCTGGAGCGGATGGAAGGGTCGGTTTCTTTATCCACATACAAGGAACCGGAAACGTTAAAGAAATCGAACGCCACGCCATACACAATCATGGACAGAATCAAAAGCACAATACCCACGCCCGTAGACGGGTTGCCCACACCAAAGAATCCAAAACGCAGCACCCACGCCAACATGCTGATAAGCATTACTTTCTTAATACCAAAGCGTTTTAAGAAAAACGGAATAAGCAAGATGCACAGCGTTTCGGAAATTTGGGAAAGCGAAATAAGCGCGTTGGCGTTATTGGCGCCCCACGAACCCGCGAACCCCATCAACGAGTTAAAACCGTTAATAAAAGGGTTGGCGTATGCATTGGTAATCTGCAAAGACATACCAAGCAACATGGAGAAGATAAAGAAAACCGCCATTTTTTTCTGTTTAAACAGCGCAAACGCTTTGAGCCCCATGGCTTCGGCCAAGGTTTGGGCTTTGGTCTGGCAAGTGGGGCAGGCGGGCAGCGTAAAAGAGTAAACGGCCAAAATTACACCCAACACGGCGGAAAAATACCACTGGGCATACGAATTTTGGAAACCGGCGAAGTTAGTGACCAGCATCGCGCAGATAAAACCCACCGTACCGAAGACGCGAATGGGCGGGAACGCGGTAACCGTATCCAAGCCGGCTTGGCGCAGGGCCGTATAAGCCACGGAGTTGGAAAGAGCCAACGTAGGCATATAGAAAGCCACGCTAAACGTATAAAAACCAAAAACGGCCGCCAGGCTGATGTGCGGCAGAGAACCAAAATACGCCGCCGCCGTCATGCCAACCGCCGCCAGGAAATGGCATACACCCAGCAATTTTTGGGCGGGAACCCAACGATCCGCCACAATGCCGATTACCGCCGGCATAAAAAGGGACACAAAGCCCTGCACGGCATAAAACCAGCCGATGTTTTCCGCAAGTCCAGCCCCGGCGAGAAACGCGCCCATAGACGTTAAGTACGCGCCCCACACGGCAAACTGGAGGAAGTTCATTACGGTCAAGCGAATTTTAATGTTCATAAGCTTTAACGCGCCGGGCAAGTCCGGCGGACATGAAACGAGTAACCTCCGTAGAATTAACGCGCGCGGCCCATACGCCGCCGTGCGTCGCTAAAATCATTGTACAAAAAAAGCTATAATAAAAGTAAATAAATCGATTTATTCTATTGGAGGTACCATTCTATGGCAGATTACAGTTTTGACGTCGTATCCAAAGTGGATTTAAACGTCATCAGCGAAGCCGTCACCGCGGCCAATAAAGAAATTACCAACCGCTACGATTTTAAAGGCTCCAACTCGTCTATCGAACTCAACCAAAAAGACAATGAGTTAAAACTCGCTTCCAGCGACGAATACAAGGTGAACACCCTGCGCGATATTATTTTTACCCGCATTGCCAAACGCGGTATTCCGCTCAAAAACATGCAGCCCCAAAAAATTGAAGCCGCTTTGGGCGGCACCGCCAAACAAACGGTAAAAATCCAGCAAGGGATCCCGGCCGACAAAGCCAAAGAAATTTCCAAAGCGATCAAAGACGCCAAACTAAAAGTTTCCGCCTCCATCCAGGGGGACCAGTTGCGCGTGTCTTCCAAATCCAAAGACGAACTGCAAAATACCATGGCCCTGCTCAGAAACGGGGACTACGGAGTGGAACTCCAGTTCACCAACTACCGCTAGGATAATGTCTATGAGAAAAATCCTCTTACTCTCCCTGGCCGTACTCTGCGCCCCTTGTTTGCACGCGGCCGACGCGGCGGCTGAATTGGAATTTTACAAAAAAGAAATTTCCGCCTTTCCCGCCGATAACAACCGCGAAACCCGCTCCGCCGCCAAAGCCTTGGCCGACGGATTAAACACCTGGGCTGCCCAAAACCAGGCTTCCCCGGCCGTGAAAGATGCCATGCTCATGCAAGCGCGCCTTTATTTGCGCGCGCAGGAAAACGGTTACGCGGCCGTCACCTTATTCAAACTGCGCAATTTGTACCCGCAAACGGATATGAATTTGCTGACTCCCTTGATGGCCGACGCGGTGCAAGCCGTTCAAGCCAATAAGCGCGATGCCGCCGCCAAAATGTTTACGGCTACACTGTCCGGCGACGAAAAATCCAACGCCCAACGTGAAGCGCAGGCGTTGTATGCCCTTTCCAAACTCTCCGGCCGCGGGATTTACGCCCCTGGTACGGAAGCGTTTGAAGCCTTTTTTGTACGCTATCCGTCATATGAAGAAAACGATAAAGTGGAATTGTGGTACGGCGATTTTCACCGCGAAAACGGCAACTATCTGGCGGCCGTTTCCCAATACAAAAAAGCGGCCGATTTATACCCTAATACACCTTATAAAGCGGCCAGCCTGCGCCTGATTGGCGACATTTACGCGGATAACTTAAAAGACACCGCCTCCGCCACCGCCGCCTACACCCGCGTTCTGCGCGAGTTTCAAGGTTCTTCCGAAACGGGCATCGTCTACAAACATATGGCCATTTTGGACGAAAACAACAAACAATACGACGGCGCGCTTATCAATTATGACAAAGCTATCGAGCTCTTGGGTGCAACACCCGCCGCTTACGATGCGTACCGCGGCAAAGCCGACGTATACGTCAAAACAAAAGATTACGCGGCAGCTTACGATGTCTTGCTCCAAACGGCCTCCCTGTTCGGCGCGGATGAAGAAAAATCCACTTCCTCCCTGCGCGATGCGGCCAAAATCGCAAAAAAGCACCTGCGCGACAACGCTAAATATACGCAAGCGTTAGAAAAAGCTCTCTTGGCGCATCCGTCCGGCCCGCATGCAGCCCAACTGATGTTCGATTTGGGCCAAGCTTACGAACAAGCCGGCAAAAATGCGCAAGCCGTGGAAATGTATAAAAAATTGATTATCAATTATCCCACCGACAAACTTTCTTCCCGCGCGCAAGGAAGAATCAATAAATTGACGAAATAACCATTCGCCGCAACAAAAAAACCCGCACTTTTAATGTGCGGGTTTTTTTAATGGAGCCCTGTTCAAAATTCATATCTGTATTGCGATTGTTCCGTCACTTTCAGCACACCGCCCAAAGCCTTACACACTTTATTAAGTTTTACGTCGCCTATCGCCGCAAAACACATCCGGCTCCCAATCGTCTGGCGCACGGAACTGTTTTCGTACGACAGCCCAATTTCTGGGATCTTGTCGCCTTTGCAATACATCACACCGTAAGCGCTTTGCAGCGAACACGAAATGCCCGGCTCCAACTCAATGCATTGGGTAGTCCGGCCACCGGAAGTGCAAGAAGAAACAGCCACTCCCGAGGGAATAGACACATCCAGCGCGCTCCATTCATCGCTGTACACGCCATTAGACAGATAATAAGCCTCTTGCGCGGTGCGAATGGCTGTCATAAAAGGCAGAATCTTGGCAACGCGGCTTTTGGCTACGGCAATATCGTACTGCGGTAATGCCACCGCCGACAATATGCCAATGATTAAAACCACTACCAACAGTTCTATTAGCGTAAAACCCGTATTTTGATACATGGGATATATCCCCCCTCATAAAGAAGTAATAATTCCCAATTTATCAAAAAAAAAAAACGAGTCAAGCCCAGAGGC
>CAYUAA010000068.1:0-6087 GCA_964442585.1 uncultured Elusimicrobium sp. | reverse complement strand
TCCTGGTGAAAAGCAATTAAGGACAATTATGTTTTGGATTTTATTCCTAATCATTCTGGCATTGTTCTTCGACTACCTAAACGGTTTTCACGATGCGGCAAACTCCGTCGCCACCGTGGTTTCCACGCGCGTGCTGTCACCCAAAATTGCGGTGGCGTGGGCGGCGTTTTTTAACTTTATCGCCTTCTTAATTTTCCATACCGCCGTAGCCAAAACCATCGGCGCCGGGATTGTGGATATCCATATTGTGGACGCGGACCTGGTCTTCGCCGCGCTTATCGGCGCGTGCGCCTGGAACTTGATTACGTGGTGGTGGGGCCTTCCTTCCAGCTCGTCCCATGCGCTCATCGGCGGACTGATTGGGGCCGCGATTGTAAAAGGCGGCGTGGGCGCGCTGGTGGCCGGCGGGATTTTTAAAACGGTGTTGTTCATCTTTTTATCCCCGCTCTTGGGCTTTTTGCTGGCTGGGATGATCGGCACTGTTGTGTTTAACATCTGCAACCATTTTACCCCCCGCAAAGTGGATTTGTTCTTCCGCAAAGCGCAGTTGTTTTCCGCCTCCGCCTACTCGTTGGGGCACGGCGGTAACGACGCGCAAAAAACTATGGGTATCATCAGCATGCTGCTCCTGGGCGGCCTGGCCGGAAACGAAGCCGCGCCCATACGCGATTTTCTGTTGTCGCACGAAGAAATGCACGCTGTGGCGCAAGGCGAATTCATCGTACCGCTTTCTGTGGTGCTTTTGTGCCAAGGCGCGATTGCGCTGGGTACGCTTTCGGGCGGCTGGAAAATTGTTAAAACTATGGGCCAAAAAATTACGCGCCTGCGCCCCGTGGACGGCTTTTGCGCCGAATCTTCGGCCGGTATTTCCATTTTTATCGCGTCAATTTTGGGCGTTCCGGTAAGCACCACCCACACCATTACAGGCGCGATTGTGGGCATCGGCTCACTGCGACGATTGTCGTGCGTGCGCTGGGGCGTAGCCAACCGGATTGTGTGGGCCTGGTTTATCACCATTCCGGCTGCGGCGTTAATTTCAGCCGTGTGTTGCTTTATTAAAAGATTGTTTTAAGAATTAAACAACAAAAAACGCCGGGAGTTTCCCGGCGTTTTTTTATGTCTTTAAAAAGATAAAAACCCCGCCGAAAAGATTATTCGGCGGGGTTTGGTATAATCTGCAGAAAATTACAGATTGTCTTTAATCGTTTGCGCCAAGCGTTTTAAACCTTCCACAATTTGCTCTTTGCTGGAGTACGAAAAATTCAAACGCATATCATTATACACGTCCGCGCCGGGGTAAAAATCAACCCCCGCCACATAGGCCACTTTATTTTCGATGGCTTTGGGCAAAAGGTCCGTCGCGTTCATGTGTTTGGGCAGCGTCAGCCACAGGAAAAGGCCGCCGTCGGGACGGGTCCAGGAAATATTCTTGGGCATGTATTCGGCCAACGTTCTTAACATTAAGTCGCGCTTTTCGCGGTAGCACTCAATAATGTCTTTCAAGTGCGTCACCAAATGCCCGCGGCGCAGGTACTCGGCCGTAGCCAGCTGCAAAATGGGCGAAGTGCACAAATCCATGGCCTGCTTTAAAATAACGTATTTGCGGATAATCTCTTCCGGCCCGATAATATAGCCCAAGCGGAAACCGGGTACAAACACTTTGGAAAACGTAAACATCGTAATCACGTTGCCCTGGCCTTTATCAAGTTCAAAAAACGTACGCGGGGCAGTACCTTCAAAACGCACTTGGCGGTACGGAGAATCTTCCAGGATAAACGTACCATATTTTTTGGCGATTTCCAAAATTTCCAAGCGGCGTTGTTCCGGGATCGTGGTACCCGTCGGGTTTTGGAAATCCGGCACCAGGTAAATAAATTTGCACTGTTTGCCTTCTTTTTTCAGTTCTTCCAGTTTGGCTTCCAAATCTTCGGGCAGAACGCCGTATCCGTCGCTTTCCGCGCCGCGCATATCCGCGCCGGTAATCTGAAACGCCTGCAGCGCACCCAAATACGTAGGGGCGGCGGTGATGATGGCGTCCCCGGGGTTGATAAACACGCGGGCCGTCATATCCAACGCCTGCTGGGCGGCGGAAACCACCAACACCTGTTCGGGCGTTACGGTGATGTTTTCCGTTTCCTTTAACAGTTTAATCAGTTCTTTTTTTAATTTGTCCTGGCCCTCGGTGGTTCCGTATTGCAAAGCCTCTTGGGAAGAGCCAGTCATTACGTCCTGCATAATTTCAGCAACTTCTTTAGAAGGAAAGAGCTCGGGGGCAGGCAGTCCCCCCGCAAACGAAATAATTTCGGGGCGGGAAATAACTTTTAAAAGCTCTCTGATGGCGGAAGCCTTGGAACGGCTTACCACTTTTGAAAACAACTTATTGTAGTCCATGATCTTATCCTTATGTCTATTTAATATATTGTACTATTTTTAGGCTCAAATCTTTGGCGGGAACCGAGTGCGTCAGCGCACCCATGGAGATAACGTCCACCCCCGTTTGGCAATAACTTTCCAGATTGTCTTTATTCACGCCGCCGGAAACCTCGATAATGGCGCGTCCGGCAATTTCTTTTTTGCAGTCTAAAATTTGCTCCGGGGTCATATTGTCCAGCATAATAATGTCGGCTCCGGCGTTTAAGGCTTCTTTTACTTCATCCAGATTGGTGGTTTCCACTTCCACTTTAGGCGTATGGCCGATAACGGATTTTACCCTTTGCACCGCCGCCGTAATGGAACCGGCCGCCGCGATGTGATTGTCTTTAATCATCACGCTGTCGGCCAGACTGATGCGGTGGTTGCGTGCGCCGCCCGTACGCACGGCGTATTTATCCAACCGGCGCAAACCGGGCTGGGTTTTGCGGGTATCTACAATCATCACGCCGTACTTCTTGCCGATTTCAGCGTACGCACGGGAAGCGGTGGCTATGCCGCTCATACGCTGCATAAAATTAAGCGCGGTGCGTTCCGCCTTTAAAATGGATAAAGCCGGACCAGAAAGAGAGAGCACTTTTTCGCCTTTTTTAACGGCGTCACCGTCTTTTTTAAGCGGCGCAAACACCACGGACGGATCCACCGCCGCAAACACTTCTTTGGCAACGTCCATACCGCAAAGCACCAAATCTTCCTTGGCGGTGATAACGGCTTCGGCCCGGTCTTCGGGCGTAAAAATCGTATCCGAGGTAATATCCCCCAAACTTAAATCTTCCTGCAAGGCAAGTTCAATAATTTTATCGAGAATCATTTGGCTAACTCAAACATTTTTTCAATGGATTTTTTAGCGTCCGCCGCAACCTGCGGGTCCACTTCCACAATCTGGTCGGGACGCGGCTCCAACAAGGCTTCAAGCGTATTGATCAAATTGTTCTTTTTCATATAACCGCACACTCCGAAAGGCCAAACAAATTGTTTGTCCGGGTGTTCGGCTTCCATACGGTTGACGAGGCCGAACTCGGTAAGCATGCCAAAAATTTTCGCGTCCGACGCCGCCACATACGACGCCATCCCTTTGGTACTGCCCACATAATCGCAAAGTTCGCACACTTCAATCGGGCACTCCGGGTGCGCCAGCACTTGAATGCCGGGGTAATCCGCGCGGAGTTTTTCCACCATGTCGGGGCGGTACTTGTCATGCACGCAGCACGAACCGCCGGAAGAAATAATTTTTTTAGGCGTACCGCGGCGTTTTAATTCGGCTTCCAAATTTTGGGCCATAAGCATGTCCGGCACAAAAATAAGTTCGTCGCCCGGCAGTTTTTGGGCGATGTCGAACACGTTGCCGGAGGTAACGCACGAATCACACTGCGCCTTTACTTCGGCCGTACTGTTGATGTAGCACAAAGCGGGCACGCCGGGGTGCGCAGCACGCAGTTTTTTAACGTCTTCTCCCGTCATGGAATCGGCCAGCGTACAGCCGGCGCGGCCGGCGGGAATTAACACTTTTTTGGTTGGATTGATAATTTTGGCCGTTTCCGCCATAAACCACACGCCCGCAAAAACGATTACGTCCGCCTTTGAGTCGCGCGCTTTTAAAGCCAATTCGTAAGAATCCCCCCTAAAATCGGCCACGCCGTACACCAGGTCCGGCGTCGTATAGGAATGTGCCAAAATAACGGCATTTTGTTCTTTTTTAAAACGGTTAACAGCCAGCGTGTAAGGGGCGGCGGCCAGACAGTCGGCCAGTGTCCATTTGGCGGCTTTGTTTTTGGAAACAGATTTAAGAAGCCCATATAATCTATGGGCTTCTTCGGTCAGTAAAGATTCTTTTTCCAGCGTTTCTAACATAGCGCTTAGAGTGTATCAGGCAAGTCGTTCGACGAGCTGTACGTGGTGGTTTTGGTAGTGGTGGTCGTACCGGCGGGAACCGGGGCGGGACCGTCGATTTCGTACACGTTGACGATATTTACCACTTCTTTATTGTTGGAAACTTCGGTTTTTTTGGTGGATTGTTTGGTTACTTTTTTAACGGCCGGTTTTACGGCGTTTTTCAGCTTGGTTTCGGCGGGCGGAAGATAAGAATCGCCGCACGCTTGCAATTCGTAGGCGGGCAACGTGTCGTAATCGGCTTCCGGGGCGAGGAGGTTGTCAAACTCCTGGTCGATAATTTGATATTTGGCGTTTTTGGCTTCGGCGTTGCGGCCGTCGGCCGTTTTGACGTTGGATTTGTTCGAAGAACACGCCGCGGCCAAAGCGGCGGCGAAGACAACGATTAAAATTTTTTTCATATAAAACCCGTCTCCTATAATAAAGTGCGCAGTCCGTGCGCGTATCTTCATTATATATCATATTAAGCGGGGTTGGAAAGACTTTTTGCCGCGCCGCCACGCACCCCCAACACAGCGCGGCCGGATATTTTGTAAAATAATAAAGTTGTACCCTTTGGGAGGAAACCAAAACACATGCAAAGCATTCTTAATTTATGGAACGCCACCGCGGCGTTCTTTACCGCGCCGTCCGTCCAAACCGCATACGATTGGATGAACGGCTTCAACGCCCTGATTTGGGGGCCGCCGATGATTCTTTTGTTACTCTTTCTTGGAATTTATTTTACGGTAAAACTGCGTTTTCTGCAAAAATACACCTGGCCCGCCATGAAGCTTTCGGTGCAAAAAGTGGAATCCGAAGGCATGGTAAGCAGTTTTGGTTCGTTGGCCGTGATGATCGGCGCCACCGTGGGCACGGGCAGCATCATTGGCGTAACGACGGCCGTAGCCGAAGGCGGCCCGGGCGCGCTGTTTTGGATGGTGGTGGCCGGGTTCTTCAACTTTGCCATTAAATACTGCGAATGTTTGGTAGCGTTTAAATATCGCGTCAAACTCGAAGACGGCGAATACGTCGGCGGCCCGATGTATTATCTTTCGCACGTATTAAAATACAAAAAATTGGCCGTAGTGTTTGCCGTGGGTACGCTTTTAATGGGGCTGACGGCCGGAAGCGCCCTGCAGTCCAACTCCATCGCCGACGCGCTGCGCGAAGGCTATAACTTAAACCCGTGGTATATCGGCGCGATCGTCGCGCTGTTGGCGGCCGTCGTCATTATCGGGGGCGTCAAGCGCATCGCCGCTTATTCCGAATGGTTGGTTCCAATTATGGGCGGCCTCTATCTGCTGCTTACGGCCATTGTGGTATGCATGAATTTTACGTCCATTCCTTCCGCCATTTTGGTTGTAATCAAAGGTGCGTTTACGGGTAAAGCCGCCGCAGGCGGCGCGATTGGAGTAGGCATTATGGCCCTTGTGCAGGCCATGGTGCCGGGCATTACGGCGGGCATCACCCGCGCCGTACTGGCAACCGAAGCCGGCCTGGGCAGCGCCTCTATCGCCGCCGCGGCCGCGAAAACCCGCTCCGCCACGCAAATGGCCATTGTATCGGCCACATCCGTATTTTGGGCGATTTTTATCTGCTCTCTGACAGGTATGGTCATCATCCTGGCGGGCGATTGGCAGAACCCCAACGTATACGCCGCCAACCTGTGTAACAGCGCATTTAAAACGGTACCGTATATAGGTACGCCGATTTTGATTTTCTCGTTGGTGATTTTTTCGTTTACCACCATTATCGGCTGGGGCTATTATACCGAAAAAGCCCTCC
>CAYUAA010000067.1:0-6087 GCA_964442585.1 uncultured Elusimicrobium sp. | reverse complement strand
TTCTTTGCACGCCGTCGTGCCTGCGTTCATCTTTTGGTGGATGGTGGGGGCGGAAGTCAGCGGTGTGGGTAAAGAAGAACGCCGCGTGCTGATTACGGCCAACCCCTTTACCAAAACGGTGGCGTTGATGACGCTGGGTTTGAGCGTAGCCGTTATTATATGGCAGGGAGTGTGGCTGTCGAGTGAATACCGCTCGTTTGCGGGGCAGAAAAACATCGCTTTGAAAGATTACGAATCGGCCGAAAAAAATCTCTCCGCCGCGTTGTCGCTTTATCCCGCCAATACGGAGGCGGGTTTCCGTCTGGGCAACGTGTATCTGGCGCAAAACAAATATAAAGAGGCGTTGGCCGCGTTTGAAAAAACAATGTCCGCCGCCGCTTATTACGAAGAAGTTTACTTCCACGCCGCGCTGGCCGCCCTGGGCACGAACGACAATAAAAAAGCCGTGCATTATTTAATGGCCAACCTGCGTTTAAACCCGTATAATCTGCCCGCGTACGGCATGCTTTCCCAATTGCTGTACGAAGACCCTATTTACGCCGACAAATCCGCCCTCGAACTGATGGAACGCGGGCTGACGCTGTTCCCGTACGAAACGGGCCTGTGGCGTCTGGCGGGGGAAATTTACCGCAAATTGGGCGAAAAAGAGTACGCCAAAAATATCTATAAACGCGGTTTGGCCGTGGATACGCTGGATAAAGAATTGTTAGGCCGTCTGGAGGCCCTGTACGCGCCCGGAGACGATAAACCCGCCATTTTGGAACAAGCCGCCCAACTGCAAAAATATCAGGAGAAAGCGGACCGTTTCGACAAAATGTCTCCTTATTACCAGCAGCGTCTGCGCTCCAATATCGAGGCGTACATCCGCACTTATCCCGGCGATACCAACGGTTCCATTTTGCTGGCGCGGGTGCTTTCGCTTGCGGGCAACGGCATTAAAGCCAAAGAAATGCTGGAAGCCGTCCTGCAAAAACGGCCCGACGATTTGTGGGCCAATTTGGCTCTTTCCACCCTGCTTTATAAAGCGGAAGACGTGGAAGGCGCCAGGCGCTGTTTGCGCAACGCGTTGTTTTACTATCCATCCAACTCGTTGGCATTGGCGCGTTTGCAAGCTATTTCGCCGGAGGAGACCAAGTAAAGGCACAATTTTTATAGAAAATAAAAATTTACCTTTACAAAGCGCGTTAAATTGCTATAATTCTATTATCCGTGTGTCCGGCTGTTTAGACGATGCGCGGTAAGGGACAGGATTACCGAATGATAAAAATAAATAAATTCTTGGGTTATTTGATTGTATCTGTTTTCTGCTTATCTCTGACGGGGGGCAGCTTGCTGTCCGCCGCAACGCCGGCGCGCCAGCTGGCCAAAGGCATATCGCTTTTTAACGATAATAAAGACGATGAGGCCATGGAGTATTTTATCGACGTACTGGTTAACGGCAATAAAGACGAACAGGCCGAAGCCAATAAATACGTCAGCCTGATTCACGACCGGATGGGCGGTATCCAAACGCCCGTGGAAGTGGACGTCAATTTTAAAGAGGGCGAAGTAAAAAGTTTAGACGCCGCTGCGGATGCGGCCGTCTTAGCCGCCCAACAGCAGGCCCAGGCTGCGGCCGAAGAAGCCGCCGCTAAAGCCGCCGCCGCCAAAGAAGAGGCCGAAGCCGCCGCCTTGGCGAAGCAAAATGAAGCCGTTGCCGCCGTGGAAGCTGAACAAAAAGCGTTGACCGACCGTATTGAAGCCCAGCGTTTGGCTGCCATCGAAGAAGCCGAAGCCCAGCGTCAGGCCGCTTTGCAGAAAGCGTCCGACTTAAACGACGCGCTGTTAGGCGCCGCCTCGGTGGATGCCACCCTTGGTGAAGAAGGCCTCACCGGTACCGCCGAAGCCGACAAAGCCGCGCTGAACGCCATGGCTTCCGAAGAAATTTCCGCCGCTGACGCTCTTCGCAGTGAAAACGTGCTTACCACTACTTCCGAACCCGCTTCCAGCACGTTTATGGATTTGACCATGCCCGAAGCCGTCCAAGCGCGCGACTTGTATACGCGCCAGAAAATCGAAAGCATGACCTCCGCAGCCATTGAAAAAATCAATGCCGTCAAAGGCGTGCATCTTTACATGCGCGACGGACAGCCCGATGCTTTGGATATTGATCCCGAAGTTTTGTTTGATAAAAATAAATTCAAAACTTCCGCCCTGCCGCTTTTGAATAACATCTACGAATTGTTGGCGCTGACCCAAGGCTCCGCCTATGTTATTTTGCCGCCCGGTTCTTATACCGACGACGTAACCCTGTCCGGCATCCGCCAGGCGATGGCGCTTAACTCGTATTTGATTAACCGCGGCATTTCGCAGGGCAAACTGCACTACAACATGGGTTTGGCCGACCAGGAACCGCCCGCCCGCTTTGCCAACTTAAACGGCGTAGCCGTGGTGTTTGATTACGACGCCAAATTGCCCGCCAATTTGGAAAAGAATGAAAATAACGTCAAAGCCCCGCTGCTTAGCATGGCCGTTGTGCCGTTGTGCCACGCGATTGACCGCTCTTTGGGGGAAGCGTTTGTGATTGACTTCTCCGTGTTGGAAACCGTCAACCCGGTGGACAACTGGATGTTGCAAGTGGTGCAGCACGGCCGCGACGGCAATTTCTACGTCGTGCGCCAATTGGAAGGCTTTACGCCCGTCTACCACCAAATTTTATGGAACGGCCGCAAAGGCATTATCGGGCCGGAACTGCCGTGCGGTAAATATACGCTCGTGCTGACCGCTACCGATTTGAAAGGCGAAAAACAAACCTTGCGCCGCCGCATTGTGGTAAAATGCTCCGACCAGAAAACGACCTCGTGCAAAAACGGCGCGTGCGCGGTGTCTGACGAATTGTGCCCCAAATGTAATTATAAAACGGCGCGCCTGTGGGTAAAACCGGGCCGCACGATGGGCGCGTCCCAAGCCAAAGCCGCCCCGGCCGCCGCAGATTCGTCCTCTTCGGTAACAACGACGACGACCGTTACCACTGTAATCGAAGAAGAAGCTCCTGCCGCGATGGAGCAGGCCATGCCGCAGCCCGGATATCCGTACCAGGACCAAAATCCGGAACCGCTGCCCATGAATAACCCGTACGATATGCCGTACGAGGATTACCAAAACTAATCCGTTAGGGGAAACGATTTATGAGTCTTTCTGAAACTTTAATTGGACAAAACATGAACGCGCACCCGGACTGCCTGGGTTTGTACATCGGGATTGACGAAATCTACGTGGCTCAAAGCGCGAAAAAAGACGGCGGCACCGTGTTGGAATCACTGGTACGCGTGCCGATTAACGCCGTGGACCGCACGGGGTTGAAACCGCTTGATTTGAACGAAACGTTCTTTTCGATGGACAACTGGCTGGAGTCGCTGGGAAAGGTGACCTCCAAGAAAAAATGGAAAACCAACCGCGTTGTGGTCAGCTTGGCTCCCGCGTTTTGCTTGCTGCGCCACTTTGTTATTCCGGCCGCCATCGAACGCAAAATGTGGAAAAGCTCCATTCCGCTCCAAGCGCGCAAATATATTCATTTCCCGTTTGAAAAAGCCGAATATGCTTACCACGTCTACGAATTTGAAACCGCCGCCACCAAACAAAAACGTTTGGGCGTGGTATTTGCCTTAACCACCAAACTGATTATTGAACGCTTGCAGAAAGGTCTGAAATCGGTAGGGTTGGATTTGGTGTCCGTGGAACCTTCCAGCTTGTCTTTGGGCCGCGCGTTTAACGACAGCGACAAAGAAGCCGTGGGCGACGGCGGACGCATTTATTCCTTCTTCGGCAAGGATATGGCGAATTTCGTTTTCTTAAACGAAAACGCCCCCGTTTTGTTGCGCGAAGTGGAAATTTCCGGTTCGCTTCCGGCGGAACGCCGCCGCTTTGAAATCACCAACTGTACGGAATTTATCGCCAAACAGTTGGAAAAAGACCCGTTTGAAGAAGCCGTTATCGTAGGCACGGACATTGAACAATGGGTACCCGCGCTGGAAGCCGATTCTAAAAAACCGGTGCGCAAATGGAATTTAACCGAAGTGTACGGTATTGAAACCAAATCGGCCGGAGAAATTGCCGCCATCGGCGCGAGCATTAAGTTTTACGACCATAAAACCCCGGATTTGGACTTTACCAAAGGCAATCGTTTAAGCGAATACGAATTTAACGCCAGCTTAACCGCCTGGAAAGTTGCAGCCGTGGTGGTGGTGATTTTTCTGCTGTTAATCGGTAAAGGCTACATGGGCGTGCAAGACAAAGCCAAAGAATTGCAGCGCGCCAGAGCCGCGCAGCAGCGTACGGTGGCGGATTTCAACGGCCTTACCGCCAACCAAATCCAAAGCAATTTGAACCGCATGAAAACGCAAAACAACAACCTGCAGGCTATGACGAAGTACGACAACACCATCACGCCGCTGGTGATGGAAGTGGTGGATTCGATTCCGCAGGAAGTGTGGATTACGAAATTGGAATACGGCGATCCGTTCCCGAACAAAGGCTCGGAAGCCCGCTCGCTTACGATTGAAGGCTCCATTAAATCGGGTAAAGACGGGCAGGCCGATTTGGATATGGGTAACCAATTCCGCGACGCGCTCTCCGCGCAGCCTATCATCAATAAAATCTGCGGCAATTCCGCCGATATTCGCTTTGTCAGCGTAGCCGGTACGGCTTCCTCGGGCAACAACAACATGCCCGGCGGGAATAGCGGTGTGGAGCAAGAAACGCGTTTCGTTTTCACCTGCGCCAAAGAAGGAGGACAAAATGGCCGCTAATTTAAAAAGCAATAAGCAGATGGAATCCTTAAAAAAAGGGTTTCAGGATATTCAAACCGTTCTGCAAGAGGGCAATTATAAATTGTTCGTCAAGCAGTTTGTGGTGGTGCTGGTAGCGTTTTTAGGGTTTCGGTATTATAACGGCCAGTTTGAAGACAAAATCCGCAATTTTGACGGCCAAATGGATGCCATCCGCATGCAGCAGTCTAGCGAGCGGGAATATATGGCCAATAAAGAGCTGCTGTTTGAATTAGAACCGCGCTTTCCGGACATCTCGGATAAAAACGGTTGGCTGGTCAGCCAGATTTTGGGCGTTTTTAAAGAAGCGGATTTGACACCCCAGGTGGACGGAACCCAAGCGGAAGACGCTTCCAACCCGACGTATGAAGCCGTTTCTCTTCAAGTCAGCTCGGAAATGGATTTTTCACGTTTTGCCAACTTTTTGGCGGATATCGAAAACTTGGAAGAATACTTGAAAGTGTCCGACTTTTCCATTACCAAAGATACGGATCCGGAACACTTGGGCAACAATAAAATTTCCATGAAGTTTAACACGATTTTCCCGAAAGAGAAAATCGCCAAAAAATTGTTTAGCGATTACGACCAGATTATGGCCCAAAAACGCGTTG
Organism: uncultured Elusimicrobium sp.; assembly: GCA_964442585.1. GTDB lineage: Bacteria > Elusimicrobiota > Elusimicrobia > Elusimicrobiales > Elusimicrobiaceae > Avelusimicrobium. Next base: position 671 of record CAYUAA010000067.1, on the reverse strand, counting down.
GTCAGGAAGCTAAAAAATAGGCGGGGAGAACGTAAAAATGAAAAAGGTTACTTTTCTTTTAATTGCATCTTTAACCGCTCCGGGTGTTTTTGCGCAGACGGACGGAAAATTTGAAGGCAAAATGGCGCAGAAAGCCAAAAACGCGTTGAACGCCCAGGCTGAAATTACCGAACTGCCCGTGCAGGCTCCCGCGCTTGAGCAGGATGCGGACATATTGGAACAAACCGCCGCTGCGGAAGCGGGGGAAGGCTTTGTGGTCCAACGCGAAGATATGGCGCAGGAAGAAGCTTCCGCCAAAACGCCGCGCGTGGTGTATAACCCCAAAAACCGCCGCGATCCCACTCTCTCGCCCGACGATTTTCTGCTTTTGCAGTACCGCGAGCAACAGCGTTTGGCCGCCATCGAAGCCGAACGCCAGCGCAAATTGGCCGAAGAAAGACGCAAACGAGAAGAAGCCGAACGTCAGCGCCAGCTGGAATTGGCCCGCATTAAAGATCCTACCCGCGAAGTACGCAACAAAATCAAAATCGGGGGGATTATCGGGCAGGAAGTATTTATCGGCAGCCGTATTTATACGGTAGGCAAATCGATTTACGGTGCGCGCATTGTAGAAGTGCGGCCGGAAGAAGTAGTATTTTCTTACAAAGGGCATAAATTTGTACGGAAAGTTC
>CAYUAA010000066.1:0-6227 GCA_964442585.1 uncultured Elusimicrobium sp. | reverse complement strand
TGACACTGTGCGGAAGAGCCGCCGTACTTAGCCCCTCTTCAGAAAATTTGTAGTTGCCCTTATTGAAGAGCGTATGAACAAGATTTCGCTTCTTTTTAAAAAAACGTCGCTGTGGCTGCTGGGGGCATTTATGCTGTTGGTGCGTCCTCTTTTGGGCCCCAAAGGCGTTTGCCGTTTCACACCCACTTGCAGCGAATATGCGCGTCAGGCCATTGTTAAACACGGCGCTTTTAAAGGCGCGTGGCTGGCCGCCAAACGGGTGCTTAAATGTCATCCGTTACATCCGGGCGGGTACGACCCGGTTCCCTAGTCTTTTCCCTCAGTCTGTTCTTTCCGCCTCCGGCAAGGAGGTCATTCTTGCCGGGAATCTTACAGGAGTTTTATGAACAGACAGTTTCTAGTTACCGCAATGTTGTTTTTGTTGGTAATTACCGGTTACAACCAGTTTGTCGCCTTGCCCCGGGCCCGCGCCGCGCAGGAAGCGGCCGAAGCCCAGCTTAAAAAAACCGCCGAAGAAGCCGCCAAAGAGTCCGCCGCTGCGGCCTTGTTGGTTTCTTCCTCTTCCGCTTCCATCATCGCCAAAGAAGCCCCCAAACCCAAACCCGAAGAATTATTTACGTTAAACCTGCCTCAGGCGGATGTAACGTTTTCTTCCAAAGGCGCGGGCATTAAAACGTATCTGTTTAAAGACGTGGTGACTGATGTAGATCTGACCCCTTACGAGGGCCAGGGCTATTTTGCCACGTTGCCGCAGGTGGATTTTACCGAATTTGCCCGCACGAAAGATTCCATTACGTTCACGGGGGACATCGTTTCCGGTCTGGTGGTTTCCAAAACCTACCGTTTTAATGAAAACGGTATCAATAATTTAAGCATTACGTTCGAAAACCGCACTTCCCAAACCTTCACCTTGGGCGAATGGGATTATAACTTCGGCCCCGGTTTGGCTACGGTGAAGAGCGAAATGAATGATAACGAACGCGAGTCGAAAGCCGTTTACTTGGTGCAGGAAGAAGGAAAACGCAAACCGACGCTTGAAACGTTCACTAAAAAATCCAAACAGCCCGAACTGCCTTGGCTGTGGGCCGGCGTGGAAAACCGCTATTTCTTGGCGGTGCTTATCCCGCAGGGCTGGAAGCCGGGCACGCTGGCGACGGACAAACCCGTCATCGGCAAACAAAAAAGAATGTGGGGTTTGTTTGGCGAAGGCGAATTGACCGGCCCGCAACTGACGGTGTCCGTTCCTTCCGCCGTGTTGGAAGCCAAATCCAAATTGGAATATAATTCCGATTTCTATTTTGGCCCGAAAGATTATAAGCAGTTCTTGGATTTGCCGTATCATTTGGACCGCAGTATTGCGTTCGGCTTTTTCGGTGCGTTGGGCAAAATCGCCCGCAACGTGCTGGAAACCTTCTACGGCTGGACGGGCAATTACGGCGTGGCCATTATTATGTTGACGGTTCTTGTGCAGGCGCTTTTGTTCAAGTTTACGCTGATGCAGCTTAAATCCGCCGCGCAAATGAAAAAAATCCAACCCGAAATGAAACGCATCCAGGAAAAATATAAAGGCGATCCGCAAGCGTTGAACAAAGCCACGCTCGAATTGTACCAAAAAAATAAGGTCAACCCGTTAGCCGGCTGCCTGCCGATGCTGATTCAGTTGCCTATTTTCCTGGCGTTGTTTAACGCGCTTCGCACCTCGTGGGCGCTGCACGGGGCAAAGTTCGTCTTTTGGCTGACGGACTTGTCTTCTAAAGATCCGTACTACATTCTGCCCATCTTAATGGGTGCGGTGATGTTCTTTCAGCAAAAAGGCAATATCCCCGCGGGGACGGATCCGTCCCAAGCCGCCATGTTTAAATACATGCCGCTTATTTTCACGTTGTTGTTTATGAATTTCCCTTCGGGGCTGGTGCTGTACTGGCTGACCAACAGCCTGCTGACGTTTGGCATCCAGTCGTTCATTAACCGCAAAATGGCGAAAGCCAAATAAAAATTTAAGGAGCATTTTTTATGCCGAATAAAATTAAAGTACAAGCAAAAGAAGTGGCCGACGCTATTGCAAAAGGCCTTAAAGAATTAGGTTTAAGACGTGACCAGGTGGAAGTGACTGTACTCGAAACGCCCAGAAAAGGTTTTTTGGGCATTGGTTCTCGTCCGGCTGTGGTGGAATTGCGCCAAAAACGCTGGTCTTCCGCCAATTTGGATGCGCAAATTTACATGGATGTGCCGAAACGCAAAAATAAACCGTCCCGCGGCGGCCGCAATAACCGTAAAGACCGCAGCGACGCACGCGGTTCCAAACGCCACAACCGCCGCGCCGAACGCCCCGCTTCTTATGAAGTTCGCGAAAAAGCCCCCAAAGCCAACGAACCGCAAATGCTTCCGTGCGATGCTATCCGCAACGCCGTCATTCCGGAACATTTAAACGCCCCCATGCAGGAAGCCAGAGAATACCTGGAAAAAGTGCTTGCTCACATGGGCGTCAAAACGGAAAACTTAAACGTGTGGTGGGACGAAAAACAACAGCGCATTTTGTTGACGTTCGACTGCGATCATCCGGCCATCGTTATCGGCAAAGAAGGCAAAACGCTGGAAGCCATTCAATACCTGTGCACGCTGGCGTTAAGCCGCCATTTCGATAAGCCTATTTCCGTCATCACCGACACCCAAAACTATTGGAGAAAGGCCGAAGACAAAATCGACGCCGAAATCGAAAAAGGCATCGATATGATTAAACGCGGCCACAGCGTTTTCCGCTTCCGCCCGATGAGCGCGCAGCTGCGCCGCTACATCCACCGCGCTGTGGAAGGCAACGAATTCGTATCCACCGCGTCGGAAGGGGAAGGCAAATGGCGCAAAGTTACGTTCCGTCCTACCGCCAAAGCTGCCGAAGCGTTCAACGCCAATAAAGCTCCGGCCGATTTTGTGCCCGGCGTGATTGGGGAAGACTTGCCGGAAACTCCGGCCGAAACGCCCGCGCAGGAAGCGGTTGCGCAGGCCGAAGCCGAAAAAGAAATGCAGTCCGTGCACGAATCAGCCTCTTGCTGTGGCGGGGAAACCTGCGGGGACCACTGCTGCTGCCACGAACATGCGGATAACGCCGCTGAAGAAGCCGCTCCCGAAATGGCACAGGAGTCTTTAACCTCCACGGTGGCTGATGACGCCCAAGGCGGCACTTGCCAGGCCGAACTTGCCCGCAACTGTGCTGAAGGCGAAGAACAAGTGGGGTGCTCGTGCGAGAAAGTGTACGAAGAAACCACCACGGTTGAAGTGGTAACCACGCCGGCCGAAAGCGTAGTGGCAGTGGAACAGACTGTTACGGTGGTGGCTCCGGCTGAAGAAAAAACTGCCTGTGATTGCGGTCCGTTGTTTCAAGCGCCCGCAGAAGCCGAAGAAAATAAATAAGTTTAGTAGCATATTAAAAAACTCGGTTCCTTTTTGGAGCCGGGTTTTTTTGTTGGCAAAAAAAGCGGGAGGGAACAAAATTTTTATTTAAGGGCTAATTGGTAGCTGGAATCTAGCCTCTGTAAAATTTCCTGGGTAGATATTGCATTATTTAAACAAAGAGTAAGCCAATGTTTTTTATTCATATGGTATCCCGGGAAATATTTTTTCCCGTCTATCAAATTTTCTATTTCTGCGGGGCTTGCGCGTAAATCCAACACTTCTATTTTGGGGCCGTCGGATAAGCCGATTTTATCGGGGGAAATTTGTAAGAGGGCTGCGTACCATTTGGCATTATCGCTACGCCTTAGAACAGCATAAGACGGGAACTGTTTCCATAAATACTCGGGTTCATTTCCATATTTGGAACGGGCATATTCCAATACGTAGTGTGCCTGGGTGGTTTGAAAGACGGCACGGTCAAAACATTTTTCGGCAATTTCCAGCAGCAACTGTTCGTACTCAGTCCGCACCGTACCCACAAATTTCCCTTGGCCTCCGGTAAGGTGGAGTATATAGGGGCCTTTGTTTTAGGGTCGGTTACCAAGGTTTTCAGCCCTCCTTGTGTGGTGACGGTAACCGATACTTCCAACCGGGTACTTGGCAAAAGTACCCGGTATAAAAAAATCCCTTTTTCGCACGTAAAACCAAAGGCGGCCAGTTTAGCCGAATTGGGTTTCTTGTGGGCAAATAAGAGTTCCGCTTCTTCCATAGGTTATATCGTTTTGCCCAGTTCCAGAGCCTCTTTAAGTTTGCCCGTGTTGATCACTTCGCCCGGGTCCCAGGTGTGGCCGGCCAGCACCATGCCGCGGTCGGTCCATTTTAAGTAGTCGGCAATAGAGTGGTAGGTGGCTTTTAATCCGTCCAAATCGCCGTCCTGCTCGGTACCTTCGGCGGCACATAAAAGTACGCATTCTTTGATTTTTAGTTTGCGCTTGGCGTTGGGCTTCATGTATGCGTAAAGTTTATCCACTGCGGCTTTTAACTGTGCACTCATCGTAAACCAGTATAACGGCGTGCAGAAAACCAGCACGTCGGCTTCTTCCAACATAGGGGCGAGTTTGTCGGAAAAATCGTCGGTAAAAATGCAGGGTTTTTCATTGGTCCAGCATTTATCGCACGCTTTGCACGGCTGAACCGGGTGAAAGGCCGTTTCAAACACCTGGGCCGTATGGCCGGCGGCTTTTGCGCCTTGGATGAATGCGTCGGCCAGCAGGGCGGAATTGCCCAGTTGGCGGGGACTGCCGGTAAGGACTAAAATGTTTTTGCTCATATAAAAACCTCCTTGGAAATTGTAGCATAAAACCGCCCCGTCGAAAAGGGCCGTTTCTCCGTCGTAAAAAATAACGCCAAAAACTCCCCAAAAACAGGGCCAAAATTGATAAAATATAACCATGCAAACAACCATCTGCGCTTTGGCAACGGGAATGGGGGGAGCGGTCGCTCTTGTGCGGCTGAGCGGCCCGGACGTTTTGCGTATTTTAAACGCCGTCACCAACCGTCCGGAGTGGGAGCCCCGCAAGCAAATTTTCTGCACTCTTTACGACGGGGACGCCGTACTTGATAAAGCCTTAGTTACCTATTTTAAAAATCCTCACTCTTTTACCGGGGAAGACGTGGCCGAATTTGCCGTGCACGCTTCGCCGTACATTAAAGGCCGTTTGCTGGAACTGTTGTGCGCCGCGGGCGCCGTTCCCGCCAAGCGGGGGGAATTTTCCCAACGGGCGTTTTTAAACGGCAAGATGGATTTGGTGGAGGCACAAGGCTTGTGCGATTTGATCGCCTCGGGCAACAAAGCTTCGCACCAGTTGGCCATGGCGAGTTTGGATGGCAAATTAAGCGCGCGCGTGGCCGACATGCGCTTAAAGCTGACCGAACTTTTGGCCCAAATCGAAGTGCGGCTGGATGACGTAGACGAAGAAATGACTCCGTTGTCCGACGCATTTGTCCACGGCGAAATTTCGGCCGTGCTGGTCCATATAAAAGCCTTGGCGGATACTTTTTCCGTCGGGCGGCTGATTAAAGACGGCTTGCGCGTGGCGATTGTCGGCGCGCCCAACGCCGGCAAATCAAGCTTGTTAAACGCGTTGGTCGGATTCGACCGCGCCATTGTGGCCGATGCCTGCGGCACCACGCGTGACACCGTGGAAGAAGCCTTGGAAATAAACGGGCAAAGAATTATTTTAACTGATACCGCCGGCATCCGTGACCATTCGCTCGATCCCGCCGAACGGGAAGGCATGCGCCGCAGTGTGCGCGCCATGGAAAGCGCGGATTTGATTTTACTGGTGCTGGACGCTTCCCGCCCGCTGACGGCGGAAGAAAGCGCCTTGTGGGCCGATATTGAAAAACTGGGCAAACGTACGCTTGTTGTGGAGAATAAGGCGGATCTGCCCCGCGCCGGATATACGCTTGAAAATGCGCAAAACTATCAAACGGTGGCCGTCTCGTGCAAGACGGGCGAGGGGCTCGAGCTGCTAAAAAAAGCCGTCACGCAAGACGTGGGCGAAGCTCTTTCGGCGGACGGGTTGATGATTTCCAACTTGCGCCATTACGAAGCTCTTTTGCGCGCGCAGACGGAGCTGGAAAGTGCTCTCTTACGTTTAGATGCGCAGGCCGGGGGCGAAATTTACGCCGAGCACTTGCGCGGCGCGTTACTGAATTTAAAAGATTTAATCGGCGAAGTTACGCCTGACGATGTGCTGGGTGTGATTTTCTCCAAATTCTGCATGGGAAAATAATATGTTTGTATGTGAAGAAAAATACGATGTTATCGTAAT
>CAYUAA010000065.1:0-6300 GCA_964442585.1 uncultured Elusimicrobium sp. | reverse complement strand
TATTGCACATATTTACCCCTCCTTATGCTTTGCTATAATGTTATATATATTGTACAACTCTCAGAGAAATCTTTCCTCTTGTTTACAGTATAGCGGCAAAAACATTTTTTTGCCACCTTGTTTTTGAATTAGTTTATAAGGAGACTTACTTATGCCCAATCCGTCCGCGCCGCGCCATCCCGGCAGACAGCTCGACCCTGCCGTGCGCAAACGCAACTTTGAAGAAGTGGCCCAAATTTTTACCAAAGAGGAAGCCCTGGCCGAAGCCGACCGCTGTTTAAACTGCCAAAATCCCCGTTGTCAGGCCAACTGTCCTGTGGGGGTGCAGATTCCGGCGTTTATCGCGCTTTTGAAAGAAGATAAAGTGGGCGAAGCCCTCAGTAAAATTATGGAAACCAGCTTGCTGCCCGCCATTTGCGGACGTGTCTGTCCGCAGGAAAAACACTGCGAAGGCAACTGCGTGCTGAAAGAACGTTTTGGTTCGGTCAATATCGGCCAGCTGGAACGCTACACCGCCGACACCGCCCGAAAAGAAGGTTTGTTAAAAACGCCGGTTTGCGCTGCGCCTACAGGCAAAAAAGTGGCGTGTATCGGTTCGGGGCCGTCCTCTATTGCGGCGGCGGCGGAATTGGCACGCGCCGGGCATGACGTCACCGTTTTTGAAGCCCTCCACGCGTTTGGCGGCGTGTTGCGCTACGGGATTCCTTCTTTCCGTTTGCCGCGCGAGGTAATCGATCACGAAATTGAAACCGTTAAATCCATGGGCGTAAAATTTCATACGGACGTGCTTGTGGGAGCGACGGAAACGATTGCCGAACTGTTAAAAGATTTTGACGCCGTGTACGTCGGTTCCGGTGCGGGGCTTCCCACGCTGACGGGCATCCCCGGCGAAAACGCCGTGGGCGTATACAGCGCCAACGAATTTTTAACCCGCGTTAATTTGATGCAGGCCTATAAATTCCCGGAAACGGATACGCCGATCCGCATCGGCAAACGTGTGGCCGTACTGGGCGGTGGCAACAGCGCGATGGACGCTGCCCGTTGCGCCATGCGCCTGGGGCCGGACTCCGTGACCGTGGCTTACCGCAGAAGCGAAGCCGAAATGCCCGCCCGTAAAGCGGAAGTGGAACACGCCAAAGAGGAAGGCGTTGTTTTCGAGTACTTGGTTACCCCGAAAGAAGTAGTGGTGGACGAAACCGGGCACGTGGCCGGCCTTAAATGCACCCGCAACGAACTGGGCGCGCCGGACGAAAAAGGACGCCGCCGGCCGGTGGAAATCCCGGGTTCGGAATTTGTGCTGCCGGTGGATACCATTATTGTGGCGATTGGACAGAAGCCTAACCCGATTATTGCCAAAACCACGCCCGAGTTAAAAACCACCGAACGCGGCGTGTTGGAACTGGATGCTGAGGGAAAAACCTCTATGCCGGGCGTATACGCGGGGGGAGATATTATCCGCGGTGGCGCAACGGTTCTCTTGGCCATGAAAGACGGCATTGAAGCCGCCGGACGCATTAACAAATATCTTGAGGGAAAATAATCATATGGAAGAAAATACCATTTTAGTAAAAGAAAATTTAAGCGACGTGGTGGTTAAATTCGTTATCTATAAACCCCTTATCGCCAAATCGGCGCAAGCGGGGCAGTTCGTTATTTTGCGCGGCCGCGAAGGCGGCGAACGCGTGCCCGTAACGCTGGTGGATTGGGATAAAGAAAAAGGCACCATCACCGTTATTATACAGGCGATTGGTAAATCAACTGCTATGTTTAACTCGTTTAAACAGGGTGAAAAATTTTTGAATGTGGCCGGTCCGCTGGGTACCCCCGTGGAAATTAAGAATTACGGTACGGTAGCCGTGGTGGGCGGCGGCGTAGGCATCGCTGAAGTATACCCGATTGCCCGCGCGTTTAAAGAAGCCGGAAACCGCGTGATTGCAGTGTTGGGCGCGCGTACGAAAGATTTATTGATTTTGGAACCAGAGATGTCCGCTTTGTGCGATAAAACCGTCAGTACGACCGATGACGGTTCTTTCGGTATGAAAGGTATGGTGACGGACGCTATCCAAAAACTGCACGATGAAGGCGAAAAAATCGCCGCCGGCTTTATTATTGGGCCGATTCCGATGATGAAATTCACTTCGCGCTTAATGGATAAGCTGGGCATGGAACCTTTTTCCAGTTTGAATCCCATTATGCTTGACGGCACCGGTATGTGCGGGTGCTGCCGCGTGACAGTGGAAGGCAAAGTGCGTTTTGCGTGCGTGGAAGGACCGATGTTTCCGTCTAAAACCATCGACTTTGACGAACTCATCCGCCGCACCGGTGAATATAAACCGCAGGAAAAAGAAAGCTTGGAACTGTTTGAAAAAGACCACGTTTGCAAATGTGGTTTGCATTAAGTTTGGCTGAGTAAAACGTAACGTCCGGGGGACAATTGCCCCGGACGTTTTTTATGTACAGAAAAAGAACCTCGGAAAAACCGGGGTTCTTTTTTGTTAAAACCGCTAGCACTGCTGACTACAAAGCGATTTTCAGTTTCCGCGCCAAGGCGCGCAAGATGTCCTTCTTTTTGGCGTCTTCGCCTAGCGCGCGCAGCCCGAAAAAGACGAACTCCTGCGCTTTGATAGTGTCGGGTTTAAAGCCGAAGATATCGGCGCAGTTCAAAAACTCCACCAATTTAATGGCGTGCGCTTTATCCTGCGGGTTACGCGCAAACGCAAAGGCCAGGAACGTCAGCTTTTCGGTTACGGCGTCTTTCACCGCGCCGTCGGCAATATTCAATCCCAACGTTTTTACGTCTTCCATTAATTCTTCCAATGCGTTTACATTTACGTCCGCCGCACGGAATTCGGCCATTAAATCGGACGTCAACACAAATTCCGCCACTGAAAGGAACGTTTTGGGAATCGGCGCGCCAATGAGCTGAAGCCCGCGTACAATGGGGTACTGCGTTTGAAAAATGCGAGTGAAGTCTTTATCCGTTTGTTCGTCCATGGCGCGCAGCGTGACCTCAGTCACTTTGTGGCGCACGTCGGGCACCATGGAAATAAGGGGATAGTTGTGGGCGAAATTTTCGCGGATGAAAGCGGTCAGCTCGTCGTAATCGGCGGTGGTAAACAATTCTTTCAAACGCGCGAAAAGGGCGTTTCGGTCCCCTTTATCGCCTGCGGCGCATACAAATTCCGCCGCGTCGCGCCGGAAGACGGCAAACGGCATGTTTTTTTCCACCAGCGTTACGGTGGATTTGAGCGTAATCGACCCGTAGCAAAGCGATACGTCTTCGGCGGACAGTTTTTCCGGTTCGAAGCGGAGCACTTCGCATTCATAGGCGCGTTGGGGATTGAGGGTTTCGTCCGCCAGCAGCGTAACAATGTGCATCAGCGCGGTTTTTTCAAGCGGCATAGCCTGCGGTTTTACGTAACGTTCGTAAGCTACCGCGCCGTTTTTGATTTCTTTGATGTTGCTGGGCGCGAGGGCAAGTTTTTCCACAAATGCGGGTTCCAAATCAACGCCCGTAATCTGGCGGTTGAGTTCCAGCGCGCGTGCGGCATATTGCATAATCTGTACTGTTTCCAGGCCGCTTACTTCGTCGAAAAACCATCCGCAGCTGGTGTACATGAACAGCGCGTTTTTCTGCATTTCCAGCAGGCTTAACGCCGTGGTGCGGTCCACCCACGCTTTTTCGGTGGCGTGTCGCAGGAAAAAGCGGTGTTGCGCGTCCAAACTGCGGTCCATCATCAGTTCCACGTAATCGTTGCGTGCGGCCCAGGGGTCTTTAAAGTATTCACGGCCGACGGTTTCAAATGTTTTAATCATTTCGTCGCGAATGAAATCAAGAGCCGCGCGCAGCGGGCCGCGCCATTTTTGGTTCCATCCCGGGCGGCCGGAGTTGCAACCGCAGTCGGCGCGCCAGCGTTCCACGCCGTGGAAACAACTCCAGGACGTATTCTCCACGATTTGCGCTTCGTATTGCGGCGGATATTTTTCTAAAAATTCTCCATACACCGTCAGCTCCGCATCCGGTGATTCTTCCACTTTTTTGAGACAGTAAGCCAAGGCCATTTCGGCGAATTTTTGGTGGTGTCCGTACGTTTCGCCGTCGGTGGCGATGTGCATCAGCTGCGCTTCGTCGCCGGTGTTATACGTGCCCAAAAGGCGCGAGGCGAATTTCTCGCCGGAAGAAAGCGTGTCTGCAAACGCAATTCCTTGTGAAATGGGTCCGTCGTAAAAAAACAGCGCGATTGTTTTCCCGTTGGGTAAGTTGCATTGGTAGGCGCGTTTGGGGTCTACGCTGGCGCCGACCTCTTGCCATTTTTCTTCGCCGATTTTGCGCACGCGCGCACATTGGCCGGGCGCCAAAATAACGTATTTCATGCCGTTTTCGGCCAACGCGCACAGGGTTTCGGTGTTGCAGGCGGTTTCAGCCAGCCATAGGGCTTCCGGTTCGCGCCCAAAGCGTTTTTTAAAATCCGTAATACCCCATTTAATTTGGGTTTCTTTGTCATGGGCGTTGGCAAGCGGTAAAATCATATGGTTGTACGCTTGCGCAATTGCGCTGCCGTGTCCGCCAAAACGCGCTTTGCTCAAGCGGTCTGCTTCCAGGATAGCCTGGTATACTTCAGGCTGCTTTTTTTCCATCCAGCAAAGCAGCGTGGGGCCAAAGTTAAAACTGATGCGGGCATAGTTGTTGGTAAGGTCGGTTAAATCTTGTTTGTCGTCCAGCACGCGGGCGAGCGCATTGGGGGAATAACACTCCGCACAAATGCGTTCGTTCCAATCGTGGAACGGGGCGGCGCTGGGCTGCAGCTCAATTTCGTCGAGCCACGCGTTTTCGCGCGGCGGTTGGTAGAAGTGTCCGTGTATGCAAAGATATTTCATATATATATTTATACCAATTTAATGCTACAATATGCACAAGCCGGAACTTTTCCGGCGGGGAAAGCACTTGATTTTCGTCGGAAATGCGCTTATACTATCCGTAACGGCGCCCCCCGGCGCACAAAGAGGCGATTATGAAAAAAACATTCATCTTAGACACCAACGTCCTATTGCATGACGTAAATTGTTTGCACGCGTTTGAGGATAACGACATTATTATCCCCATGGCCGTCATTGAGGAGCTGGATTCGTTTAAAAGCGCCGGCGACACCCGCGGCAAAAACGCCCGCATGGTTTCGCGCGCGCTGGATGAAATGCGCAAAAATGGACGGCTGAACGAAGGCGTAAAACTGCCCAAAGGCGGCACGCTTAAAATCGAACTGGACCGGCCCAATATTTTGCCGCAGTCTTTGGCGTTTAATAAGGCGGACAACTCGATTTTAAACATCGCTTATACGCTGAGCAAAAAAGAAGGTTCTTTTAAAAAGAACGCATCCCCCGTGTTTGTGGTGACCAAAGACATTAACATGCGTTTAAAGGCGGAGGCTCTGGGTCTTAACGCGCAGGATTATACCACCGACAAAGTAAACGTGGACGAGCTCTACACCGGGATGAGCGAGGTGGAAGTGTCTTCCGAGCAAATCGACGCGTTTTACCGCGACAAACAGCTTGCGGTGGATCCCGCTCTGTATTTTGCGAACCAATTCATTATTTTAAAAACAAACGACGGAAGTAAAAAATCCGCCATCGGGCGCGTGTCCAACAGCGGGGATTTTGTACTGCGGCCGCTTTCGGCGCAGGAGCCGACTGCCTGGGGCATCAAACCGCTTAATAAAGAACAGCGTTTTGCCATGGAACTGCTGCTTGACGACAGCTTGGATATTGTCACCCTCGTGGGCACCGCCGGCACGGGTAAAACGCTCGTTACGCTGGCCACCGGCTTGCAGCGCACGATGGACGAAAGCGCCTATCGCCGCTTGGTGGTATGCCGCTCCATCGTTCCCGTAGGCAAAGATTTGGGCTTCCTGCCCGGCACCAAAGAAGAAAAACTGGAAGCTTGGATGGGCGCTATTTACGATAACCTGGCTTTCTTGGCCGACCGCAAAAACCCGGAAGAAGGCGAAGAAAAAGCCCACTATCTGTTAGACAGCGGTAAAATCGAAATTGCTTCCGTTACGCATATGCGCGGCCGCTCGCTGCCCGGTCAATATATTATTGTGGATGATGCGCAGAACCTTACGCCGCACGAAATGAAAACCATCTTAACGCGTGCGGGTGAAGGCACGAAGGTGGTCGTCACTGGGGACCCGTATCAAATTGATACCCCGTACCTGGACGTGGAATCCAACGGCCTGACCTATTTGGTAGACCGTTTGAAAGGCCAAAAATCCTATGGGCACATTACGTTTACCAAAACGGAAC
>CAYUAA010000064.1:0-6370 GCA_964442585.1 uncultured Elusimicrobium sp. | reverse complement strand
ACTTCTTTTTAAAACGCGCCATCACCATGGCCAACACGGTGCAAACGCGCGGCGTAATTATCCTGGCCTGCCAGCAAGCAAAAAAGCCAATTACGTTTTATCCCCCCAAACGCGTCAAACTGATAATTTGCGGCACAGGTACCGCGGACAAGAAACAAGTCCAGCGCATGGTGCAGCTGACGCTGAATCTGAACAAAGCCCCGTCACCGGACGACACCGCCGACGCGGTGGCTATCGGTATCTGTCACTTAAAAACGGCGCCGCTGAATAATAAATTAAACGTAAAAGCGGCCTTCCTCGCCAAACTGAAAGCCGCCCAAGAAGCCCAAATAAAAAAACGTATTAAAAAAAACTAAAAACACCCCGGAGTTATACCCGAGGTGTTTTGTGTAAGAACTTAGGGAATCCTCCAAAAAATAACACCGTTGGCATTTGTGCTGGGATCCGTCCCCCCCAGCGTACGGCATAACCGCTCCGAGCGAGGATTATCCCCCCCGCATCTGCGCCAATTACTGCGGCCATCCGCTTCGTTACGGTCAAAAAATTGCTGAATAGCTCCTCCATTTTTTAGTTCACTTTCAACCAAATGATACGCTTTTCCCTGCCCCGCATGCAAAACCACACGCAACTCACTACAAATAGCCACCGTAGGCTGTATAAGCCGGCAGTGTGGCAGTTCCGATAAATCTAAATCACCCCAATTATCGGCATAAGTTCCGTTAGTCAAATAATACAATTCCTGCTGGCGTTTTACTGCCAACAAGGTAGGCAATACCGTGGAATATTGCGCTTTATCTACCGCCGCTTGATATTGCGGCAACGCCACCGCAGATAAGATACCGATGATTAAAACCACCACTAGCAGTTCTATCAGCGTAAAACCCGTATTTTGATACATGGGATATATCCTCCCTCATAAAAGAATAATAACCCCAATTTATCAAAAAAAAAAAACGAGTCAAGCCCGGGGCCGCCCCTAAGAACCCTCCTGTTTAGGGCAACCCGCACCAGACTGCGCCAAAAATAAAAAATCCCGGGGCGGAAAACCGCTCCGGGATTTTTATACTTTTCTAAAAATCTACAACAGACAATCGCTCACAACCGCACCCGTCTTAGACGACGTTTTGCACGAAAAGAAATCCGCACAATCCTTACCGGTGCAATAGCGGGAATCCACCTTACCGCGCAGGCATGTTACCACCACTTTGGCGTAAGCGGAGTTAGAATCCAACTCGATTTTATATTTTGCGGGCGCGCCGTCCTGCGCGGCCGTAAGCGTAAAATATTCCAAGTCCGGTGCTTTGATCGTAAGTTCCTGCAGACTCGTCGGATAAGCGCGGCGTTCCAAAAAGTACAAGTTGGCGGAATCCGCAACCGTTTTGGCGGCGACCAACGCTTCCGTCCCGCGCGCTTTATTGACTGATTTTTCATACTGCGGCAGCGCAATAGCCGACAAAATGCCGATAATCAACACTACCACCAATAATTCAATTAGGGTAAAACCTTGTTTCATGCTATCCTCCTGACACAACTATAATAACAGTCTAAAAAAAACGTGCGTCAAAATCAACCCCTTTTCGCGCGAAGCGGAGCAAACGGCGTTTGCCGATTGAGTGGGAGGTTTACCGCTAATATGGTAAAATGGAAATATGATAGCGTATTTAAAAGGCGAAATTTTGGAAGTAAAAGAAGACGGAGCAATTATTCTCTGCGGCGGCGTAGGGTATGAGGTTAACCTCGCCCACGGCAGCGCGCTGGAGCTGACGCCCGGACAAGAAACTGCGTTTTACGTGGCGGAATCCATCTCTCCCTACGACGGAACGGTACTGTACGGCTTTTTAACCAAAGAAGACAAAGAACTTTGGACGCTTTTTAAAACCGCCATTCCCAATACGGGCCCCAAAAAAGCCCTGGAATTTTTAAACAAAGCCTTGCGCTCGGTGGCGGATTTCCATAACGCCATTTTAAAACGCGATCCTAAAATTTTGACGGGAATCTTCGGTTTTACGGCCAAAACAGCTGAAAAGCTGATTAACTCGCTGAAAGACAAAATGGATACGCTGACCGTACAAGGCCAGAGTAAAATTAAAGTATTAGACGAAGCGCCGTACTTAAGCGGCGTACTGGAAGCCTTAGGCGCGCTGGGTTATTCCGCCGCGGAATCGCGCCGCGCGATGGAAAAACTCCAAGACGAGGGCATCGGCCCGAACGAACCGCTGGAAAAAATTATCCGGGAGGCCCTGCGGGTACTTAAAAAATGAGCAACCAAAACGAAATCTTAGACGTCACCCAACTGCCCGACGAATCCGCCGGATTCGAAGCCGCCCTGCGCCCCGCTTCGCTTGCAGAATTTGTGGGCCAACAAAAATTAAAAGACAATTTGCATATCTTTATTGAAGCCGCCAAATCGCGCAAAGAAGCGTTGGACCACTGCCTTTTTTACGCTCCGCCCGGGCTGGGCAAAACCACGCTTGCCAATATTTTGGCGCACGAAATGGGCGTCAACATCAAAGTCACCTCCGGCCCCGTGCTGGCGCGCCCCGGCGATTTGGCAGCCATGCTAACCACCGAACTTTCAGAGGGCGACATTTTGTTTATTGACGAAATCCACCGTCTTAATCCCGCCGTGGAAGAAGCTCTCTACCCGGCCATGGAAGATTTTACCTTCTTCATCAACACCGGCAAAGGAGCTGGCTCCACCACGTTAAAACTGGCCGTACCGCGTTTTACGCTGGTGGGCGCCACCACGCGTTCGGGCCTTTTGACGGGCCCCCTGCGCGACCGTTTCGGCATTGTGTTCAACCTCGGTTTTTACGAAGTGCCTGAAATTACCGATATTTTGGAACGTTCCGCACGCCTGTTAAACATCGATGCGGACCGCGAAGGCCTTACCGAACTGGCCAAACGCTCCCGCGGTACGCCGCGTATCGCCAACCGGCTTTTACGCCGCGCACGGGATTTTGCGCAAGTAAAAGGCAACGGCGTCATCACACAGGAAATCGCGCAGACGGCCATGGATTCGCTGGATATCGACTCCGAAGGACTCGACAGCATGGACAAACGCATCTTGGAAGCGTTGATCGACCGCTTTTCCGGCGGCCCGGTGGGCGTGGAAAACTTGGCGATCGCCGTATCCGAGTCCGTCGACACGTTGACCGACGTGATTGAACCTTTCTTAATTAAAGCCGGGTTCATCGCCCGCACACCGCGCGGCCGCGTCGCAGCGCGAAAAGCCTACGAACATTTAGGCCGCAAACTGCACACAGACTTATTATTTTAACGCTTATGAAACACGCCCTCCGCGCCCCATTTGTATTTTTCTGCGCCGCAATCTTATGCGCAGCGTGCGCCGCGCCTTCCCAGAAGCGCGCACGGCAGGACTTCTCCTCTGCAAAAGGCGAAAGTCCCGTCGTTTCTGCGCCCCTAACGCCCGAAGAAAAACAACCCGATCCGCCCGCGCAGGACCCGGCCGCAAAAAATACGCCGGGCGATAAAACGGTGCGCGTACTGTTGGCCGAAAGCCAAAAAAACGCCGAAATAAAGCACTCAGGCCGCGTATACATATATACGCCGGATTTATCCAAAAAATACAAAGTTTCTTCCGCCGGGACGTTATCAGCCGCTGCACTGGGCGGCGGAAAAATTCAGTTGGGTACTCTGCAGGTAACGCAGCCCATCATTCTGGAACCCGCGCAAGGCACGCTGCTTACGTGGAATAAAAACGTTTATTCCGGCAAAATTTTTATCATTCCCGCGGGAGCCGCTTTTCACTTGGTTGAACACGCTCCGCTGGAAACGTACCTTTACGGCGTACTGCCTTACGAAATGAGCTACACCTGGCCGCTGGAAGCCTTAAAAGCGCAAGCCGTAGCCGCACGAACATATACACTAAAAAGCCTGGAAAGCGTGCAAAATAAAAATTTCGACTTATACAGCGACGTACGCAGCCAAATGTATAAAGGCGGCGGCAAACAGTACGATTCCGTCCGCAAAGCGGTGGACGAAACCCGCGGCCAAGTACTTACCCATGGCGGCAAATTATTCTACACCTATTATCACGCCAACTGCGGCGGCGGTACCGACGACGTGCGCAGTTGGAACCCGGGGGCCGAGTCCATTAAGCCGCTTTCCGGCGCGTCCTGCAAATACGACGCACATTCCAAAAGCCATTCCTGGCAGATGAACGTCTCTCACGCCAAAGTGCTCGCTTACGCTAAAACGGTCGGACTGACGGGTACGCTTAAAAGCATTAAAGTCGCCCGCAAGACGGATACCGGCCGCGCCACTAATTTAACGATTCACACCTCAAAAGGGACCAAAACCGTGGCATGCGGCAAATTCCGTCTGGCCACCGGCATACGCAGTTGTAAAATAGATAAAATTTCCGTGCGCAAAAGCGACGTGCAATTTTCCGGCAAAGGTTACGGCCACGGCGTAGGCATGTGCCAAGATGGCGCAAACGGTATGGCCACGGCCGGAAAAGACTACCGCAAAATTTTAAACAATTATTACCCCGGTGCCAAAATCACCGAAATTAAATAAAGGATTTATTATGGCTTTTGAACGTTTTAAACAATTAGACTTAGACCCTCTTATCGCCAAACAGCCCGCCACTCCGCGCGACAGTTCGCGCCAAATGGTCCTCCACCGAGATACGCACGCCATCGAGCACCGCATCTTTCGCGACATTCACGAATACTTTAACCCCGGCGACGCACTGGTTATCAACAACACCAAAGTATTCCCCGCCAAGTTATTTGCCCATAAACCTACGGGCGGCAAGGTGGAAGTGCTTTTGGTGCGTCCCACCACAAGCGCGCGCACTTGGGCCGTTTTAACGCGCGACTATAAAGAAGGCATGACGCTTGATTTTGGAAGCGGCCTGACCGCCAAAGCAGTGGGCAAAACGGAAAGCAACGAAGCGCTGCTGGAATTTAACCAGGAGGATATCCTCCCTTTTTGCGACGCACACGGCCTCATGCCCCTGCCGCAATATATCGAAAAAGCCCGTAAACACAACGGTATGACCGCCAGTATTGAAACCGATAAAGACCGCTATCAAACCGTCTACGCCAAGTATAAAGGTTCCATCGCCGCGCCGACGGCGGGATTTCACTTCACGCCGGAACTTTTGCAGAAGCTGACGGATAAAGGCGTTAAAATCTGCTACATTACCCTGCACGTGGGCTGGGGCACTTTTAAGCCCTTGCGCGGCGAACCCGAAGAGCATCGTATGCTGGCCGAACTGGGCGAAGTATCGCCGGAAACGGCCGCCGCGCTTAATGCCGTACGCCAGAGGGGAGGACGCGTATTTTCCTGCGGAACGACCAGCACCCGCACGCTGGAAAGCTTTACGGATGAAAACCATATCACCCATCCCGGAAAAAAATGGACGGACTTGTTTATCTATCCCGGCTACAAATTTAAAGCGATTGATTGTCTGATTACGAACTTTCACTTCCCCGACTCCACGCCGCTGTGCATGACGTCAGCCTTTGCCGGAGAAGACTTTATCTACGAGGCCTACTTGCAGGCGGTAGAAAAAAAATACCGCTTTTACTCTTTTGGCGACAGCATGATGATTCTGTAAAAAAAGGCCTCTGGTTTAGAGGCCTTTTTTATTATTTACAGCATGTAACCGTACGTTTTTCTTTTGTACCGCCGCACTGTTTTAATTTAAACAAATACTTCATGCCGCCCGCGCCTTCGTCGCATGTTAACACCAACCATCCGTTGCCAATGTCTGAGCGGCAAGACGTCAGTTCCCCACAATTTCTGTTATGTTCCGGTTTTTGGTAACATCTTTTTCTGCTGCGGCAGCCTTTGGTGTCATTCCACGCCACTCCGCATAACGTTTGGCAGGCGGTCCAGCCGCCGTCTTCCCCTTCGTTACACTCTTCCGTAATCACGCCATAGTCCACCCATTCCACCACACCGCCGTTTTTCCCCATTAAATGAAACGCCCACGGCAAATTATCCTGCAAATATCCCGAGCTTAGATCCGAACAAGAAGCACAGGCGTAATTAATTGTAGGACGGACAAGCTGGCCGTTAAACGCTTCCGCAATTTTTTTGTTACTTAAACGGTCGGACTCCCAACAAAAACTGGACCAGCGCAACTCGTACCCGGCGGGAGGATCAAAGGAATGCTCCGTCGTCTGCCCTAAAGATACATCCGAATCCGTCATACGGATATCCGTACAAGTGCCCACAAAACTACCGTCACAGGTATATTCATTCACGTTATCCGCACCCGGGCACGTGTCCGTGCCCGACGAAACCGCTCCCCATGCAGAATAATCCGGACTACAGGAGGATCCCTTTTCTTTGAGCAAATACTGTTTAGCACACGTAGCCGCATTCGTACACG
>CAYUAA010000063.1:0-6635 GCA_964442585.1 uncultured Elusimicrobium sp. | reverse complement strand
TTCGTGTTCCGCGCGGCTCAAGAACGCAATGATATTGAAATCGTCGGTATTAACGACTTGACCCCGGTTGACTATTTGGCTTACATGCTCAAATACGACACCATGCACGGCAAATTCAACGGCACCGTAGAAGCGGACGTTGAAAACAGCAAACTTATCGTCAACGGCAAAGCCATCCGCGTAACCGCCGAAAAAGATCCCGCCAACCTGGCCTGGGACAAAGTAGGCGCCGAATACGTAGTGGAATCCACCGGCCTCTTCTTGACCGAAGAAAAAGCTTCCGCCCACATCAAAGCGGGTGCGAAATATGTGGTAATGTCCGCTCCGTCCAAAGACGCCACCCCGATGTTCGTCGTCGGCGTGAACGAAAAAACCTACAAACCCGGCACCCAGTTCGTTTCTAACGCTTCCTGCACCACGAACTGCTTGGCCCCCATCGCCAAAGTTTTGAACGATAAATGGGGTATCAAAGACGGTTTGATGACCACCGTACACTCCACCACCGCCACCCAGAAAACGGTTGACGGCGTTTCTATGAAAGACTGGAGAGGCGGCCGCGCTGCTTCCGGCAACATCATCCCCTCTTCCACCGGCGCCGCCAAAGCCGTGGGCAAAGTAATCCCCGCTTTGAACGGTAAACTTACCGGTATGTCTATGCGCGTTCCTACCTTGGACGTTTCCGTGGTCGACCTTACCGTCAACCTCGAAAAACCGGCCAAATATGAAGAAATCTGCGCTGCGATGAAAGAAGCCGCCAACGGCGAACTCAAAGGTATTTTGGGTTACACCGAAGACGCCGTTGTGTCTTCCGACTTCTTGGGCGATCCCCGCACGTCTATCTTTGACGCCAAAGCCGGTATCGCTTTGACGGACACCTTTGTGAAAGTCGTCTCTTGGTACGACAACGAAATCGGCTACTCCAACAAAGTGCTCGATCTCGTGGCCTACATGGCTTCCGTCAACAAATAAGTTTCCAGTAAACTTAAAAGCCGCTCCTGCCGGGGCGGCTTTTTTGTTGCATATTCAAATTCGCCGTCGGTCCAATCAGGCAGAAAATTGGCCGAAAAAAACCCCGCCGTTACAGGCGGGGTTTTATAAATTCAAACGGAAATTAGTAGTTTTCCGGGTGAATCATAAAGTAGGCTTGCGGGTGAGAGCAAACCGGGCAGATTTCCGGCGCTTTTTCGCCCACATGAATGTGGCCGCAGTTGGCGCATTCCCACATTACGATACCGGCCTTTTGGAAAACTTCTTTCGTTTCCACGTTGTTGAGCAATTTGCGGAAGCGTTCTTCGTGCATTTTTTCAATTTGGCCTACGGCTTTAAACAAGTAAGCCAATTTTTCAAAGCCTTCTTCTTTGGCTTCTTTAGCAAAGGTGGCGTACATGTCGGTCCACTCATAGTTTTCGCCTTTGGCGGCGTCTAACAAGTTTGCAGCCGTGGCGTTAATGCCGCCGCCGTGCAATTCTTTAAACCAAATTTTGGCGTGCACCATTTCGTTGTTGGCGGTTTCTTCAAAAATTTTCGAAATCTGTACAAACCCTTCTTTTTTCGCTTTAGAAGCGTAGTACGTATATTTGTTGCGGGCCTGAGATTCACCGGCAAAAGCGGCCATCAGGTTTTTTTCAGTTTTAGAGCCTTTGAGTTCCATTTCTTTATCTCCTTTTACGACAACATCCTTTCCGGCGCCCAGGTTACCCCCGGCACCGTTTACAAATTCCGCGGAATTGTACGTTTACGAACTTAATCTCACCCCATTGGTGCGCCTCCCGCGGCGCGGCAAACAGCATATTCTGCGGGGTGAAAATATCGTATACTTCGCCGCACTGGGTGCATACAAAATGCGCGTGCGGGCGCATATCCGCATCAAAACGTTCTTTAGCGGCCGAACCTACCCGGGAAAGCAGCTCCATTTCCTCCAACGAGGTGAGCGTACGGTATACCGTATCCAAAGACACGTTGGGCATGGTGCGGCGCACTTGCAAAAATACGGTTTCCGCACTGGGATGCTGGCGCGAAGCCGCCACCGCCCGGAAGATTTCCCGGCGTTGGTTGGTAACGCGCAAACCGCGTTTACGGCATTTATTTTCAAATCCGGTTAAACGCTCTTGCAGTTCCTGCATAGAAGTGGAAGACAGCGTATTTTGCATATTATCAATAATAATTCTTAATAAAGTATAGCAAATTTTCTTTTCTCCGCCGCCCCATTTTTTGGATTAGAAAAAATACCCCAAACTTTCCGCCCGGGGTATAAAGCAAATGCCTAATACCGGCACAGTCTGGGAATTTTTTTACTTTACCAAATAGGTTTCGTATCCGCCATCCGACACTTTGCTCTGGCCTAAACTTCTGCATACTTTTGTGCCAAAAGCCGAATACCCGCGGCATAACACCTGATTATCTTTATATAAAAAAGTATACATAGTTTCCGTAGGAATCCGGTTTCCAATTACGATTTCTTTGCTCGAAGGCCGTACCGCATAAGAGAAGTACTGGCTCTCCCTGCGGGTTACGTTGTGTAAAAAATTATCCTTGCCGGGGACAGTAACATCCAGCTCGTTAATATCTTCCGTATAGATACCGTTAGCCAAAAAATAGAGTTCTTGCGCCTCTATTAACTCGCGCATCATAACAAGAGCCTCTGCGGCGCGGGATTTTTCTACCGCCAGTTGGTACTGCGGCAGCGCTACCGCCGATAATATACCAATAATCAATACAACTACTAATAGTTCAATAAGTGTAAAACCTTTCATTTTACGGTTCCTCTGGGAGTGTTTTCTTCATGTTATCAAAAAAAAAACGATACAACCCCTTCTTGCATTTTGATATCCTTTATATATGGACGCAAATGAACTAAAAAATACCGTTTTTC
Source organism: uncultured Elusimicrobium sp. (assembly GCA_964442585.1). GTDB lineage: Bacteria > Elusimicrobiota > Elusimicrobia > Elusimicrobiales > Elusimicrobiaceae > Avelusimicrobium. Next base: position 3,763 of record CAYUAA010000063.1, on the reverse strand, counting down.
ATACAACCGTTATTGGTGGCGGAGCGAGCGGACTTTTTTGCGCAGGCAGTTATAATGCGCGCAAAATCGTGCTGGAAGCCAACCCCAAACCCGCTTTAAAAGTAAGCGTTTCGGGCGGGGGAAAATGCAACTTTTCCAACCGTATCGTATCGGCGGAGGATTACCTCGGCAAAAATAAACATTTTTGCAAAAACGCGCTGGCGGCTTTTAAACCGCAAGATTTTACCCGTTTACTGGACCAGGAACGCATCCCGTGGGAAGAACGCCAAAATGGGCAGCTGTTCGCCAAAGACGCACGGGATATCGTACGTTTTTTAACCGCCCGCGCCAAACGAGGCAACACCCATTTGGCTTTAGGCGTCCGAGCCTTAAACGTAAAGAAGGAAAACGGCCTTTTTATAACGGACACTTCCGCCGGGCCGGTGCGCTCACAATACTTGGTACTCGCCTCGGGAGGACTTTCTTTTCCGGCGTTGGGAGCGGGCGGTTTCGGCCTGACGGCGGCACGCCGGTTTGGGATTGCGGAAGTGGAAACGCGGCCAGCGCTTGTCGGCCTTACGCTGCCTAAAGAACTACGCGTCCGTTTTGCCGCACTGGCGGGCAACAGCGTGCCCGCGCGCGTATGGAGCGGGAAAAAAAGCTTCGAAGGGCCCGTTCTTTTTACGCACGACGGCGTCAGCGGCCCCGCTGTTCTGCAAATTTCACTTTTTGCCGCGCCCGGCGATACCGTTTGTATCGACTTTCTGCCCGGCGAAAATGCCTCCGCCGTGTTCTCCGCCGCCAAAAATTCGAACAAAACTTTCTCCGGCGCACTGGCTGAAAAAGGTCTGTCCGCAAAAATAGCCAAAGTATTGCTGGGGGAATTGGAACGGGATTTGGCCAATGCATCCCGCGCCCAATTGGAAGCGGCCGCGATGGCCGTCAACCGTTTTGCTTTTATCCCGGCGGGAACGGCCGGACTTACCAAAGCCGAAGTGACGGCGGGGGGAATCGACACCCGGGAAATAAACCCCACCACATTTGAAACCCGCAAAATTGCCGGGCTGTACGCAATAGGAGAATTGTTGGACGTAACGGGCCGTTTGGGCGGATTTAACCTGCATTGGGCGTGGAGCAGCGGCTTTGCCGCGGCCAAAGCGTTGGAAAAAAGGTTTTAACCTCATGCGTTTACGCGTTTTGCTATAATATCAGTAAAATCATACCGCCTTATGGGGGGATTATGGAAATACGGGAACAACATAATTTAATCCGTTTGCTAATAGAATCGTTCGCGCTGCTTAACCGCTGCGGCGGCGCCCTGGTGGGATATCTTATCACGATACTGCTGTTTATGGCGGCGGAAATAGCCCTCGTGTGGGTCGGAGTGCCCGTGTTTCTGCTCAAACTGGCGAATGTATTTTTTGCGGCGTATTTTTCCGTGGTGCTTTTCCGCATTTTCGGCGCAAAGACCGAAAAGACGGACGAATCGGTATCCAATGCGCTCTCTGCTTCCGTATTTCCGGCGGTTTATCTGCTTATTTTTAACATTCTTTACGGTATCATTTGGGTCATTTTCTGTTTTGCGGCGGCGTTCTTTTTAAGAACGTCTTCCTCTGTAGCCGGGTGGATATTACAAATTGTCACCCACACGGCTACGTCCTCCACCTATATAGCCGCTGCACTTACAGCGTTGGCGGTTGCGGCGGTGCCGCTTTATATCGGCGCACGGCTGCTATACGCCCCCGCCGCCATCGCGCTGAGAGACCAAGGCCCCTTTGAAGCCATCCGCTACAGCTTTCAACTGACGGAAGGCACACGCGTATTGACTGCCGCGGGCGCAGTGTTGGTGATTTTCTTTCTGCCGATATTATTTGTGACGGCCGCGCTGTATGGCGGCTACGTAGCCATTCCGCTTTATTTTGCCGACAGCTTTAACCTGGCCCAATTGTCTCCCGCCTGGATTGGCGCGTTTGTCGCGGTCGGGTTAATCTATTTGGCCATCGTGCTTGCGATGCCCGCATTTTTGGTGCTTGTCTTTTTAAACCAGGATTATGGCTTCAACCGAGATTCATTCACTCCGCAGGCGCAGCTGCAAGTGAATAACCGCGAAACGCAAGTGTTCGGCTCGGACGGACGCGCCCTGCCCCCCGGAACCCCGGGAACGGTGGGGGTGGAAGTGGTGCAAGCTTCTGTCAGCGCAACGGCGGCAGACGGCGTCACCCAGCAGCATTTGCAGCAGGTATACCAACCCAAACCCGAAGATTTAGTACAGTACGCAGACGAAGAAGACCGCATGCCCACCATTCTGTTTGACGACGACATGGCGCGCCAAATCGAACAAGAACGCGCCCTGTGGGAAAACAAATTGAAACAAGACAAAATCCAACGGGGAGAAGACGACGCGCCTTCGGTAAAAATGTCCAAATGATTCGCTTGGCCCCGTTTTATTCCATTCCGCTTCATTCAGCCGCGCCGTTAACCGGGCGCGGCGGAGAGTTGTTTTTTCATCCGGGAGAGTCCCTTCTGCGGGAACTCCCTTTTTTGCCGTTTCACCCATTTAAGGAGCTTTCTTCCGTATGTCTACCCTGCTGACCACGCTAAACCTGTTTGGAGGTTTGGCCATCTTTTTATTCGGCATGAAAATTATGAGCGACGGGCTACAAAAAGTGTCCGGCGAGAAACTGCGCCAGCTGTTAAGCGTTGCCACCGCCAACCGCTACGCCGCTACTTTTTGCGGCGCATTGGTTACCAGTATTATCCAGTCCTCCAGCGCAACCACCGTTATGGTGGTGGGGTTTACCAGCGCGGGGCTGTTAACGCTGTATCAGGCCCTGGGCGTAATTTTCGGCGCCAACATCGGTACCACGCTTACTGCGTGGATTGTCAGTTTGTTCGGGTTTAATTTTCAAATCTCGCTCTTTGCCCTGCCGGTAATCGCCGTAGGCTATTTTGCCCAGTTTTTCCCGCGCATGATTGTTATCCGCCGCGTAGGGGAAACAATGGTGGGCTTCGGCCTCCTGTTTTTAGGGCTTGATATTATGAAAAACGCCATTCCCGCCGATTTTGCGCAAAATCCACAGGTGGTGGCATGGATTTCTAAATTCCGGCCGGATAATTTGTTTAATCTGCTTACGCTGATCGTCAGCGGCTCGGTGTTGACGGTAATCTTGCAGTCCTCCAGCGCGGTAATGGCCATGACGCTCACTTGCGCCGCCGCCGGAATTATCGACTTTCCCACCGCCTGCGCCCTGGTACTGGGGGAAAATATCGGCACAACGGTTACCGCCAATCTGGCCGCCATCGGCGCCAGTAAAGACGCGCGCCGCGCCGCCCTGGGACACTTTCTGTTCAACATCATCGGCGTATTTTGGGTGGTATGCATTTTTAAACATTTCGTGCATTTTATCGACTGGCTGGTGCCCGGCTCGCCCTATACGCGGGAAACGGCAGTGCTGACGGCCGTATTGCCCTACCATATTTCCGCGTTCCATACGGTATTCAACTTAATCAACACCGCGCTGATGCTGCCGTTCCTTAAACAGCTTGCACAACTGACGCTGGTATTCATCCCCAAAACCAAACGCGAGGATAAAAAAGAACACGAACTTATTTTCCTTTCCACCCGTTTTACGCAAACGCCGGAGCTGGCCTTAATCGCCGTACGCAAAGAAGTGGAACGCATGATGAGTTTTGTTACCAAAATGACCGACAAACTCATCCACGCCGTAAAAGTGGACGACGACAAAATGTTCGACCGCCTGATTGAAGACGTAAAATCCGCCGA
>CAYUAA010000062.1:0-6754 GCA_964442585.1 uncultured Elusimicrobium sp. | reverse complement strand
ATTTTTTGCGCCACGGTGGTAAGCGTACCGGCCGTGTCTACAATATCGTCAAAGATAATGGCCACTTTGTCTTTCACATCGCCGATAACGTTGTACACTACCGCTTCGTTGGCTTTGGGGCGGCGTTTATCGATGATAACAAGCCCCGCATCCATACGGGCGGCAAATTTGCGGGCGCGTTCCACGCCGCCCACGTCAGGCGAAATAACCACAAGGTCGTTGCGGTCGAAATCTTTAAAATAATCCAAGAACACTTTGCGCGCACGCAAGTGGTCTACGGGAATGTCAAAAAAACCTTGAATTTGGCCGGCATGCAGGTCCACGGTCATAATGCGGTCGGCACCCGCGGTAGTAATTAAGTTGCTGGCCAGTTTGGCGGTAATCGGTACGCGAGGGGACGATTTGCGGTCCGCGCGGGCGTAGCCAAAGTAAGGGATTACCGCGGTAATTCTGCCCGCGCTGGCGCGTTTAAACGCGTCAATCATAATTAAAAGTTCCATCAAATTTTCATTGACGGGAGGGCAGGTAGGCTGGATGATATAGCAATCGTGCGCGCGTACGCTTTCCAGGATTTGCACGTCGATTTCCCCATCGGCAAACCGCTCCACGCGCAGTTTACCCATGTCCATATTCAAGTGTTCGCAAATTTTCTGCGCCAAAGCAATGTTGGAATTGCCGGAGAAAATCCTCAAATCACCGTTTACGCTTTTAGTCATGTTTTTTCACACCTTTGTTTTCCAAAACAACCTGGCGCGTACGGGCAATCGCCAGAGCTTCCGCCGGAACCTCTTTAGTGATTGTTGACCCCGCGCCGATTTTTGCATACTCATGCACCGTTACCGGCGCCACAAAATTGACGTTAGACCCTACAAATACATGATCTTCCAACACCGTTTGGTGTTTATTTTTACCGTCATAATTGCAAGTAATGGCCCCCGCCCCCACGTTTACCCCGGCGCCCATAATAGTGTCGCCGATATAGCTTAAGTGGTTTACTTTGGAGCCTTCCCCAATGACGGATTTTTTAATTTCGGAAAAATTGCCTACTTTTGCGCCTTTCTTAAGTACGGATTTCGGACGCAAATGCGCGTACGGCCCCAGCTGGCAGGTATCTTCCACTTCGGACTCTTCAATATACGTGCCCATTTTAAGGGTGACGTTGTCGCCAATGACGGAATCTTTGATATAGCAATTGGCTTCGATATGGCAGTTCTTGCCGATTACCGTTTTGCCGCTGATGTAACAGCCCGAGCAAATCACCGTATCTACGCCAATTTGCACTCCCGGGTCAATATAGGTTTCCCGCGGGTAAAGCAACGTAACGCCTTGTTCCATTAAAGCCTGGGCCACGCGGCCACGCAAAATTTCTTCAGCCTCAGCCAACTGCGCTTTGCTGTTAACGCCAAGAGCCTGCTCATAATCTTCACTGCCGAAAACCAACACAGGCTGGTTCATTTGTTTAATCAGCGCCAGCGTATCGGTTAAATAATACTCGCGTTTAGGGCCTTGCGGCGTGAGTTGGGAAAGCGTATTTTGCAGCGATTTGGAATTAAAAACATACATACCGCTGTTAATCTCAGCGATTTTTTTGGTTTGTTCATCGGCGTCGGAATCTTCCGTAATATTGTCAAACGCGCCGTTTTCGTCACGCACGATGCGGCCGTATCCGGCCGGATTAGGTACGGTTACGCCAAGCACCACCGCTCCGCATTGGTTGGTTTCATGCACATCCAACATACGGCCCAACGTTTCGGCGCGCAGAAGCGGCGTATCACCGTTTAACACCATGACAGTGTCGAATTTTTCGATCAACGGAAGCGCGGCCTTAACCGCTGAAGCGGATCCGGACAAATCGGTTTGGTGCACAAAAACAACGGGAGCCGTAACGCCCCATGCCGCCAAATTGCCGTTAACAGTGTTAATCACTTCGTCCGCGCCATGACCGACGATAAGACCAATCGCGGCGGGATTTAATTCCTGCGCGGCTTTTAAAATATAGGAAATAATCGGGAATCCGCAAACCGGATGAAGCGGTTTGGGAAGAGGAGATTTCATTCGGGTGCCTTTGCCAGCCGCCAGAATGAGTACACACAGATTTTTTTTGGCTACCATTTTGTTTAACTCTTGCCTAAAAAAGAATCTAACTTGTTCAACACAAATTATATATAGATATTATACCAAAATCTTAACAGCCGGCCAAGCGGCGGATTTTGATACCTCCTGCCTTAGGCCCGGGCATTAGCTATATTTTAGCATTTTACGGAAGGAACTGCTTCCCCGCAGCAAAGCGGGCCCTCGGCGCGAGTGATTTTGGCGCGCACCAACCCGCGGCGCGGGATATTTTCTCCCTCCAACACCACCTGTTGAAAGTTGGACGTAATGCCATGAGGCAGACCATCTTTGCGCTCTTCCATAAACACGTCCTGCTCCGTACCCACCAGCGAGGCGGCAAACGCGGCTCGCAGCTCTTTATCCAGCGCGCGCAAAATTTCGGCGCGGCGTTTAATTTCTTCCGGCGGGAGCTGTTTTAAAAGAGCGGCCTTAGTGCCGGGACGCGGCGAATAACTAAACACGTGAAGCCCGGCCAGTTTTATCTCGCGGATAAAGGCTACGGTGGCATTAAAATCTTCTTCCGTTTCCGTCGGATAACCGGCAATCACATCGGCAAAAACGCCGATTTGCGGCACTTTGGCGCGCAAGTCCGCCACGCGCGCACGGTATGCGTCGGTATCATAGTGGCGGTTCATATCTTTAAGCACTTTATCACACCCGGCCTGCAGCGGCAAGTGGAAATAATTGCAGAAACGGTCCGGCCGCGCAGCCATGGCCGCAATCACCCCGTCCGTCACCGTTTGAAGCTCAATCGACGAAAACCGAATGCGAAAAACACCCGGCTGACTGGCAATATGTTCACACAACCGCGCCAAGTCCGCCCCCGTCTGCGGGCAGCGGTAATTGCCGATATTAATGCCGGTGAGCACAATTTCGGAAAAACCTTTTTCTTCTAGTGTTTTAATTTCGCTTAACACGTCAGCCAACGGTTTGGAACGTTTTTCGCTGCGAGCAAAAGGCACAATACAATATGAGCAGAAACAGTCGCATCCGTCCTGGATTTTGATAAACGCGCGGCTGTGGCCTTCGTGGCCGGACACCGTCCAGCAAACGTCCTCCTCCCCGAACAGTACGCGGCCCAGCTCGTACTTACCTATGATTTCGGCCTGAGGAAACTTTTTTTGCACGTCAGCCTTATGCGCCATGGCGTAACAACCCGTCAGCACCAGATGCGCCCGCGGATTGCGGCGCAAAATTTGGCGGATTTGTTTTTCCACGTCTTTATCGGCCTGATGGGTAACAGTGCAGGTATTGAGCACGCAGATGTCGGCCGTTTCAAAAGAAGCGGCGGGCTGAACACCGGCGCGCAGAAACTGCTCCAGAATGGCTTGGCTTTCCACCTGGTTTACGCGGCAGCCGAAAGTTTTAATAAAAAAAGTTTTAGGAGATGTCATTTACGATAAACCCTTTTTCGTCTCGCAAATACTCGCAAAACGCGCGTGCTTGCGGAAAAATAATGTTGCAGTTGTTTTCCCAGCGGCCGAAGCCGTCACGGTATCCATTCATGGAATACGTGCAGGAATGCGGTTCTTCGTTATGACGGCAGAACGTCCACGAACAAGCTTGGGAATCACATTGTAAATCATAAAAACTATATACGCTCCCGCGGCACAGGGGAAATTCAGCCGACGGATCCTCCACCTTGCATCCCAGCAAAGAAGGAGCGGAAGGCGTCAGCGCGGGGGCGGCGTTATCCGACAGGAACCATACCGGCTCTGGCGTTTGACCGGCGTGTAAATAGAACCAGTCATCCAGCGCGCGCTCCAATTCAGGCAGACCGGACAAAAAATCCGCCAACGCGGCTTTTTCCGTTTCGACAGACGCTATTTGCAGAGCCGTTGGCGGGGAGGAATGAGCCTCTTCGGCGCGAAGGAAAGGTCTTCCCGTCACCCACATGAAAGAAGATACCCCCAACAAACCGCCTAAAAACAATCCCAACGCGGCCACCAATTGATGAGAATATACATCCACGTAAGCCTGGGCGGACCACATGTTTTTAAAAAATCGTTTTATCATACGAATAATAAACGCACTTTAATAAAAATCCAATGTGCGCTGCCGAATACCCACGGCAACAAAAAGCCAAACGCCGCCCAGCATAAAAAAATGCGCAGAAGCACCAGCCAATAGGCATTTTTATTTTGCGAAAACGGCCGTATTTGGGTAGAGGCGGAACAGGACTTTTTCTTCATGTTATAACAGTTTAGCCGCCACGGCGATACACGCCGTTTCGGCCCGCAGGATATTTACACCCAGCGTAACAGGCAACACGTTATACTGCGCCGCCACCACAATTTCTTCGTCGGTCCAACCGCCCGCCGGCCCCACAAACACGCGCAGCCGTTTGGGGTTACCCAGTTTTTCCATACCCCAAAAAAGCGTGTGAGATTCTTCCGCCTCGTAAGCGATGAGCGAGGGTATTTCCTGCGAAATAGCTTGCGGGAATTTGAGCGGCGGCAAAATTTCGGGCACGAACGGAGTGTCGCACTGTTTGCAGGCAGAAATCATGATTTGGCGCCAACGGTCGTTTTTACCATCCCATTTTTTAAGCACGTCGTATTCACTGCGTTCGGTAATAATCGGCCTAAATGCCGCCACCCCCAACTGCGTGCCTTTATCCAACACGTCTTCAAGCCCGGTACGGGAGTTCGGCGCAAAGCAAAGTTCCAGCTCCAAAGCCGGGCGGCGGGTTTGACGCGGTTTTAACAACGTGCCGCGCACAAACTTTTTTTGAATACGGTCAATCCGGCCGACAAATTGCCGGCCGGATCCGTCAAATACCAAAATTTCATCGCCTTCGGCGTGACGGGCGACGGCAGACGCATGATGCGCTTCCGCATCCATCAGAAAAAATTCGGTTTCTTTAATATCTGCAAAATACTGGGACATAAAGATATTGTAACTTTTTTCCGCTTTTACCGAAAAGGAAAACCCGCCCCTAGCGGAGGCGGGTTTTGTTCTTCACCCAAAAGTTTATTTGGCAGAACGGATTTGCGCGTAGCCATTCCACGCGAACAACGGCTGTTCCGTTTCGTCTGCGTATACTTGTTCCGCATTACAGATGTACAGGTAATGGTCTCCGGTCTCCACCACTTCTTTTAAAGAGCACAAGATGGCCAATCGACTATGCTGCGGGACGGACAGCGGATAGCCGTCCAATTGCTGCATTTCAATACCAAATTTAGCGATTTTATCCGTATTGCGGCCGGTAGTAGTCCCGCAGCCGATTACGGCTTGTGCCAAGGACTCGCCAGGCACGGTAATAACCGCACGCTTATTGGCGCGCATCATTTCTCCGCTGAAAGAAGTTTTTGCCATCGCAAAAGCAACCATGTTTGGATTATACGACAAATACGTCCACCATGACACCGTCGCCAAGTTCATCTTTCCGTCAGGTTTTTGCGTACACACCACCGTAACGGGATTGGGGGACGTAAAAGCTGCGGCCTGCGCCAGAGAAATTTGTTCCATAAATAAGTCTCCTTTATTAATTCAAATATTTTTACCCAATTCGTATGCGGCGTCCAACTCCGGCCGGCCTTTAATATCACCCAACGCCATCACGCCGCCGCATAATACTTTGCCTAAACTTTTCCAACCCAGGTGCGTCATCAAGCGGTCGTACCAATATTCACTCTCTTCAAAACCGTTTCCTTCGGCCGCCATTATCAGTGCACTTTGTTTTTTGGGGTTAAGATACTGCACGTTGCATTCCGCCACGGCAAAAAGGCGGTCAAACGCCGTTTTTAACTGGCTGCTGACCGTCCAATAATAAAGCGGGGACGCCAACACCACCACGTCTGCTTCCCGGTATACCGGATAAATTTTATCCATATCGTCTTTCTGCACGCAGGGGGAAGACACATCCTTTCCGCCGCAAAAGCAGCCTTTGCAGCCATTGATTTTCATTTCTCCCAAAAAAAATTCCGTTACTTCGTGTCCCGCCTCCTGTGCGCCTTGGGCAAAGCTGGCGCACAAGGCGGAAGTGTTCCCCTGTCTGCGGGGACTTCCGTTTAAAATGATGATTTTTTTATTCATATCAGTCCTTATCAAGCCGATACCCGGCATATATTCAAATTCTACTAGAATGAGTAAAAAAAACAAGTACGCACATAAAAGTGATATACTATCTTTAAATACTAATACTTACCAAAAAGAGAGCGCACTTATGGATGCCGAATGTATCAAAAACGTAAAGTTGGAAGACACAGGCTTTAACTATACCATGTCTTTAATCAAAGGCAAATACAAAATGTTTATTTTGTACACGCTGGCCCGGTTTGGCGTAGTGCGCTTTAATGAATTAAAAAAATTTATAGGCACCATTTCTTATAAAACCTTAAGCTCTACTTTAAAAGAATTGGAAGCAGACGGCTTAACCAACCGCAAAGAATTCCCTCAAATCCCGCCAAAAGTGGAGTATTCCCTTACCGAGCGGGGGCGTTCCCTCGTCGCCATTTTGGAACAAATGTGCGCTTGGGGAGAAAAGAACCGCTACGGACACAACTCCGCCCGGCACTAAACTTTCCCGGAAAGGCACCAAATATAACTGCACAAAAAAGGGGAACCGTACGGTTCCCCTTTGTATTTCGATTTACCCTCTTTTAAGAGTTATTTGTCCACGACTTCGGCTTCTACCACG
>CAYUAA010000061.1:0-6769 GCA_964442585.1 uncultured Elusimicrobium sp. | reverse complement strand
CAGGTGAAAAAAGCAGCCGCATTTATCTTAAAAAAGACGAAAAATTTTAAACCGGAAATCGCCCTCATAACGGGTTCGGGCCTGGCGGGCTCGGTTCCTCCGTTGGAAAAAGAAATTAAAATTCCGTACGCTTCTATTCCCGGTTTTTTAAAAAGCACCGTTCCCGGCCATACCGGCAATTTGATTTTCGGCGTATACAAAGGCTGCCATATTGTCGTCATGCAGGGCCGCTTTCACTTTTATGAAGGACACCCCATGAAAGACTTGGCCGTTTCCATTCGCACATTAAAACTGTTGGGCGTAGAAAAATTGCTCGTTTCCGCCGCGGTAGGCTCTATGGATTTAAAATTAAAACCCGGCTCTTTGTGCGTCCTGAAAGACCACATCAACTTTATGTGCAACAACCCGCTTATCGGCAACCACGACCCGGCCTTCGGCCCCATGTTCTTTGATTTGTCCGAAGCGTACGACAAAACCATGCGCAAAACCGCCCTCTCCGCCGCCAAAAAAGCCGGCATCAACGCGGGTGAAGGCGTATATTTGGCCACTACGGGCCCGAATTTTGAAACGCCCAGCGAAATCCAAATGTTCAAAAAATGGGGCGCAAGCGTGGTGGGCATGTCCGTTGTGCCGGAAGTTTTAGTCGCGCGCCAGTGTGGTATTTCGGTGTTGGGCCTTGCGTGGGTGACCAACATGGGTTGCGGTATTGAAAAAAAGCCGCTCTCGCACGAACAAACCATCAGCGAAAGCAAAAAAATTGAAGCCAAATTCAAAAAATTGTTGGAACTGCTGTTCGTAAAATTATAAACGTTTACGCCCGCGCGAAGTTTTCCCCTTCGCGCGGGATTTTTCCGTCCTCTGATTATGGCAAAAGATATCAAACGCCTTGGCAAAGAAACCCTCGTTTACGGCACCTCCACTGTGCTGGCGCGGCTGCTGAACTTTTGTCTTGTTCCATTTTACACCTATTATTTGCTTCCCGGCCAGTACGGCGTCATCGCCACCGTGTTTGCGGCGATTGCGCTGTTTAATGTAGTGTTTCTGTTCGGCATGGACCAAAGCTATCTGCGTTTTGCCAGCGACGCGCAGGACAAAAGCAAAGTTTTCCGCCAATGTTTTTACGGCGTACTTTTAAACGGCGGACTGCTGGGCCTGTTGCTATGGGTGTTTGCCACGCCGGCAGCGCAGATTATCGGCATACCGGTTGAAGCCGCACATTTAATGCGTTTGGCGGCCGTTATTTTGCTTTTAGACGTGCTGAACATGATTCCGTTCACCAAGTTGCGTTTGGAACGCCGCGCGTGGTATTTTGCAGGCGTAAGGACGGTTTCCATCATCGTAAACGTGCTGGGAAACATTCTTTTTATTGCGGTTTTGCAGAAAGGAATAGCGTCTATCTTATGGGCGAATATTTTTGCATCGCTTGCGTCGCTTATCTTGCTGAGCCCGATTGTGTGGAGCGAACTGAAACAAGGCCGCGCGTTTGAATTTGAATCTAAGCTGGAAAAAGATTTATTCGCCTTTGCGTGGCCGTTTGTGCCGGCGGGACTGGCAAGCCTGCTCGTCAGCGTAATTGATAAGCCGATTTTGGTACACCTCGTCGGGCCGGACCAGGTGGGCATATATCAGGCGAACTTTAAAATCGGCGTCTTTATGATGTTGATTGTTTCGATGTTCGACCAGGCCTGGAGGCCCTTTTTCCTGGCGCACGCCAAAGATACGGACGCCAAAGACACCTTTGCACGCGTCCTCTCGTGCTTTGCAGCGTTGGCAACGTGGTTTTTACTCGGCCTGTCACTTTTGATGCCCGTCATTATCCGCAGCGATTTGTTCGGTTCCTTCCACTTAATCAGCCCCGCCTATTGGGGAGGTTTGGGAATTATCCCTTTTGTGCTGACGGGATACTTTTTCTACGGTTTATATATCAACTTTATGGTAGGCCCGGTGCTGACCAAAAAAACACGGGTACTGATGTGGATTACGCTGCTGGGCGCGGCCGTGAGCATTACTCTAAACTTAACGCTGGTGCCGCACATGGGTATTATAGGGGCCGGTTGGGCCGTGATGTTTAGTTACGCAGCCATGGCGTGCGCGCTTTTCTGCTTTACGCAAAAAGTATATCCCATACGCTATGAGTACAGCCGCCTGCTGGGCATCTTCCTCGCCTGCGCGGCAACGGCGTTTATCTGCCAGTGGGCGGGACGCTTCGGCTTTGCCGCTCACTTGGGAGTAAAAATTATTCTCTTGACGCTGTACCCCTTATGGATGTGGCTGATTATTAAGCCCGCCAAACGGGTCAATTAAAGAAAATAAGAATCATATCCGCTTTCTATGGTTTCCGGCGTACTCCGGCCGGACAGACTCTTGCATAAACGGACCGCTTTAGCAGAAGCCGACAAATTTTTATCTACAGTACAAGAGATACGGGAACGGTTTGCATCCAGTAAATAAGCCGTTATCCATACGGGTTCTCCTCCCACATAGCGGAGCATTTCAATATGAGGAACGGGCGTTTCATGCAGTTTAACGGTAAAATCTTTTAATCCGCCCGATGGAAGCGTAATATCTAAATCATCTAAATTTTCACAATACTCGCCATTGGCCAGAAAATATATTTGTTGGGCGTCGATTAGCGATTTAGACATCGTAACCGCCTGCATAAACCGCGCTTTTTCCACAGACATTTCGTACTGCGGCAACGCTACCGCCGACAATATACCAATAATTAAAACTACTACCAACAGCTCTATTAGCGTAAAACCTTGTTTTTTGCGCATGGGAACCCCCTCCTCATGAAGAAGTAATAATTCCCAATTTATCAAAAAAAAAAAACGAGTCAAGCCCAGGGGATGGGCTCCCAACCTGTCCGAACTCTTCCGATGGGTTGAGTCACACTGTTTTAGACAGGTTGCCAACTAACGGACAGCCGGACTGGACGGTACGCAACGACCGTGGTCAAGGTTTAGAAGCAGACGAAGATTTAAAACGGGGCGAGATACAGAATACCCGATTAGAAAGAATAAGCTCTCCAACCGCTGATGTCCCCCGCGCGGGTTCCCGCAAATAAGGTTGTACAGAAATTGGCCTGTTCGGCGGCGCCGTTCATGGCCTCCCAGCAATATAAACGGCCGGGAGCGGCCGTCACACTGCTTCCGCCCTCATGCAAGTATACAAAACCACCGCATTCATACGGACCTTCATTAAACGCCGCACCGCTAATCATATACCGACCACTTGCGCCATTGAGAGAAAATGTAATTACCCCCTTTTGGCGCACCGCGCCTGCACCGAGGTTAGCCATTCTGCAAGGTTTGTCTTTTCCGTCCTGAGGAACAGAAAAGCCGGAAAAATCGATATCCAATTCGTCTAAAGAAGACGCCCAGGCCCCGTTCGCCAAATAGTACACCTCTTGCGCAGCGCCTAAACTTTTCATGGTGGTCATCATCTCGCCGGCACGGCTTTTCCACACCGCTTTTTGATATTGCGGCAACGCCACCGCCGATAAAATACCTATGATAAGAACAACAACAAGCAACTCAATAAGCGTAAAACCTTCTTTTTGATGCATATCCCATCCTTTTTTGCAAATTAAAATATCCTCATGTTATCAAAAAAAAAAAACAATACAACCCTATACAAAAAACTTGCCATATCCGCCCGCCATTTTTGCCGAGTAGGATCACGCTGTTTTGGAAATATTTTAAACTATGAACAAACGTGCCCTATACGAATACGCCGGAAACCAGAAAACTGCCCGATAAAACACGCCACCCAAATTAGAACAAAATTATATAATTTTTCGAGTCTTAGGTGGACCGGGTGGGGCACGTCGAACAATAATTACATAAGCCCCAAGGTACACGTCAGACGACAAGTTCTGAAAAATTGTTTATTCTTAAAAGACACAAGAGCCAAAAATTTTTTTCGGCCCTTGTGCGCAAATCACAAGGGCAGTACAGCCGTTACACCTTATCTCACGCTGATAAGCGTCATATCCAACGTAATGTTCCCGTCCTTATACGTCAGCGCGTGCGGAATTTCCGTTTCCCCCTCCGCGTCCGCAGGCGCATATTCGCTATAAAACAGCTCCCCCGTATTAAACAGCGTCACAGACTGAGCCGCATACGGATAATCGGAATCCGCCGCATACAGCAAACGCGTTTTAAATTCACCGCCTTGGTAGGTAACCATCGTTTTACCGTTTTTCACGCGGCGGTTTTTATAAACGCCCGGATCCGCCACCAACACGTTTAAAAACTGCGTAATACGCCCGCGCACGACGGCGGTATCGGCGTCTTTAAACAAATAGCGGTACGCCACCCCTTCCGGGCTGACGATGGCATGCAGAACACGGTACGCCGCGCCCGTCATTACCATAACGTCAAAATCTTCCGCGCCGATTTTCTTTACCCGCAGAACGCCTTCCAAATACTCCTCATTCATCTGACCCATCACTTTAAAAGCGGCCTGGGTGCGGCCGTCCGTGAAATAGTTTACCTTTTTGTATTCGCGCACATCCGGCGGCGGAGTTTGCTTAATTTGCCGCCCCGCACACGCGCCTAAAAATACAATCAGCGAAAATGTTAAAAATTTTTTAAACATAATCCTCCTCCTTATTATGATATTATAATTATTATGCCGACATTTGTCCTTTACCTCTTATGCGCGGGGATTTCATTCGCGCTTACGTCAGTTACGCTGCCTGTTTTGCGCAAACTGGCCGCCACTGCGTTTTTGGACGCGCCCGGCGGCCTTAAAAAACACGCACGCGCCGTGCCCGTTTTAGGCGGCTGCGGAATTTTGGCCGGCATTGTAGGCAGCTTAATTTTTATCCGTTTGACGACAGCCTTCCCTTCCGGCACCCTGCATACGCTACGCGGCGTGATAATCGGGGGCGGCCTGATTTTTTTAATGGGTTTGGCCGACGATTTTAAAAAACCCAAAGGCATAAGCGTGGGAGCGAAACTGCTCATTCAAGCGGCCGCTACCGCCGCGCTGATTTACTACGGAGTGGCGATACATGCGTTTACGTCTGTTTGGGTATCTTACCCGCTTACGTTTTTGTGGGTGGTGGGCCTGACCAACGCGTTTAACCTTTTGGATATCATGGACGGTCTTTGCGTCAGCCAAGCCGTCGTCTGCACATTGGGGTTGGCGGTCATCGCGCTGCCGTCCGAGTACGTCTACGTCAACTTTGCAGCTCTTGCTTTGTTGGGGGCGTGCTTGGCGTTTTGGCCGTACAATCACGCTAAAAAACGGAAGATTTTTTTGGGGGACAGCGGCTCGAACCTGTTGGGTTTTTTAATCGCCGCGCTGTCTATCGGTACGGGTTATTGTGAAAAATCCAACTGGGGGTTTTTAGCGCCCTTCTTTATTCTGGCCGTACCGCTTTTTGATACGTCGTTCGTCAGTCTGGCGCGCTTATTAAAAGGAAAAAATCCCCTCAAAGGAAGTAACGACCACGCCGCCCTGCGCCTAAAGAAACTGGGTTGGAATACGGCCTCCATTTTAGCGGCGTTTGCTTTGGCGGGATTGACGGCTAATATTTTCGCGTTCACCCTGACACATTGCTGTGTACAGATTGCACTGGCCCTGTTTATACTGTCGGCGGCGGTCTGCGCCCTGGCCACCCTGTGGCTTTTACACTTAAAAACGGATTCTTAATGCACGTTCATACGCTGATTTTGGGCGCGGGCCTGACGGGGTTGAGCGCCGCCTACCACTTGCAAGAACTCGGCCAAACGGATTATTTGTTGGTCGAGCGCGACGGCATGCCCGGCGGCCTGTGCAAAAGCGTATACAAAAACGGCTTTACGTTTGACTACGGCGGGCATCTGCTGCACCTGCATACGCCATATGGCAAAAAACTGGTCAAAAAATTACTAAAAACTAACTTAAAACGCCTGCCGCGCCACGCATGGATCTTTACCCAAAACGCCCGCGTTCCGTTCCCGTTTCAGGCCAATTTATTCGCCCTTCCGCCGGACATACGCCAAGCGTGCGTGGACGGTATGCTGGCCGCCGCCCAAACAAAACGCGCAAGCGCTCCCCGAAATTTTAAAGAATGGTGTCTGCGCTCCTTTGGCGCGGGCGTATACGAAACCTTCATGCGCCCTTACAATACAAAACTTTGGGGACGATCGCCCGAAGAACTGACGGCGGACTGGTGCGGACCATTCATACCGCTTCCATCACCTAAAGAGATTATCCAAAGCGCGCGGAAGCCCTCGGGTAAAAAATTCGGCTACAATGCCTATTTTTATTATCCGCAGACGGGCGGCTGTCAGGCGCTCGTAGACGCATTGGCCAAACGCATAAAAAATTTGCGCTTAAACGCGCCCGTCACCCGCGTCAATTTACGCAAAAAAATCGCCATTATCGACGGAAAAACAGTTTCGTTCGACTACGTGGTAAACACATTGCCTCTGCCGGAATTTTTACGAATGCTGGAAGGCGAAAAGATTCTTTCCCGCACGACGGACAAACTGGCCGTTCAGCCCGTAACCGTTTACAATCTGGCCGTACGCGGCCCCAAACGGACGCCGTTTAGTTGGATTTACTGCCCGGACGAAGCCGATCCGTTTTTCCGCGTGGGGCAGCAAAGCTCTTTTGCGCCCCAAAACGCACCGAAAGACTGCCACGCTTATTACATAGAACTGCCCGGAGACGCCCCCCGCACCCCGGCGGCGGAAAAACGCGTTTGGAATGCGCTTGTCCAAAAAGGTATAATAAACAAGCACGACGAAAAATTATTTTCTTTTTGGCAATT
>CAYUAA010000060.1:0-6820 GCA_964442585.1 uncultured Elusimicrobium sp. | reverse complement strand
GCGCGGCCGCTTTTGCCAAGCCCCAACACGCAGGCTTTTTGGCCTAAAAATTTTTCTTTTTTAAACATGTTTCTCCCCTCGTAAAAAAGCACGAACGGTTTCTTGATCCGAAAAATGGCGTTTTTCCGTTCCGACAATCTGATAGTCCTCATGCCCCTTGCCAGCTACAATTACGATGTCGTCCTTTTGGGCGGCGGCCAGCGCGCGGCCAATGGCTTCGGCGCGGTCCGGCACCACTTCGTAATTAGAAAATTCTTTCATACCGGCTAAAATGTCAGCAAAAATTTGGTTTGGGTCTTCACAGCGCGGGTTGTCGTTGGTTAAAAAAACGTAATCCGCATTGGTGCACGCGGTGCGGCCCATCAGCGGGCGTTTGGTAGTATCGCGCTGGCCCCCGCAGCCAAACACCAAAAATACACGCCCTTTTTTAAAAGGTTCCACCGTTTTAAATGCGCGCTGGAGTGATTCGTCCGTATAGGCAAAATCCACAAACGTAAAAAAATCTTGCCCCTCATCCACGCGCTCCATCCGCCCCGGCACTCCAGGCAGTGCGGCCAACCCGCGCAAAATCGCCTCCTGCGAAACGCCGCTTGCCAAACACGCGGCCCAAGCCGCCAGCGCGTTATATACGTTGTGGCGGCCCAGTAAATTGATTTTAGCTTTTACGCATCCAACAGTAAATTCCGTATGCGTCAAAAATTCTTGAATATTCGTCGCCTTTAAATCGGCTTCATTTTCCAAGCCAAACGTAACGATTTTTACGCGGCCTTTAAACATTTGTGCCAAACGGCGCCCGTATGGGTCGTCGGCGTTGATGACGGCGGTGCGGCTGGGTTTTGGATTAGCGGGATCGGCCAAGTTTTCAAACAGTTTTTGTTTGGCTGAAAAGTAATTTTCAAACGTATGGTGGAAATCCAAATGATCGCGCTGAAGATTGGTAAAAACGGCCGTATCATACCAAATATGCCGGACGCGCTGCAGCTCGAGCGAGTGGGAAGATACTTCCATCACCACGGAAGAACAATTTTCCCGTTTCATTTGCGCCAGCAGACTAAACAAAGGCAACGCGGCGGGCGTAGTGTTGGGAGCCGAACAAATTTTTCGCCCCGCGATACGGTAACTGACCGTACCCAACGCCCCGACTTTTTCGCCCGCGCCGGATAAAACACTTTCAATTAAATAAGCGATGGAGGTTTTGCCTTTGGTGCCCGTGACACCGATCATTTTCATGCCGTCGGACGGACGACCGTAAAACGCATAGGCGGCGTCAGCCATGTCGCGGTCAATATCTTCGGATTGGTAATACAAAACGGAATACGCTTCTTTAGGCGCAAAGGCGGAAACAACCATCACCGCCCCGCGACGGATTGCGTCGGCGATAAAGCGGTTCCCGTCGACATTCGCCCCTTTTAAAGCAAAAAAAACGAACCCCGGGCGTACGTCCTGCGAAGAAAACGTAAGTCCCGTTACGCTGAGCCCGGCCTGGCGGGCTTTTTCCAATACAATACTGTCTGACATATAGGATATGGTATCAAATTGGTAGAATGTAGGAAATGAAAAAAATGACCCATTTTTTGGAACGCATTTACGCCCAATACACCCGCGCGGAACTCGTCAGCCCGGACCCGTTGGAATTTCTATCCCGCTTTTCCTGTCCTGCGGACCGGGAACTGGCCGCCCTGTTGGCCGCCTGCTTTGCCTATGGCAACGTAAAACAAATTTTAAAAAATATAAATGGGATTTTGTCTAAAATGCCCCAGGGTCCGCATGCATTTGTCACCCAAACGCCGCCCGCACAAATACGGCGGGTGTTTAAAGGATTCCGCTACCGTTTTACCGGAGAAGAGGAACTTTGCGCGTTTGTGGGCGCCATGCGGAAAATCTTACAAAAATACGGATCGTTGGAAAATTGCTTTTTGCGTTATTACCAACCATCCGACGATACCGTGCTGCCCGCCTTGCGCGGTTTTGCGCGCGAATTGCGCACAAGGGTCGACTTACACTCCCTGGTGCCGGATCCGGACAAAAACAGTGCGCTCAAACGGCTGAATTTATTTTTGCGATGGATGGTGCGCCAAGACGCCGTAGACCCCGGCGGATGGCACAAGGTTTCTCCTTCGCAACTTATCGTACCCCTGGATGTACATATGCACCGCATCGCCCGCAAACTGGGGCTGACAAAACGCAACGCGGCGGACATCACCACCGCGCTGGAAATATCCCGCGCGTTTAAAAAGTGCTGCCCACGCGATCCCATAAAATATGATTTTTGCTTGACGCGTTTTGGCATCCGAGATGATATGGATTACAAAAATTTGGACGAATTAAAATAACTACTCAATTTCCAGCCCATATTTCTCCAACAACCCCGGCAATCCGTAGACGGAAAACTTAGCTTTGCGCAGACGGTTGGCGTCCGGATCCAACACAAAATTATAGGCCGTAGAAAAATCCGCCTTTTCCAAGTTTGTATGCAGAAATTCAGCACGCGCCAAGTCGCACCGGGTGAAAGAAGACCCCGTCAAATCCGCCCGTGTGAAATTAACTTCCCGCAAAGAAGAATCTTCAAACACCGTTTTACGTAAAGGAAGCCCCTCAAACGACGCACACCGCAAATCGCACTTTACAAAACGCATGGAAAGTACCGTGCGGCAACAGTCGAAGAAACAAACGCCCTGTATTTTACATTCTTCAAAGCATACGTTTTTAAATGCCGCGCCCGCTACGCGCGCAAGCGATAAATTACAGGCCGCAAATACACAGTCTTCAAAGGTAAAAGAAGACAAGTCCGCCTCCTGGAACACGCATCCGGCAAACGTGCACCCGCAAAACACGGCCTCCTGCGCCGCCGGCGGAAAGGCGCGCAGAGAAGAGAAGGTTTGTCCGTCAAAATAATGGGGAAGCGTCACTTTGTTTTTTCCAGTAAAGCCGCCATATCCTGCGCGATAAGCGATAAATGCGCGCGAATCTGCGGCTGTTTTGTTTCCAACAGAGGCAAAAGCGTTCCGCGGACCCAGTTGCGGGTAAAAGCGTCGTCCGAATTGGTTTGGTCGGTTACAAAAGAAAGGCCGTTGTTTTGCAGGTACGCTTCCGCTTCCGCGCGGGTAATGCACAAAAGCGGACGGATAATTTCCACCCCCTTATCCAACGGACGGCGGAGCGGAATCCCGGCCAATCCTTTGGCTTTGGTGCCGCGCAGTAAATTTAGAAGAAGCGTTTCAGCCTGATCGTCCAGATGGTGCCCCAGGGCCAACTTGGTGGCGTTCCAGACGCGGGCCGCTTTTAAAAACGCCTCGTAACGAGCCTTGCGCGCGGCATGTTCGGGGCTTAGATTAAGTTCTTTTGCCAATTTTTTAACGTTTACTTTTTCACAAAAAAAGGGGATATCCAACTCTTTGCACAGGCGTTTGCAAAACTGTTGGTCCGCCTGTGCTTCTTTGCCGCGCAGGCCGTGGTTTACGTGCACCGCAGCCAAAGCAAAATGTTTCTCAACCGCCAAATAACGCAAAAAGTGAAGCAAACACACGGAATCCGCGCCGCCGCTAAGGCCGGCCAGTACAGCGTCGCCGCGCGACACCAACCGCCCGGCAAACGCACGCATACGGGGAAGAACGGAGGCGTTAAAACTTTTTTTTGTCATATAAAAAAGTATAATAAATAAAGAGGAGTGGTGGAAAAGTATGAATAAAAGAGTTTTAATTGTAGAAGACGAAGCCAGCATTGTTGCCTTATTGCAGCTGGTGTTGATGCGCGAAGGATATGAAGTGCATACGTGCGATTCGGGGCGCGACGCCATCGCCGCCATGAAAACCGTTCACCCGCACTTGGTAATTATGGACGTTATGCTGCCCGGCTTGGACGGAGCCAGCATCGTACGCATTATGGGCGAAGACGACACCCTCGCTTCCACGCCCGTGATTGTTACCTCCGCACTGGTGGAATCCGAAAAAATGTTCCAGCCTTATCCGCAGGTAAAAGGATTCTGCTCCAAGCCTTTCGTGCTGACGGATTTTATCGCCAAAGTAAAACAAGCGTTGGGCGATTAAGTTTAAAAGCCATAAAAAAGCCCGCTCAAACGAGCGGGCTTTTTGTTTTGCAAAACGTTAACGCACCGAACGCAACCAATGCGCATAATGCTTCCAAAAATTTTCAAGCAGTTCGTCCAAAAACAGCTCTTTGCTGGTTTCGGAGCCGATAAGCTGTTTCAAACTGACGCACGCGGCCTTTTGCGAGGAAGGAATACGGTCGTTTAAATGCACTCCTACCCCCAACAAAATCCAAGGTTCGGCTTCGCCTTCGGCTGAAACTTCCGCCCACACGCCGCAGATTTTTTTCCACGCGCGGTTTTTGGCGTCCCACGCCAGCACGTCTCCGGGTTGTTTGATTTTGGTTTTGACTTCAAAAACGGAGGTAATCGTCTGCGCAACGGCTTCGGCCGCTTTAACACAGAGCGAGGCCGCACACACGGACGGTTTGTTCGGACGCAAAATCAGCGTAAAATAAACGCCGCCTTCCGCTGCGCTGAACGGACGCATATCGCGCCCGCACGCCTGGGATTGGCAGCAAGCCAGCACCAGCGTGCCGTGCTGCTCGCCGCTTTGGGCGAGCTCTCTGGCCAGGGTTTGCGTGCTGGGCACGCATTCCAGGCCGATTACTTTGGTAACGGATTGCAAAGGGAGTTTTCTTTCTTCCATACTTTTATTTTACCAATTTACCGCGCGCGGCGGGAAACGTCACTTCTTTTTGGCGCCAGTTTTTACGCTCATCTGCCGGATTTCAAACAACCGGTCGCGCAGTTCGGCGGCCAATTCAAAGTTAAGCGCATCGGCCGCTTGGCGCATTTGTTCTTCAATGTCCTTTTCCACCGATTTAAGGTTTTTAAGCGTCGGCTCCGGCAGCGTTTCAGTTAAAATACCAAACGCGCTTTTTTTGGTTTGCTGTTCAAATTCTTTTAATTCTACTTCCGTTTTCTGGATTGTTTTGGGCGTAATGCCATGCTCTTTATTATAGGCTTCCTGCAGTTTGCGGCGGCGGTCCATTTCGCTCATGGCGTATTTAATAGAATCAGTCTTCCGGTCCGCGTACAGAATTACTTCACCGTCGGCGTTGCGCGCGGCGCGCCCCGCAATTTGGATAAGCGTGGTGGTGTTGCGCAGGAACCCTTCGTTATCCGCGCCCAAAATAGCCACCAGCCCTACCTGAGGGATATCAATTCCTTCGCGCAGCAGGTTGATGCCGACCAATACGTCGAACTTGCCTTGGCGGAATTCTTTTAAAATTTCCACACGGTCCAGGGATTCAATATCTGAATGTAAATACCGCGTTTTAATGTTCTTTTCCGTAAAATACGCGCTTAAATCTTCGGCCGTTTTTTTGGTTAACGCCAACACCAGGGTGCGCTCTCCCCGGGCTTTATGTTCGTTAATTTTTTCCACCAAATGGTCAATTTGTCCCGCCGTGGGGTGCAAAATTACTTTCGGGTCTACCAAACCCGTGGGGCGGATAACCTGTTCCACGATATCGTTGCCGCTGACAGTTAGTTCATACGGCCCGGGCGTCGCGGAAACAAACACGGTAGACGGGAGAAGACTTTCAAACTCGTCGAATTTCAGCGGACGGTTATCAAGCGCGGAAGGCAAACGGAAGCCGAAATCCACCAGCATTTGTTTGCGGGCACGGTCCCCGTTAAACATGCCGCGCACCTGTGGGAGCGCCACGTGGGATTCGTCCACAAACATCAAAAAATCGTCATATCTTTTAAAATAATCCAGCAGGCAGGAGGGGCGTTCACCCGGCTTGCGCCCGTCCATATAGAGCGAATAGTTTTCAATCCCCGAGCAAAAACCCGCCTGCAAAAGCATTTCGATATCGTACTCCGTGCGCTGTTTTAAGCGGTAGGCTTCCATTTCTTTGCCCATTTTAATCAGTTCCGCATGGCGAATATCCAAGTCGCGGCGGATATGCTCGATGGCGTTATACGTATCTTCATCCGTCGCCACGAAATGTTTGGCGGGGTAAATCCACGCTTCTTCCAGTTCCGCCAGCACGTTGCCCGTAACAGGATGGATTTCGTAAATATGCGCGATGGTTTTGCCCGCAATTTCGATACGCAGCGCGTTTTGACTGTAAGGCGTCATGATATCCACATTCGGCCCGCGCAGGCGGAAACGGCCGGAAGAAAATTCCATCTCGTCGCGGTGGTATTGGATTTTAATCAAGCGGCCGCTTAGTTGCGCACGCGTCATTTCGGCTCCTTTTTTTACGTAAATGCGCATTTCCCGGAACGAATCCGGCGACCCGATATTGTAAATGCACGAAACAGACGCAACAACAATCACGTCCTTGCGCGAAGTAAGCGACGTAGTGGCTTTTAAGCGCAGTTTATCGATATGTTCGTTAACGGCGGAATCTTTTTCGATATAGGTGTCGGTCTGCGGGATATAAGCTTCGGGCTGGTAATAATCGTAATAGGAAATAAAGTATTCGACTGCGTTTTGCGGAAAAAATTGCTTAAACTCGGCATACAGCTGCGCGGCCAATACCTTGTTAGGCGATAAAATAAGCGTCGGTTTATTCAAACGCTCGATAACGTTGGCCATGGTAAACGTTTTGCCGGAACCCGTGACGCCCAAAAGCGTCTGGCGTTTTTTGCCTTCCAATACGCCGCGGGTAAGCGCATCAATAGCTTTGGGTTGGTCTCCCGCCGGCTTGAAATTTGATACGAGTTTAAAGCGTTCCATACTTCTATTGTACCTATCTTGCAACCATAAAAAAAGGGCGGCCGAAGCCGCCCCTTGCAAAACCTACGTTATTTGCCCGC
>CAYUAA010000059.1:0-6845 GCA_964442585.1 uncultured Elusimicrobium sp. | reverse complement strand
AACGCCATCAAAACGGCGGCGCGCTTGGTGGAAAAAGATTTTATCGGCGACGTGGCCGCCAAAATGGCCGCGCTGAAGCCGACCTTTGACTCGATTGAGCAGGAAATTCACCAGGAGGATTAGAATGGCGGATTTCAAAGGTAAAAATGTAATGATTACCGGCGCCACGCGTGGCATCGGGTTTGCGCTTGCCGAAGCGTTTGCGGTTGCCGGGGCTAACTTGGCCATTTGCGGTACTAACGAAGAAGCCTTAAAAACCGCGGCCGAAAAATTAGCTTCTTACGGCGTAAAAGTATATACGCAAAAAGTAAATGTTTCCCGTGCGGAAGATTGCGACGCGTTTGTCGCCAACACGGTAAAAGAATTGGGATCTTTGGATGTGCTTGTCAACAATGCGGGCATCACCAAGGACAACCTGACCGTACGCATGAGCGAACAGGACTGGGACGACGTAATCGCCGTCAATTTAAAAGGCACGTTCTTAATGTCTAAAGCCGCTTTAAAAGTAATGTTCAAAAAAAGAAGCGGTAACGTCGTCAACATTTCCTCCGTGGTGGGGGAAATGGGCAACCCCGGCCAGGCCAATTATGTGGCCAGCAAAGCGGGAATTATTGGGCTGACTAAAACGCTGGCCAAAGAATTCGGTTCCCGCAATGTGCGCGTAAACGCGGTTGCCCCCGGGTTTGTGCAAACGGCCATGACCGATGCGCTGCCCGAAGAAGTAAGAGCGAAAGCGCTCGAAAATGTACCGCTTAAAAGATTTGCTGCAACGCAGGACATCGCCAAGGCAGTCATGTTCTTGGCCAGCGACGACGCCTCGTACATCACGGGGCATGTTCTCGCCGTCAACGGCGGGCTTTATATATAGATTTACTAAATGTAAACAAGGGTAAGCCCCTTTAAATTACGGAGGACTAAAATGTCTGTAGAAAACGTGCAAGAAAGAGTAAAAAACATTATTGTGGAACAGTTGGGCGTTGAAGCCGATCAGGTAAAACCGGAAGCCCAGTTTGTCAACGATTTGGGCGCCGATTCCTTGGATACGGTGGAACTTATCATGGCTTTGGAAGAAGAATTTGACGTCGAAATTCCGGATGAAAAAGCCGAAAAAATCAAAACCGTCGGCGAAGCGATCGAATACATCGAACAAAACGCCAAAAAATAACTAAAAGTGTACACGGATATTGAAAATATCATCGGGTACTGCTTTGGAAACAAAGATATTTTAAAGGAAGCACTCACTCACAAGTCCTACGCGGGCGAACACAGAAGCTCCAAACACAACGAGCGGCTGGAATTCCTGGGGGACAGTATATTAGGAGCCATTGTTGCGGATTACATCTACAACCAATGCCCTCATGTAGAAGAGGGAGTGCTTTCTAAAATAAAATCGAACTTAGTTTCCCGGCGGAACCTGTATTTATGGGGCAAAAGGCTGGACCTGGGCAAATACATGAGCTTGGGCCACGGCGAACTGGCCACTGGCGGCAGAGAGCGCGACAGCATTATCTCCAACGCGGTGGAGGCCGTCATCGGCGCCGTTTATTTGGACGGCGGGTACGCGGCGGCGGAAGCGGTTATTTTGCCTTGGGTAAAAACGCAGGCGCTGACGCAGGATTCGCAGGATTTTAAAAGCCTTTTACAAGAACACCTGCAAAAACGCGGCCGCGAAACGCCCGTTTACGAAGTT
Organism: uncultured Elusimicrobium sp.; assembly: GCA_964442585.1. GTDB lineage: Bacteria > Elusimicrobiota > Elusimicrobia > Elusimicrobiales > Elusimicrobiaceae > Avelusimicrobium. The sequence goes on along the minus strand of CAYUAA010000059.1, from coordinate 5,155 downwards.
ATACAAACCGTCGGCCCCGAGCACGACAAGACGTTTACCGTCCGCGTCAGCTTGGGCGACAAAGAACTGGGCACCGGCAAAGGCCATAACAAAAAAATGGCTGAGCAAGCCGCCGCCCAAAACGCTTTTGAGCGTATGAAAAAATAGGTTAACAGGAGAACTCTATGTTTCCGCCCAAAAAAACAACCGTCCAGGCTTCTAAGCAACCGGAAAAGAACGTTTTGGCGGGGGCGTTTTCCTTGTTGATGAAAAATCCGTTCGTCACGTTGGCCGTTGTGGCGGCGATTCCGCTTTTGGTACTTTTGGCGTTTACGTTTAAAAGCGGTTACGCTCCCAAAGCCCGTAAAGGAAAAACGGATAAAATTGTCGTCGTAAAAACTCCCATTGAAATTGCGGACGAAGCCACCACAGCCCTTCAAAAAAACGATACGCAAACCTTTCTCGATATTTTAAATGAGGAAGTCGGTTCCAACGTTAACATGGTCAACAGCAAAGGTGATACTCTTTTGTTGGCGGCCGCCACGTTTGGCAATTTGGAAGCCGTACAGCAGCTTATTTTGGCGGGCGCGGACGTGAATAAAAAGAACGCCTTTACCAAAGACACCGCCCTCTTGCGCAGTTTGTACGGAAATAATTCGGACATTACCCATCTTCTAGTCTATTCCGGGGCGGATATCAACGCCAAAAACAATTATAATCACTCTCCCATGTTCCTCGCGCTTGAAAAAGGTCGGGGGGAATTTATCGATTTATTTTTAACCAGCGGCGTGAAAGAAGGTTTAAATACGGATTATTTGTTCCGCGCCAGCGCGAAGAAAAATCCCATCGGTGTACTCGCCATGCTTAAAGGCGGAATTGATCCCAACGTAAAAAACGAAAAAGGCAATACGCCTCTTATTATTTCGGCTTCGCTGGGGGACTTGAACAGCGTGCGTTCTCTTTTGGCGTATCGGGCGGATGTAAATGCGGCCAATAACGACGGAAACACTCCTTTAATTTACGCCGCGCGGTACAATCATCCCGAAGTGGTGCGCGAATTGTTAAAACCGCAGACTTTGCAAGCTCCGGTGGATGTAAACGCCCAGAACAAATTGGGTCAGACCGCTTTATATTGGGCGGCCGCCAAAGGAAACGAGAAGGTCGTGCGCCGCTTGCTGGCGGCGGATGCGGATTTTACGTTAGCGGCCAATAATGGGCAGCTGCCGTATATGGCGGCCGAAAAGAATAAACGCACCAACGTAATCCCTCTTTTTGAACAGAATTTGAACGAAATTAAAAACAGCGTCATCGAAGAAGACAACGCTGATATGATCGCCCAGGCCAAAGCCGAAGGCCGCGAATTGTCCGGCGTGGGCGACGTGGAAGAAGTGACCGATGCTGACATTTTTAAAGCCGCCGAAAAAGGTGATTTGGACTTGGCCCGCCGCGTGGTGGACTTGAATAAATCGGTGGTTTTTGATAAAAACCAAGCCGGCGATCCGCCGCTGTTGGTGGCGGTGGAGAACGGCCATGTCGAGATTGTGGACTTTTTAATTAATAATATGGCGCGCTTATTTGAAGCTTCTTCCAAAGGCAATGCTTTCCACGTGGCCGTTAAGGCGCAGAATTTGGATATGTTAAAACATTTGGTTCAGCTGGCCCGGCAGGAAGGCCGTTTGGCCATGATGTTGGAATATAAAGCGGTTCCTCCAAAAGAAGCGCAGGTGGCGGGCACGCTCTCGCCGTTGGGGTTTGCTGCGTTAAATTGCAATAAGGAAATTTACGATTATTTAATTTCTGTCGGCGCGCGCCCGGGCATGCGCAGCCAGCAGGCTAATTCGCTAGGGTTTATGTCTCCGGCGGATTTGATGGATAAATGCAAATCTAAACCCGCGCAGGCCAAAACGCTCAAAGCGTCCTCTCAGGCGGCCAAAAAAACTTCGGTGCAGAGCACGGCGGCTAAAAAAACGGCTACTAAAAAGACCGTCGCTAAAAAAACAACGGTTAAGAAAAAATAATTTTTCCGCACGTTCAAAAACGCCGTCCTTCGGGGCGGCGTTTTTTAACGGAGAAATAAAATCCCGCCGCAGGAACACGGCGTTCGCCCGCCAAGCAATCAAATCCGAAATCGTAAGCGTAAAAATCTCCGATTTTGTTGAAATTTTGGGTATCTTACGCAAGCAGAAAACTTTTACCCGGATATATTTTTACAAAACTTGCTTTTTTTGTTACACTGCAATATATTGGTGCGTAAGTATGAAAAAACTGATATTGTGCATACTTCTGTACGTGATTCCCGGTTTTTTAGCCGGGCAGGAAACGGAATTGAAACGGCAAACTGTCCGCCGGGTGGGCAATTTTCAGGCTGAACAATTGTACCCGGGCATTTTGCCTGCGCTTATTTTTGAAGAAAAAAATACCGTTTTGGCTTTGCCTGACGCGAGTTTTGACGCTCCGCTTGACAATCTCTCCCATACGCCTTCGTTCTTAGCCGCCGTGCGCCGCGCGCAGGAACTTACTTATCACTATTTTGTCCAGGCCTGGCAAGATTGGCGCGCCGCGGCCAATGCTTATTTACCCGCCGATTACCAACTCCCCTCGCTTTCTTTTTTGCTGGCACAAAATACACAGCAAAAAGCGTCCGCCGGCGCACTGCCCGTTCATCTGGTAACCCGTTTTCCCTCACATAGATTGGAGCATTTGGGCCAGTATACGGCTTCCTCCATACAGCGGATTGAATTGGTTCTCCCTATTCATTTGCTTAAATATTGGGCGTTTTCGGACCCGGATCCGCTTCAACAGGCTTTAATGACGGGAGATTTGCGTAATGTGATTTGCGATTTGACGTCGGGCTGGCAAAGATATTGGGATTTGCTGGTGATAAAGAGCTCTAGTTTGGAAGATGTTTCCTGGGCGAACCGTTACCGCACGCTTACAAAGAAGGAAGAGGACTGCCTTAACACGTTAATGACGCTTCCGGCAGAAGAATGGGGCTCCCGAGGGCCGTTTGCCGCATATAACAAACATATTATGACGCACGAATGGGGGCATTTGTTGGGGTTTGGGCATATCGATAATTCCATTATGTCCACCGGCGGCGCGGCCGACCGCTCTCTTATCAAGCCCAACAAGCTGGACGGCTTGCGCCTGGCCGTATTAGTTTGCTGGCACCATAATCAAAAAGCCGGAAAAACGGTTTGCGTGCCGCAGGTAAAAAACGCAACGGCAGCCGCAGAAAAATAGAGCCTTGATAAAATATTTTGTTTGGCGGAGTTTTATGGCACCAAGCGTTTTTTCCTCCGCGCATATACAAGAGAAACCCCGCGCCTTTATTAGGCGCGGGGTAAATTTTACCGATTTTACGGGTCGGTTACGGGTGGATTTTGTCCATCATACGCGGGAACGGAATTGTTTCGCGTACGTGTTGCAAACCACAAATCCAGCGCACCATGCGTTCAATGCCCATGCCAAAACCGGAGTGCGGCACACTGCCGTAGCGGCGCAAGTCCAAGTACCAGCCGTAGCCTTCGGGATCGAGACCTTGTTCTTTGATGCGGGCGAGGAGGGCTTCGTAGTCGGCTTCTCTTTCGCTGCCGCCAATAATTTCACCCGCGCCTTCTGGGCCGATGACGTCCACGGCCAGCACCACTTTGGGGTTTTTGGGGTCGCGTTTCATGTAGAAGGCTTTAATGGCTGCCGGGTAGCGGTGGATCATGATCGGGGTGTCGTAATCTTCGCCCAGGAGGGTTTCTTCGTCACCGCCGATGTCTCCGCCCCATTCCGTATTGTTCCCTTTTTTGTGTAAAATTTCAATCGCGTCCGTATAATCGATGCGGGGGAACGGTTTTTCCACTGTGGCCTGTAATTTTGTGGTATCGCGTTCGAGTGTTTTTAAATCGTCAGCGCGGTTTTGCAATACTTGTTTGACAATGTATTTGATAAAGTCTTCGGCCAGGTCCATATTGTCGTCCAGGTCGTTATAAGCCACTTCGGGTTCCACCATCCAAAATTCGGTTAAATGGCGGCGGGTTTTGCTTTTTTCGGCGCGGAATGTGGGGCCGAAGCAGTACGTTTTGCCCAAGGCCATAGCCGAGGCTTCGCCGTAAAGCTGTCCGCTTTGGGACAAGAACGCTTTCTCGCCGAAGTAATCGGTTTCAAACAGCGTGCTGGTACCCTCGCAAGCGGCGGGGGTTAAGATGGGCGAGTCCGAAAGGATAAAGCCGTTTTTATGCAAGTATTCGCGGATGGCGAAAATAATTTCGTCGCGAATGCGCAAAATGGCGGTTTGTTTGGCCGAGCGCAGCCATAAGTGGCGGTGTTGCATTAAAAAGTCCGGACCGTGTTCTTTGGGGGAAATGGGGTAATCTTTGGCCATATGCACCACTTCCAGATTGGTTACGCCGAGTTCGAAACCGAGTGGGGAGCGTTTGTCTTCACGCACGGTGCCGGTAACGATAATGGAAGATTCCTGGGTTACTTTGTCGGCCAGTTCAAACAGTTCGGGGGATACGTCCCCTTTAAACATAACGCATTGGATGATGCCGCTGCCGTCGCGCAGTTGTAAAAAGTGGAGTTTGCCGCTGGAGCGTTTGTTATACAGCCAGCCTTTTAAAGTAATTTCTTGGCCTAAGTATTGGCCTACGTCTTTTACGCGAATTTTGCTAGACATATATTCCTCTTAAATAATAAAGAAATAGGGTATATCTTATTTTAGCTTTTTACGGCAAAAAATGGAAATTTTACAGGTATGAAAATAGAAAATTTGTTTTTATTGCTTTTTGTGCCGCCAAAAAGTAGGCCAAAAGCTCGCCGCCCAGGCTCCATAAAAATCAGATTCAAACGGGGAGTTTTACAACTCGCCTTCGGCTCAAACAAATAAAACTCCAAATCCGTTTGAAACGCTTTTTATAGACGGAGCAAAGGGCGGCATGTAAATAAGGAAACTCCTCTTTATTGGTTGTTCAGTAGTTAGCAACCTGTCCGAAACAGTGTGGCCCAAGGAGTCAGAAGAGCGCGGACAATCTGGGAGGGGCGGCTCGCCCCTTGACTCGTTTTTTTTTTTTGATAAATTAGGGATTATTACTTCTTCATAAGGGGGATATTTCCCATGAATAAAAATACGGGTTTTACGTTAATAGAACTGTTAGTGGTGGTGTTAATTATAGGTATCTTGTCG
>CAYUAA010000058.1:0-6862 GCA_964442585.1 uncultured Elusimicrobium sp. | reverse complement strand
AATTTTAGGAGGACGTTATGGGATTTTTAAAGAAAGATTCGGATTTTTCTTCCGGCGAACACTATTCAGTGGTCAGCGCGGAGTGTTACTTTCAGGGTACGCTGAGCGTGCAGGGTTCTCTGCGTGTGGATGGTACGCTGGAAGGTTCCGTCGATAACGCCCGCCACGTAATCGTGGGTACGGACGGGAAAATTTTGGGCGACGTGACGGCCCAAATCGTTGTGTGCAGCGGTGTGATTGAAGGCAATATCTGCGCCGATATGCTGGAAGTAATGGCTCCGGCCTCGATTAAAGGTGATATCCGCGCCAAAAAGATGATTGTGGAAGAAGGCGGCCGCATTAACGGGCAATGCGTCATCGGCGACGATTCTGAAGAACGCTCCGAAGAAGACGCCAAAACGCAAGACGAAGCCGAAGAAGAAAGCAAAAACTAAACGGGAGAAATAGGACATGATTTCGTTTTTAATCAAACATAAAAAAGTGATTCTTATCGTTACGCTCGTGTTTTTCTTGGGCAGTATCGTATATTTGGGCGCGGACGCGTACCGCCGCGGCAACTTCAGCACCGTGGCCGCTTCCGTAGGAGCTAACGATATCACCTATCGTCAACTTTACCGTATTACCGATGACTATGCCCGCAATCTGCGCAATCAGGGCACCGACGTGGACGAAGACGTGTTGGCGGCCCTTCGCCAAGAAGTGTTGGCGATGCTTATCAGCGAAGAAATTTTAAACCAATCCGCCCGCAACGCCGGGTTGGCCGTGGCCGATTACGAAGTGGCTTTTGATATTCAAAACTCTCCTTTCTTTAATCAGAATGGTCAGTTCAACAAAGCCGCGTACGAAGCCGTGGTCAAGCGCGCTTCCGGCATGACTCCTGCCGAGTTTGAAGAACAATTCCGCCGCGGAAAATTGTCCGACCGCTTCCGCGGTGTGCTGTATTCCCACTTTAAACTGACGCCTGCCGAAATCAAACAAGCGTACAAAGTGCAGCACGGCAACTTGAAAAATTTTGAACAGGACAAAAAAGATTTTGCCGCCCAACTGATGGATACCAAAATGGAAACGGCGCAAAAAGCGTTTTTTGACCAGTTCAACGAGAACGTTGATATTAAAACTTTTGTACAGGATTAGCGTATGGCAAACGAAGTTTTGGTAGTAGGCTCCGTAGCTTTTGATACGATTGAAAACGCCAACGGCCATGTAAAACGCGTGCTGGGCGGTGCGGCGAGTTACGCTTCCGTCTGCGCCAGCTATTTTGCGCAGCCGTCGGTGGTGGCTGTTGTGGGCACTGATTTTACCGACGCTGACCGAGCCCCCTTTGTCAAACGCGGGGTGGATTTGTCCGGCTTAGAAGTAAAAGAAGGCAAAACGTTCCACTGGGGCGGCAGTTACGATAAAGATTTTAATACCGCCGTTACCAAATTTACGGATTTGAACGTTTTTAAAGATTTTAATCCCGTGCTCAGTGCGGAACAGAAAAACGCCAAAGCTGTGTTTTTGGCCAATATCGACCCGGAGCTGCAGCTTTCCGTACTTAAACAGGTAAAAAAACCGCGCTTGGTGGCGTGTGATACCATGAACTATTGGATTTCGTCTAAAAAAGAAGCGTTGCTGGAAGTGGTTAAACGCATTGATATTTTCTTTTTAAACGAAACCGAAGCGCGCCAGCTGACCGGGGAATATAACCTGATTAAGGCCGGTCGCTCCTTGCTTGCCAAAGGCGTAAAATACGTTATTATCAAGTTGGGATCCAACGGTTCCATGCTGGTAAGTAAAAAAGGCATTGCGCAGCTTCCGCCGTATATTTTGGAACATGTGTATGACACCACTGGCGCGGGTGATACGTTTGGCGGCGGGTTTACCGGTTATTTGGCGAGTCAGAAAAATTGGAATACGCTGCAATCCATTAAACGCGCGATGATGATTGGTAATGTGATGGCTTCATTTACGATTGAATCGTTTAGCGTGGACCGCTTGGCCAATTTAACGCGCCGCGACATTAAAAAACGCTTGAACGAATATACGTCCATGCTGTGTTTTTAACGGAGTTTTTGGCAGAAGAAACGCCGTCTTTCTATAGGCGGCGTTTTTTTAATGAATCAAAAAATAAATAAAATAATTTGATTTTCATAAAAAATTTGCTAAAATAAATATATAGATTTGTTGCCGGGGTGCTGGAATTGGTATACAGGATAGTCTCAAAAACTATTGCCCGCACGGGCTTAAGGGTTCAAGTCCCTTCCCCGGTATTAATTTAAAATCCGCCTTAACGGGCGGATTTTTTATGAATGTCTTTCCTACATACATACCCTGGGTTTTGGACCCGGGGTATTTTCGATTGTAATAAGTAAGGGCTTCTGCCAAGAGCGGATATTTATCTCTAATCATATTGTAGTATTTCTTCTGCGCGGGCTATCTTGTTACAATATACAACATGAAAAAAATGGTTTTATGTTGCCTCTTTTTATTATTTTTTCCGGCCGTACTTCCGGCGCAAATTTATACCGCCGGCAGTGGTTATTATTCGCGTGATCCGTCCGTTATTTTTCCATGGGAAGCCTCACTGGGTCTGACGGGTGTATATGCGCCCGTAAAAGAACCCGCAGGAGATCGTCTGCTTCGAGTGCAGGGCGGCGTTTCCGCTCGCTTTGTATACTATTTGGCACCGTGGGTGGGCGTAGGGCTGGAAGGGACCTGGTTCTTTCCGGCAAGCGGACAGCCGCTTATGGACAAATATAAAGTAATGCGTGGCGGTGTGGTTGGGAAGTTTGTTGTCTCCAGTGAAACGGCCACCCGTTCGTACGGGCTGTTGTCGGCCGGATGGAACCGACGCGAAGCGGTGTATTTTTTCGGGTGGCGCGAGCAGAAATCGTCGGCTTACTGGGCGGCTGGCCTAGGGGTGGAAACGGATGTATCCGATGCGTCTTTTATCGGCGCGGAAATCCGCGGGATTTATAATTCGTCGGCGCAGTTGGGGCGTTTTACATGTTTGGAGTCCCAATGGGAAGCGGAGGCTTCTATCCGTTTCGGGATGCGTTTTTAGTTTTTAAAAAACCGCTTTTTAAAAAGCGGTTTTTTGTGTCGTTAAATTATTTGTTTGCGGGAACCAGTACCGGAGGTTTGGCCGGCAGCAGGACCGCTTTTTTCATGGGTTTTTTGAAGGCATTGCGTTTGGCCGGAGTTTTGGCGGGGCGCGGCGTGACGCCGTAAAATTTCATAATGCCTTCGTATAAAGCGCGCACGAGGGGTTCCCGTCCTTTTTTACTGCGCGCCATTTCTTCTTGTTCGGGCAAAATCAAGTAGGCGTTTTCCACTAAAATACTGGGCATTTGCGGAATACGCGGAATGAACAATACGTCATTGGCAATCATGCCGTTATCCGGCAGGGGCACGCGCTTAGTGAATGCGTCGTAAACCGACTGTGCCAACTGAAAACTGTGCGGATAGTTGTAGTAAACCGAAAATCCGCGCGCCCGGGCGAGCGGGTTGATTGTTTCCGGCAGCGCGTTATAGTGCAGGCTGACAAAAATGTGCGCGTTTTCGTTTAAAGCGTGTTTGTAACGGTCTTGCAGACTCATGCGGTTGTCGCCGTTGCGGGTCATGATGACGGTGGCTCCCTCGCGTTCCAAGAGGGGTTTTAATTCTTCTGCCAGAGCCTGGTTGGCCTCATATTCCAGGTAGCCCGTGGGGCCAACTGCTCCGTCGTACGGAGCTTGCCGGCGAGGGCTGTGTCCGGCGTCAATTAAAATACGCGCGCCGGTGAGCGGTTTGTTTTTTGTGGGGGTTAAAACGGGCTTATGCATTAGATCCAATACCAGGTTGTTGTCTTCAAAATCGTAGGCGTGTCCCCAGGGGCCGGTTCCTTTTTTAAAATAGATTTTAAACAACAGAGTGTCCTGTCCCATTTCGGACCAAACGATATTTTCCACCAACGGACTGGTGGTTTCCATATTGAAGTTTTCGTCAAAACCGTTGGTGTAATACAGCGTCAGTTCCAGGCGGTCGTTAAATTCATGCACACTGATGGGAATGGGCCGCTTGCCGTTGAATATAAAGCGGGTTTTGTCTTCCAATACGCCCATGCGCAACCCGGTGACGGTGTTGGGCTTGTAATCTTTGGCCGACTGAAGGCGAAAATTGTTCTCTTCCAACCAGGCTGATTCTCGCTCGTTTAGTGCGATGCGATACTGTCCGTTTAAACGGCCGTTGATCAGCACGTTCCCATAGGCGCGATAAAACGGATATAAGTTTTCGCGCGGCGTGGGGATTTTGCGCAGTTTTACGCCCGGCGTTACAATTTGTCCGTGCGTGAAAGGGTCTTTGGCGGAAAGAACTTTTAGCTTTTCGGGCGCGGTGATTTTGGCTTCGGTTCCCCTTGGACCGTCTTTCATTCGGTACGTAATTTTGACGGTTTTCGTTTTTTGTTCGGGGTCAATTACATATTGGGTGCGGTAAGAACCGGGTGCGGAAACGTCTTCCTTCATCGGCAAATTTTTGGCGTCTTTTAATCCCGAGAGCGTAGCCGTTACCGCGGCGCCCGGCGTGCCGCGCGCATAGAGGTTGACGGTGTCTCCCGGCAGCAACTCCACCGGCTTTTGAGGGAAGACTTCTTCTGCGTCGAACTCGGCTTTAGCCGAAAAATCTTTAATATCCGCCCCGGGAACGGTAATGCGCCGTACGGCTTGGACGGTTTCTTTGCCGTTGGCGGCGGTTAACAAAAATTCAAATTCGCCGCTTTGCACGGGCAAAAAGGCCAGGAATGCGCCGTTTTTATGCACGGGGATGTCCTCTCCGTTGATATTCAGTTTTATGGGGCCCGGCAACGTAACTTGGCCGGAGATAAAAATATTTTTGGCTCCGCGCGTCACTTTCATTTTTTCGTGCGGATATTGGACGGTAATTTGCGGCTGAGACGTAAGCATTTTTTCCTGCGCGGGCAGGTAAAGCGCGGTGGGGATTTCTTCGCCCGGGGCGTTTATGCTAAAAAAGAGAGAAAAAATAAGTAAAAAAAGAGTTCTTTTCATCCTTATAAAATGATAACATAATTCTATGGTTAATTGCGAAGACGTTATTCACTTCTTAGATACGTATTTGGACATAGCCCAAATTCCCGACGCCAGCCGTAACGGTTTGCAAGTGGCGGGTACGCCGCGGGTGGGGAGTATCGCGTTTGGGGTGTCGGCGTCTTTGGAGTTTTTTCGCAAAGCCGTTGCGGCGGGGGCGGATCTCGCCGTCGTACACCACGGCCTTTTATGGGGGAAGGAGCAGCCGGTTACGGGGTTGTTCCGCGAGCGGCTGGCTTTTTTGCTTAAAAATAATTTGAACTTGGCCGCCTATCATCTGCCTTTAGACAAACACCCCGTAGTGGGGCATAATGCCTGCCTGATGCGTGCGATAAAAGCCGAGCGCGTGCAGCCGTTTGGGGAATATCACGGACAGCAAATCGGTTTTTGGGGCGTGGTCAACGCGCCGCTGACTGATATTGCCGCCCGGTTGGAAGCGTATTGCCAAACGAAGGCCAAACTGCTTGCTTACGGGCCGAAAGAAATCGGTTCCGTGGCCGTTGTCAGCGGCGGCGCGGGAGATTTGCTCCCGCAGGCGATTAGCCAAAAAGTTGATTTATATGTTACGGGCGTACTGGACGAACCCGCCCAGGAATGGTGCCGCGAAGGGCATATTAATTGTCTGGCGTTAGGGCATTATAACTCGGAAAAAGCGGGCGTACTGGCGTTGTCGGAGTTGGTGGCCAAACGTTTTGGCGTACAAACCCAATTTATAGACGTGCCCAATCCGTTATAACGGCGGGGCCGGAGGATGAACATGGAAAATACGGAAAAAGAATTATTTAAGAAAATTGATACCTACAAGCAAACGGTTATTGAGTTGCAGACGAATATGATCGCCTGCCCCGCCGTTTCTCCTTCCGACGGCGGCAAAGGGGAAGGCGCTAAAGCGGCTTATTTGCTCTCCGTCCTCAAACAAATGAAATTTGACGAAGTTTCCGTTATCAACGTAAAAGACCCGAAAGCCGAAGGCGGTGTGCGCCCTAACATTGTGGCCAAATACTATGGCCAAAACAAGAAAAAAACATTGTGGGTCATGGCGCACATGGATGTGGTTCCGCCCGGCGATTTGGCTCTGTGGAAAACCGATCCCTATAAGGCCGTTGTAAAAGGCGATAAAATTTACGGGCGCGGCTCCGAAGATAACCAACAGGGGTTGGTGTCAGGTCTGCTTGCTGTCAAAGCAATGATGGACTGCGGCGTTCGTCCTCCTTGTACCTATGCGCTGCTGCTCAATGCGGATGAAGAAGTGGGCAGCCAGTTTGGTATTGCCGCTATTTTAAAAAAGAACGCTAAAATCTTTGGCAAAGAAGACGCTTTTCTGGTGCCGGACGGCGGCAACCCGGAAGGAACCATGGTCGAAATTGCCGAAAAAAACATGCTGTGGCTGAAATTTACCGTATCCGGCAAACAGACCCACGCTTCTACCCCGCATTCCGGCAATAACGCGCATCGGGCGTCCGCTTATTTAATTACCCGGTTGGATGCTTTGCACAAAAAATTTAATAAAAAAGACAAATTGTTTGCTCCGGAATCCGCCAGTACGTTTGAACCGACAAAACATGAGCCGAACGTGCCCAACGTCAATACCATTCCGGGAACGGACGTGTTTTATTTGGACTGCCGCATTCTGCCTTGCTATACCAATAAAGAAGTTCTGGCCGAAGTGGCTAAAATCGTCAAAGGCGTGGAAAAAGAATTTAAGGTAAAAATCGCGTTTACTCCGGTAATTGCGGAAGCTTCCAAACCCACCGATAAAAATGCCGAAGTGGTAAAATTGACGGTGGCGGCAGTAA
>CAYUAA010000057.1:0-6986 GCA_964442585.1 uncultured Elusimicrobium sp. | reverse complement strand
CTTCGGCTTTCAAAAACGCGGCGGAAGTGTATTATATGGCAAACGGGGAATACCCTTCCTACTGGAGCGAAATGGACCTCTCCGCCCCCGCCGGCTGCTCCGCCAGCGATACCTCCACCGGCGGTTACATGTTCTGCCCTGAAAAAAACATTTCGTTTGACTTATATTCGTTTGACGATAAAAACATTGTCGGCTTCTACTCCGCAAACGGAACGGTAAAAGTGGCTTACGTACAATGGTTGGACGTATCCGCCCACCCCGCCGCACGCGAATGTTGGGCTGCCAGTGGAGACCAAAAGGCGCAAAATTTCTGCCGCAGCTTAAACGGTACCCAAAAAGGAACTGCCAGCCACTACACCTGCAACGGCTGTACCATATACGCGCTGCCTTAAAAGCGCGGCGCGGCGCCCAGCCCGATTTGCTATAATACCTATATATGGAAGAACTGACTAAACGGGCCCAAAAAATTAAGGCCGTTCTGACCGACGTGGACGGTATTTTAACCGATGGAAAAGTAAATTTTTTCGTTACGCCGGAAGGAAAAATAGACGAATTTAAATCTTTCAACACGCAAGACGGCATCGCACTGATGCTCTGCCGCGGCGCGGGCGTTGTCTGCGGCATTATCACCGGCCGCCGCCATCCCACCACGGTGGAGCGAGCGCGCAACCTGGGCTACAAATACATCTACCAAGGATTTTTAACCAAAACCGGCCCATTAAAAGACATCCTGGAGAGAGAAGGACTCACGGCCGAAGAAGTGGCCTATATCGGCGATGACATTACCGACATGCCGCTTTTAAAACGCGTCGGTTTTGCGGCCACCGTGCCCAATGCGCTCGACTGCGTAAAAGAATGTTCCCACTACGTTACCAAACGCGCAGGAGGCGACGGAGCTTACCGCGAAATCATTGATTTTATCTTAAACGCCCAAGGCAAACTGGCCCCGCAAATCGAACAAATGGACCGCAGCGAATGGAAAGCAGGCGATAAGCCGGAACTGGAAATTATTACGTCGCAGGAAGGAATCGCTTAACATGAAAGGAAAATTTATCGTATTGGAAGGGCCGGACCGCTGCGGCAAATCCACCCAGGCAAAATTGTTGGTCAACCATTTAATCGCCTCCGGCAAAGACGTGGTGCTCACGCGCGAGCCGGGCGGCACGCCCACTGCCGAAAAAATACGCCAGCTCGTACTGGAACCGGGAGTGGACGTACGCCCAATGGCCGAATTGTTTTTATATGAAGCGTCACGCGCCCAACACACGCAGGAAAAAATTCTGCCCGCATTAGAAGAAGGAAAAATCGTCATTTGCGAACGTTACACTATGTCCACCTGCGCCTACCAGGGTTATGGGCGCGGCATTGATTTGGGCGTAATCGACACGCTAAACAAAATTGCCACATTGGACAACCAGCCGGATTTGACGCTTATATTTTTAATGTCGGACAAGTATTTTACCCAACGCGGCGAATACCTGTTCTCCGACCGGCTGGAACAGGAAGATATGGCCTTCCGCCAAAAAATGCGCCGGGGCTACCTGGAAATGATTGAAAAAACCCCCAACGCCTATTTAATAGACGCCGATAAAAACATTGACGAAATTCAAGCAAGAGTAAACCAACTTTTACAGGAAACCCATATTTTAGACTAATGCCGTTTGCCGATATCCTGGGGCAGGAAAAAGCCTCCTCGTACTTACAAAACCTGGTCCGGAACCAAAAAATTCCGGGGGCGTTCTTATTTTACGGGCCCGACGGCGTGGGTAAGGCCAAAACCGCCAAAGAGTTTGCAAAAGCCCTCAACTGTCAGGATTTTATCGCCCGCCAAAACGGCGACGCTTGCGGGCATTGTCCCAGCTGTCTGGCCATCGAAAAAGGCACTCACCCGGACGTAACGTTTGTAGACTTTGTCTATCAGGCCCGTTTGGAAGTGAAAAAAGATTTCACCAGCAAAGGTTACGAAGAAGAGTTGGAAAAAGAAATAGCAAAACAGCAGCACATCAGCGTGGATACCATTCGCGACGTAACGGCCAAATCGCAGCAAAAATCCGTCCAAGGCGGCTGGAAGGTGCTGATTGTGGACCACGCCCAAACCATGCAGGGCGCCGCGGCTAACGCGCTGCTGAAATTTATCGAAGAACCCCCGCAAAAAACGCTTTGGATTTTAATTACCGACAAACGCTCCGTTATGCTGCGCACTATTTTGTCGCGTTGTCAGCCGTTGGCTTTTGCGCCGCTCTCGCCCGAGATCATCAAACAAATTTTGACGCAAAACGCCATAGAAACGAATAATTTGGATTTATGCGCCCGCTACGCCGGAGGTTCGGTTTCCGGTGCGCTGAAAGCGGACGGAGCATTAACCCTTTTGCAAGACGCCGGATTGGGTCCAAACGGCTGCAGCCCTCAAGGGCCCGCCGCCGTGGCGGCTGGGCTTTCCCGCACGTTGGTTACCGCCCGCAAAGAAGCGCAGGCCGCCCTGGATGTTACCATCGCCGCCCTGCACGAAGCCTGGCACAACGCGCCGGATGAATGCGCCCGCCGCGCGCTGCAGAATGCGCTCAAGCGATTTGAAACTTACAAGCGCAGCATTTCGCGCAACGTGTCGCCCGCCCTGGTGCTGGAAACGGCCCTGATGGGATTAGACGGCCTTAATATACGGATTTTTTAGGAGACTTAACATGAACAATAAATTTTACGCCACCACCCCTATTTATTACGTCAATTCCGTGCCGCACATCGGCCACGCGTATACGACGATTGCGCTGGATATTTTGTCGCGCTATAAACGCCAAAAAGGGTTCGACGTGCGCTTTTTAACCGGCACCGACGAACACGGCGCAAAAATTGAAAAATCCGCAGAGACCAGAGGAATTTCCCCCAAAGCGCTGACGGACGAAGTTTCAGCCAAATATCAAGAAATGTGGAAAACCCTTAATATCGCTTACGACGATTTTATCCGCACTACCGACGCTAAACACGAACACGTCGTACAGGCTATTTTCGAAAAACTCTTAAAAAGCGGCGATATTTATTTAGGTTCCTACTCCGGCAAATACTGCCTTTCCTGCGAACAGTATTACAACGACAGCGAAATTTTGGAAGGCGGACTCTGCCCCGTGCACAAAAAACCGCTGAGCGAAGTGCATGAAGAAACTTACTTCTTCAAACTTTCCCGCTATGAAAAACCGCTCTTAAAATACTACGAAGAACACCCCGAATTTTTAAGCCCCAAAACCCGCGCCAACGAAATCATCAACTTCGTAAAAGGCGGCTTGCAGGATCTGTCCGTTACGCGTACGAAAGTGGCCTGGGGCGTACAAGTGCCCAGCGACCCCAAACACACCATTTACGTGTGGTTCGACGCTCTGATCAACTACATTACCGCCGCGGGTTTCGGCACGCTGATTTGCGAAGACAAAACCGAACACGAAGCGCAGTTAAAACAAATTCGCGCCGAAAAATTCGAAGATCTCTGGCCCGCCGATTTACATATGGTGGGTAAAGAAATTTTCCGCTTTCATACCGTTATCTGGCCCGCCGTGCTGATGGCCCTTGGCCTGCCGCTGCCCAAAAAAGTGTTTGCGCACGGCTGGTGGACCGTGGAAGGAGAGAAAATGTCCAAATCCCTGGGAAACATCGTGGATCCCGCCGAAGTGGCCGCCAAATACGGCGTCGACCCGGTGCGCGCGTTCCTGTTCCGCGAAGTTCCCTTTGGACAAGACGGGGACTTCTCTATGGAAAGCTTTAAAAACCGCTACAATTCGGACCTGGCCAACAACATCGGCAACTTGCTTTCGCGCACACTGAACATGGCCGCCAAAAACATCGGCGAACTGCCAGCGAATATCCAGGGAGATTACAAACTGCTCGCAAAATCGGCCGACGTGGAAGCCGCCATCGACAAAGCCTATGAAGACCTGGCCTTTGATAAAGTGCTGGAAAACATCTACGGCTTCGCGGGCGACCTCAACAAACTGGTGGACGAGAAGAAACCCTGGGAACTGGCCAAAACAGATCCCGAAGCCGCCAAAGCCGTGTTGTTGGAGCTGGTGGCATGCCTGCGCAAAGTGGCCCTGTGGCTGGAGCCGTTTATGCCCACCGTCGCCAAAGAAATGCAACGGCGTCTGGAACCGGGCAAGATCGAAAAATATCCGCCATTGTTCCCCCGCTTGGAAGCGGACAAAAAATAATCTGACAAGCAAAAGGACGCCTTTTACAGGCGTCCTTTTTTATTGCCAGTTTTAATTTGTGTACGGTTAACTTAAATCAATCAAGTGCCAATTCTTTTGATACAACTCGGCCAATTTGCGCCGGAACAACGCATGTTCGGGCTTGATAAGCCCGGGGTCCTGCGCCAAAAGCTCGTCACGGTCCTCAATCGCCCAATATAAAATATCACGGTCATTAAAAATATCTCCTGCTTTAAATTCCAATTCCCCGCTCTGGCGCGTACCTAAAATTTCGCCTGGTCCGCGCAGTTGCATATCGCGTTCGCCGATTTTAAACCCGTCGCGCGTGGCGCAAATAATGTCCACGCGTTCCTTGGCGACGCTTCCGGCGTGCTGGGGTACTAAAATACAGTAACTTCCGTGCTCGCCGCGGCCAACGCGGCCGCGCAGCTGATGAAGGCTTGCCAGGCCGAAACGCTCAGCGTTCTCGATAACCATGACAGTGGCATTTTTAACGTCGATACCCACTTCAATTACGGGCGTAGCCACCAAAATATCGGTTTTATGTGCAGCGAAATCGGCCATGACGGTTTCTTTCTCTGTCTGGCTCATCTGTCCGTGCAAAATAGCCAATCGGAAATCCGGGAACACCTTTTGCAGCTTTTCAAATTCTTCCGTTACGGCTTTGGCGGAAACTTTTTCGCTCTCTTCAATCAACGGGAAAACGATGTACGCCTGACGGCCTTTTTTTACTTCTTCGCGCACGCGGTCATACGCCAATTTGGAAGTGGCGGCTTCGGTTTGAATAGGCTGGCGGCCGGGCGGCAATTCGGACAGGGTGGACACTTCCAAATCGCCGTAAAACGCAAGAGCCAGCGTACGCGGGATGGGCGTGGCCGTCATGGTCAGCAAATCAAGTTTAGACGTTTTTTCTTTCAGTTTACTGCGCTGTTTTACACCAAAACGGTGCTGTTCGTCAATCACCGCCAAACGCAAATTGGCGAATTTTACGTCATCCTGAATGACGGAATGTGTACCCACCAAAATATTTATTTTTCCTTCGGCCAATTCCTTTAAAATCTTCTTTTTAGCGGCCGCCTTGGTGCTGGAAGTCAGTACCGCAACGTTTACGTCCATGTCTTTTAAAATGCGTTTGAAGGTTAAAAAATGTTGTTCGGCCAAAATTTCGGTCGGAGCCATTAACGCCGCTTGATATCCGTTTTCCACCGCCAGCAACATGGCGCACAACGCCACTACCGTCTTGCCGGAACCCACGTCACCCTGCAAAAGGCGGTTCATGGGACGAGGCGAACAGAGATCTTTAAAAATTTCGTTGATTACCTTTTTTTGACTGTTGGTAAAGTCAAAACCCAGTTGGGAGCGAAAAGGCGTTAAAAGGGTTTTTTTAATTTCGTAAGCATAGTCTTTGGCTAAAATTTTGGTTTGCGTGCGCTTAATGCCCCAAGCGGTGGCCAACAGTAAAAATTCCTCGTACGCCAAACGGCGGCGTGCGCTTTCCAGCTCCGCGAGCGAGTTGGGAAAGTGAATCGATTTTAACGCCTGCGGCGCGCTCAGCAATTTGCGCTTGGAAAGTAAAAACGGCGGCAGAATTTCCGGTTCGCGCGCCAACGATTCCGTCTGCAACGCCTCGTGCACAAACTGCCTAAATTGTTTGTTGGTAAGACCTTCGGTTAAAGAATAAATGGGCGTTAAGCGGCCGGCGTGCAGTTGGGTCAGCGCGTCGTCGGCGGGGTATTGTTCTTCGGCGGTTACTTTGTTGCCAAAAAAGTTGGTTTTGTCGTCCCGGCGGCCGACAACCCACACTTCGCTGTTCATGCGAAAATCTTTTTTAAGCTGTCCAAATGGGTCAAAACGAAAACCGCGGTACATGCGTTTTTTAAACCACGTACATTCAATTTGCTGGCCGCGTTCATCTTCCAAAAACGCTTTAAAAATCAGCACGCTGCGCGCGGGAATTTCCTGCGTGCGCAAAACGCGCCCTTTAAAAACAACCAACGCGTCAGAATTATATTCGTTTGGCGGTGCTCCAAGGCGGCGGTCCTGATACGTGCGGGGATAATAATGCAACAATTCTTCCACCGTTGCAATTTCCAAACGGTCGAACAATTTGGCTTTGGCAGGGCCGATGCCTTTTAAGTATTGGATTTGGGTGGAAGCCGTCATACGTTACTCTTATTTTACAAATAATATATGCTACAATGAAAAAAAAGGAGGCCTTATTTATGAATTTTGAAGCGATTTCCAACCAAGTAAGCGCACATTTATTGCAACTGGGGCAAAGCGGGCTGAAGGTATTGGCGGCGTTGATCGGCGCGGTGCTTATTTTGGTGCTGGGGCTGTACATTTCCAGGCTGGCCGGGTCGGTGGTAAAAAAGATTTTAAACAAAATTTCATTTGACGAAAAAACCTCCAAACTCGGCGTCAATGAACTGTGCATGCGCTTTGGATTGGGCAAATCCCCCACCTACATTATCTCGTTTGTGCTCTCCTGGGCGGTTATTTTTTACGCCATCGTGCTGGCGGCGGACGTATTAAAACTGTTCGTCATCCGCGATTTGTTCACCCGGTTTTTGGCGTTCATTCCTACGCTGTTTGCGTCGGTGCTTATTTTGTTTGCGGGGCTGTTGTTCGGCAAACTGATGGGCAACATTATCGAAAATTCCGCCAAGGCCAACAATCTGCAAGGCGGTTTTTTGATTGCGCGCGCCGTGTATGCGTTTATCGTGTTTTTCTGCGCTATGCTGGCCGTGGAAAACCTGGGCTTTGCCACCCAGCTTGTTAACAATGTGGTGA
>CAYUAA010000056.1:0-7195 GCA_964442585.1 uncultured Elusimicrobium sp. | reverse complement strand
CGCCGATAGAGCTACCTTCGGCGGACGGAACGATCGTTCCTCTGCCGCCTTCCATCACCGCCGCAGCGGTATTGGAGGTACCCAAGTCAATACCAATAATTTTAGCCATACTTTTTATCTCCTTTTTGTTGAAACTTTTTACCCCACATCTTTACGGCCGGCCGTTTAGCCTTCCGTATGCTGTCCGACAATGACCCGCGCCGGGCGCAGAACTTTGCCGTCCATCAAAAATCCCATTTGTACTTCCTGCAAGACCAGGCCGTCTTTTTCGGCCGGCGCCGGAACCATCGCCACCACTTCCTGCGTTTGCGGGTCGTAGGGTTTGTCCAGCACGTCCATACGTTCAATGCCTTCGGACTTAAACGCTTTTTCCATCTCGGAAAGAACCATTTTGATTCCATCCTTCAAGCCTTTAAAAGCGGCGGAATCTTCATCGGAAGATTCTTTTTCCATTTTTTCGGCTTGTCTTAAAAGCACTTCGTAGGAAGGGAGCAATTTTTCGGCCAGCTGTTTTTTGCCATAGGCCAGAAAAGATGCTTTTTCGCGTTCGGTGCGTTTGCGGAAGTTTTCAAAGTCCGCACTCAGCCGTACCAATTGGGCATAATAATCAGGCTTTTGTTCGGCGGAAGGTTCGTCTTCCGGAGTTACTTCAATCTCCGGTTCGGCGATTTCCGGTAAATCCTGTTCGTCCAATTCTTGTTCGGCCGATTCGGTGTGTTTATGTTTCTTACTCATAATCGTCTTCACCCCCCGCGGGCAGAGCGGACCAGTTTTGCATGGATGCTTCCAACAAGTCCCCGATGAAATTCACCAAAGACATTACCCGCGTATATTCCATATGCTTGGGCCCTATTATACCCAGCATGCCAACCGTTTTGTCCCCCACGCGGCAAGCGGTGGAAATGATACTTAAGTTTTTGAGCTCTTTGAGCTCATTCTCGCTGCCAATACTTACGCTCAGTTTTTGGTTGGACTTTTCCATATCCGTCATTTTTTCGCTTAACAGCGAAGAAAAACGTTCGCGCTCTTCCACTACGCGCATCATTTGTTTCAAATCTTCGTAATCGTCCTCAGTCGTGTTTTCAAGCAGGCGGCCGATGCCTTCCACATATAATTCGTTGCCCGCTTGCGGACGTTCAATATCTTTTAACACCTGCGCGGCCAAGTCAGCCACGCCGGCCAAATCGCGGTGACCGGATTCTACGTGCCGCCACAAAATACGGCGCGCTTCGGCCAAAGTGCGGCCAGAAATCTCTTCATTGATAAAGCGGCTTAACGTGCGCAGGCGGCCCGGATCCACTACATACCCGGTACGCACCGGCCAGTGACGCACCGCACCGGACTGCGTAACCAACACCGCCAGTACCATGCCGGGCGCCAACGGGATAAAATCAAGCCGCTGAACCCGCTGGTCCTGCACATTGGAGGTATACACAAACCCCGCCGCGCCAGACAACATGGCAAGCAGACGCGACGTCTGCACTAACATATTGTCCACCTCGCGCACGCGGGCATCGTATTGTTCTTCAATACGCTGGCGTTCGCGGGCGGCCATCTTTTGCACGTTGGCCAGATAATCTACATAATAGCGGTAAGCTTTATCCGTTGGGATGCGGCCGCCGGACGTATGAGGCTGATAGAGGTAACCCTCTTCTTCCAGCTCCTTCATAATATTACGTACGGTGGCGCTGGATACGTCTTGCAGGGCAGAGGATACAATCATCTGCGAACCTACGGGACGGCGGGTTTCCACAAACTGCTGGACAACCCATCTCAAAATTTTTTCTTTACGCGCTTTAGCGATTTCCGGTTTTAGGATTCTCATAGTTAAGTCCGTCCCGGGGCCCGACGAGAAATGCTTGCTTTTATTTTAGCACTCGCGCAAACCCTCTGCTAATAGTATAAGCAATAAATGCTTTTTTGTCAACCCCTGTTTTAGACTGCTAATTTTGAACCCTTCATTTTAAAAGAACAAGTACTTCTTATACTTTTAGTGTAAACCGAAAGTACTCTTCCGCCACCCGATTTTTGGATTAGTTTTTCCGCTCCCAGCCCTCTACAATACAAACACGTCCTAAAAAGCTAAAATATAAATATGCAATTGATTGATTCCCATGCCCATTTAAACGACCCGGCCTTCGACAAAGACCGTGATGAAATAATTGCGCGCCTGCCGCAGGCGAACGTACTGATGAGTGTAGAAATCGGCTGCTCGCCCGAAGAATGGAGGCCCGCTTTAGAGCTGGCCGCCCGATACCCAACGCAAGTCCGCGCCGTTCTGGGCGTACACCCGGAATATGCGCCCAAGCTGACAGAACAAGGCGTCGGCGAACTCGAAACTTTATTGGCCACCCCGTCTAACGTCGCGGTGGGAGAAATCGGTCTGGACTATACCTGCCTGGAAACGGCGTCCAAAACCCTCCAGCAAGACGTTTTTACCCAAATGCTGGGTTTGGCCAACCGCACCAAGCTGCCCCTGGTACTGCACGTGCGCCGCGAAGCCGAAGACTACGCCGCTTACGAGGACACGTTCGCCCTGTTGAAACGGGAATGGACTCCCGTCTCCGGCCGCAAAAATGCGGGCGTACTGCACTGCTTTTGTGCACGGTATGAAGAAGCCAAACGCGCTTTGGACAACGGCCTTTTATTGGGAATCAACGGTTGTTTTACCTATAAAAAAAATGAATACATCCGCGAAGCCGTTAAAAAAGCGGGCGCGGATAAAATCATCTTTGAAACGGACTGTCCCTATTTATCCCCGCAGGGGAAACGCGGTACCCGTAACGATCCGTCCAACATTCCACTCATCGCGCAGTTTACCGCAGACTACCTAAATATCCCGTTTGAAGAAATGGCCCGGCTGGCCACCCAGAACACGCGGGAATTGTACGGCCTGGAATAAATTTGTTATAGTGCTGTAATAGGATTAATTATGAAAAAACACCCCTTTTTTATTTTTATCGCCGCCGCGCTCCTGACCGCAGGATGCACTTCACCGGAGCAGGACCAAAAAATCCGTCTGTTTTGGATGCAGCAGTATGCCGCGTTGACGGCTAAAATAACGGGAGGCCAGCCGCGGTGCGCACGCCAAACGCCTCCGCCGCCCGGTTTGTCCTTCCGCCCGCAGCAACCCGGCACGAAAACATCCGCACAGCCCCGGCCGCAAGTAATGGACGTAACAATCGAAACCGAAGCGTTGCCCGGTATTGCGCCGTACGCCGAGCGCGTACGCATGAAACGCGCATGGGACGCCGTACAGATTGCCAACCAAAACACCCTGGATGATATTTCCTCCGCGTTTGGCGAAAAAGTAAAAAACCAGGCGTTTGCCGTTACCACCAACACGGAAAAACAACTTAAACAAACCGCCAAAGAAGCCAGCAACTTTGCCGCCTATTTCACCCAACAGCGGGCGTTACTGTCTAAACAGGAACAAGCCCTCAACACGCTGATGACCCAAAACCGGACCCGTATCAAAAAATTGAAAAAAACAAACACCACGTTATAACCGGGAGCACTTATGCGCTTACGTTTTATTTTGGGCCTGGTTCTGCTAGGCATAGCGTTGCAATTTATCGCCAAAACGTTAAACGGCGTACTGCCTATGATGCGCGAAGCGGCCCAATATCCCGTCAGCCGCCAAATGATGCAACGCACCGCCCAATATCCGCCAAGGACGGCTTCTTTTGATTTTAATTTCATTAGTCCCGCCACGCGCTTCACGCAATCCGTTCAACACCTGAAAAAACAACTGACAAGAGAAACGTCTATAAAATTGATTAATCCGGCCGATCCCGGCCAAAGCTCTTCTCAAAACGGAAACGCTTTTATGCAAATCACGCTGGAAGATATCCGCCCACCCGTAAAAAATGCGGCGTTAGGCGCGCAAGCGTCGGCACGGCTGGAAATGTTTTTAATGCAAAGGAGAGAAGAAAACAGCCGCTTGGCCCAGGAAACGGAAACTTTATTTGGCAAAGACGCCCAACGCGAAGTAATAAAGGTATTTGCAATAGATGAACGAGACAGTTTGGCCAACGCCCGCGAAGCGCAATCGGCCGCCGATTTTGCCTCCCGCCAAGAAAAAACCGACCAAAAAACAACCGCCGCGTTGGCGGCCATTTTTGAAAAATATAAAAAACAATTTAACCGCCGCCTCAAAAAACATACTCCAGCCTGGAATGAATTCTTCCAAAAAGTAAACGCCTTTAAAAAAGCGGGCGATTAATCCCCACCGCATGACGCGTTTTAAGCAAAACACCCCGGGTTTAATTCCGGGGCGTTGTTATAAAAAAACCCCGCCTCTTACGAAGCGGGGCTGCTGCAAACAAATGTTAACTTAGTTCGCGGCGGCTTTTACGACGTCCACCAATTTTTTGAAGGACACCGGGTCTTTAATCGCCATTTCAGACAACATTTTGCGGTTAAGCGTAATGTTGGCTTTGACGAGGCCGCTGATGAACTTAGAGTAAGACAAACCTTCCTCTCTTACCGCGGCGTTAATGCGGGTAATCCACAATTGGCGGTAGGTGGTTTTTTTGTCTTTGCGGTCCACGTAAGCGTGCACGCCGGATTTATCCAGCTGCTGCGTGGCCATGCGCAAGCGGCGGGATTTGTCTCCGTAATAGCCGCTGGCTCTTTTCAATACTTTTTTCTTTCTTGCGTGTCTGGGAACGCTGAATTTAATTCTCATGTTTCTAACCTCTTATTTGGCCATGGGGAGATATTTTTCCAAAATCTTCCCTTTGTTGGACTCGGGCGTAATGACGCCGGTCTTTCTCATACCGTGTTTAATGGAGGCAGAAACAGGCGTTAACAAGTGTTTTCTGCCGGCTTTTCTGTGGGTGAATTTACCCGTGGCGGTTTTTCTGAAGCGTTTTTTGCCGCCGCTGTGGTTTTTTAATTTAGGCATTGTATTATCCTTTATGTAAAATGGCTCTTTTTACCCTACCTGTGCCGGGAGCCGGTCAAGCCCCGTACCCAGTCACTACAAAAAGAACCTGAAAAATCGGTCAATTAATTTTTAGGTACAAACGTCATCGACATACGGTTGCCCATCTGCTGAAGGCCGCCGTCCACGTTGGCCAGTTCAGCCAAGCGTTTGGCGGTATCATTCAAAATTTGCATACCAATGTCTTTATGTTGGTTTTCGCGTCCGTGGAATACCACTACAAAGCGCACCATGTCTTTTTTACGTAAAAATTCTTCAATTTGGCGGATTTTAACGTCCAAATCGTGCGGAGCAATGCGCGATTTAATGCGCAGCTCTTTCATGGTTACTTTGGCTTGTTTCTTTTTGGCTTCCGCGGCTTTTTTGCCCTGTTCGTATACGTAGCGGTTATAATCCAGTATTTTGCAAACGGGCGGCTGGGCGTTGGGTGAAATTTCCACTAAGTCCAGCTCTTGCTCTTTGGCCAGCGCGATGGCCTGCGCAATCGGCTTAACGCCAATCATGGTTCCGTCGGAATCAATTACGCGCACTTCCGCCGCGCGGATATTTTGGTTTCTGTTGTACAAATCTTTTTTGTACGTTCTTCTGTTATCGAATCTGGCCATTTAATTATTCTTTTAAAAAAATAGTCCTTTTATAGACTTTTTTATTATACAAACTTAGCAAGAAAAGTGTCAAATCAGCGAAAACGCCACCATATCCCTAAAAAAGGAACGGATAGAAGCAAAAGCTTCTTTTACATTGGTCGGCTTCGTTTTTCTAGCGATTGGACGACGCGCCGACGCCGGCGACGCCCCCGCCATACCACCCGCTGCACCTACCGGGGTCCTCGTATACAACGAAGCAACTGCGCCAGTGCGGGCCGCCGTGCGGGCAGGGCCTTCCACCACGGCTGCACCGCCCGCTACACCACCAGCAAAACCTGCGGGAACCATCTTCGGCGACGAAGAAGCCCCGGCCTTATTGTAACTTTTCACCCCGGGCTGTGCATGTGCACGCGCAGCCGACTTTTTAGCCGCATAATTCATTTGCAGCCGTACGGCCCGCTGGATGTAGTTGGCTTTTCTGGCTTTTTCTTCGGCAATTTTAGTATATGCATTATGGGGTAAATACGCCGTTTCCGAGGTCTGCGCAAAACCAACCCCAGCCATGGTAAAGGCAAAAACAGTTATCAGCAATTTTTTCAAGTTCACAGGAGTACTCCTTAAACTAAAGGTATGTTGATAGTATAGACAGTATTGCCCCAAAAAACAGGGACTTTAGGCCTATAGCTATATAGGACTTTATACCCTGGCTCTTTGCTTCACAAAATTCTATTATATATGTACTTATTTCTTTGGAGAATCTTATGAAAATTAAAAACATACTATTTATTTTACTTGCACTCATTACTTTAGCAATCGGCCCGGCTATGGCCCAACAGGTCCCGACACCGGCCCAAATTAAAAACGCTTTAAAAAACCACCAGCGTTTAACCTCCTGGGATCTTCCCCCTTTTGAAAGCAGAGCCCAAAAACAGGAACTTTGCGATCTGGCTGTCCGTCAAGCCAACTTGAAAAATGACTATATAACCTACTATAACGCGGCCGTTGTTTTTGGCACCGCTTATGAGGAAAAGACAGCAGGCGAGTTTTCGCACCCCCAATTAACGAAAAAAGATATGTACAGAACCATAGAATATGCCGGACTGGCTATCAGTAAGAAAACCACGGCGGATATGTATATTCTGCGCGGCTTAGCGATTGAACGGTACTTAAACATCGACGAAAAGCTTGATTCCACCACCCCGAAAAAAGACAGCTTTACCCCCTACGTAAGAGAAAACGCCAAACAAATCCGCCAGATCATACAGAATTATGAAAAAGCGCTTGAGATAGACTCCAATCTTCCGTTATGGAGCTCACTAAACTGGTATTATGAAGCGCTGGGGGATACCGCCAACGCCGAACGCTGCTATGAACAAATGGAAAAGCAAAACAGACAAATACTGCAAAGAACCCACACCCAGCAAGCAGTAAAAAATAAACTTAATCCCCGTAAATAAACAACAAAAAGGCTCCTGCGCGAGCCTTTTTTATTATCTCATTTTCCCCTGGGAAAACCGGGGGATTTTTTATTCTTGTACGATTTTGCGGGTATTGCCAACGAAATAAATCCGCGCGGTGGCTCCCTTATATTTAATTTTGCCGCGGCCCAGTGCCACGACATCAAGCGTATCAGGGGAGGAAACTGCCCCGTCGCCAGAGC
>CAYUAA010000055.1:0-7343 GCA_964442585.1 uncultured Elusimicrobium sp. | reverse complement strand
CCGGAAGAAAAATCCGAATCTTTCTTTAAAAATCCCATAACGTCCTCCTAAAATTATTTAAAATAGTCACGCGGATTGACGGCCTGGCCGTCTTTCCACACTTCGTAGTGCAGGTGCGTTCCGGTGGAACGCCCGCTGGATCCCATGGTGGCGATCTTATCACCGCGTTTTACCACGTCACCCGCTTTTACGCGCACGCCCGTGGTGTGGGCGTAGAGCGTAGAATATCCAAAACCGTGGTCCACCAAAATGGCCTGCCCGTAACTGGGCACCCACCCCGCATGCCGCACGACGCCGTCGGCGGTGACGAAGATGGGACTGTCGGGCTTGCCGGCAAAATCGATGCCGTTATGACGCTTGGTGGTGCGCTGGCCGAACGGATCCAGCCGATAGCCGAAACCGGAACTGATGCGCGCCGAAGACGGCCGGATAGAGGGCGTAGAGTTAAGCCCTTCGCGGCGGTTGGCGAAATACCAGGCGATTTCCTGAAAGCCGGCCAAACGCGTTTTGGCGCTCTCTTCAAGCGAATCCACGTATTTTTCAAATTCTTCAGCGGATAAATCTTTCAAATCTTTGCCCAACAGTTCACGCGCCCGTTCGTCGGCTTTTTCTTTGGCGGCTTCCCACCCTTTGGGCAAGTTGATAAACTTCCCGCCGGGCATGCCCAACATTTGGCGCATTTGGGTTTCGGTGGTGCGGGTAAGTTCCAAATATTTGCGGCCGCGTTCCAATTCATCGCCGATCAGTCTCATTTTTACGCGCATGAGTTCATTGTCCGCCTTGGTAATATTATAATCGTACGCACGGATAAAAAACAACAATCCCGCCAGCGTAACCAACAACCACAACGCCGCCAACAAAACCAGCGTCAGCACGCGAACTTTGAACTTGACGGACCCTCCCAGACGCGGCATGATTAAAATATCCACGCGTTCGCCCAGTATACGGCCCAAATAATTGATTAATTTACCCATCTTTTGTATTCTATCATATACGGAGCCCGCAAGGGCGGATTTCCCGCATTAAAAGGAGAAAATATGAAAAAATTATGGCTTACCGCCGCCTTGGCCGTTTTCAGCGCGGCGTGCATGTTTAGACCTCTGCCCGAAGTGCCCACCTTGGGCCAAACGCAACTGCCCGTCGTGGCGGAAGAAGAAACCGTCTGGACGTCTTCCGATCATAAAGGCAAACCCGTTTTGATGGTGTTTATGGGTTCTTGGTGTCCGTGGTGCAAAAAATCGATGCCGGCCGTGCAAGCGGCCGCTGAAAAATTCGGCGACCAAGCCGAAATCGTCGCCGTATTTATGGACAACGATGCCGACACCGTAGCCAAAGTGGCCAAAGAACACGGTTTCACCGTTACCGCACTGTATGACGGCGGAGCCGTGGCGCAAAGCCTGGGAGTCAGCGGTCTGCCGCACGCGATTTTGTTCAACAAAAAACATCAAGTCGTTAAAACGTGGGAAGGATTCAGCCCGAATTTGGGCGATGAATTTTACGTTCAGCTGACCGAAGCCACCAAATAATTTAAAAAAGCCCGCCTTTGGGCGGGCTTTTTTTCTAGGAGATTTTATGGAAATACTTACAGTCCTGCTTTGTATAGCAACGGCCATTTTATGGATACGCCAATTGGTAATAAGCGACCGCGTAAACGGCTTACGCTATCGTCTGAAAAAAGTGGAAGAGCAACTGCAGGAATTAAATGCCAGAAAATCTCCCGCCGAGGAGCCAATCCCCGCTGAGGCAGAAATTCCCGCCGCCAAGCAGGACGCTCCGCTCTCCGTTCCGCAAGAAACCGTTTGCGAACAAGAAGCCGTTATCTTTGACAGTGAACCCGTTTGCGTCGAAACTGAAGTCTCCTCCAAACCGATTAAAGACGATATGACTTCCGACGGACAACCCGCTTACGCCGTCAGCCAACCTCCGGCAAAAACGCCGTCCCTGGATCTTTCGCCCGCCAAACTGTTCTCGTGGATCGGCGGACTAATGCTGTTTTTGGGCTGCGTATTTGGTATTAAATACGCGGTGGAAAACAATTTGTTAAGCCCGGCGGCGCGTATTATTTGCAGTGTGGGACTTGGTTTATTGCTGGCCGCGTTGGGTTGTGCGATTAAACAAGAAAAATATCGCGTTACGGCGCACACGCTGTTGGGCAGCGGCCTGGCTGTTATTTACGCCAGCGTTTATTGCGCGCATGCGTTTTACCAATTTATTCCCCCCGCCGCCGCATTTATTTTACTTGCACTGACGGCCTTTGCCGCCTTTGGCGCTGCTATCGGAAAAAACGCCAAATATGTAGGTTATTTAGGGGCGGTAATCGCGTTTTTGACTCCGCTTCTTGTTCACTCGCAAAATGACGCCTGGGCGGCCTTGTTCACCTACATTTTGTTTATCAATGCGGCCGCTTCGGTGGCCGCCGCCAAACGCGGATGGAACGGACTGCTCGTTTGCACACTGGCGTTTACGTGGCTTAGTCAGGCAGCATGGCTGTATCCGGCGCAAACCGATAAATTAAATGGCGTATGCATTTTCTTCTCTTTATACGCGGCAGGCGCGGCGTGGCTAGTGCATAAGCGTCCGTTTGGGCAATATGCCGCCAATGCGCTGGGGGTATTTTTATGCGCCGCCATGGTATTTTCACTCCCATTGGCCCACGCCGCCGGCTTCACCGCCGCGGACTCAGTAAAACTGTTGGGCTACACGTTGTTTGTAAACATGCTAATTTTGTGGCAAGCGGGGCTCAAAAATTTGGCTTCGCCATTCGCGGCGGCCGTAAAAATAATCGCATTTTTCACGCTGTTTACTTGGAGCAACACCCATTTTGATACGCTCCAGCCCGTACTTTTATTCGGCGCGTTTATCTTATTTGCGGCCGTAAACGGCGGGGCGGAATTGATTCAGCGCACGAAAGAAAACAACGCGGCCCGCGCGGGCGGATTATCCGCGTTCTATCCCGCTTTACTGATGCTTCCGCTCGCTTGCGCACTGACGGCCAAGCCGGAGGTTCCCTTCACGATGGCCGTAATGACGCTGGGCTTATTCTTTATCTTGATGTCCGGCGCGGTAATTCTGGCGCTGCTGGCGGGTGCAATCGGCGCGGCGGCCTTGGGCATGGGCCTAACGGTATTTATCCTGCTGTCTTTAACGGGCAGAATTACGGATTGGAGCCCGTCGCAAACGCTTCTACTGGTGTGGATTGGTTTTATTCCCGCGGTACTGGGCGGCGGATTATTTGCACTGGCAAAAAAACTAAAACCTGCCGGGACCGATTTACCAGGTGAAGGGCTCCTGTCGGCGTTGACGGCATTGTCGCCTTTCGTTTTAATCCTCGCCGTGATTATCCAAAACTTGATGCACAAAACACTCTGCCCGAACTGGATTTTAGGTTCGACGTTTGCGCTGTGTGCGTTAAACGCGCTGGCCGCGCGGATTTATAAAAATGCCACGTTCATGCCCGCCGCTTTGGCGGGAGCAACGCTCGTACAGGTTGCCTGCCGGTGCACAAACGCATTTTCGCCCGAATTGGCGAGCGCGCTAACCGGGTGGAGTGTAGGAATTTTCGCGCTGTTCTTTGCGTTTCCTTTTGTGCTGAAAAAATACTTTTGGCAAAGCAAATCCGCCTGGGCCGCGGCGGCGGTGGCCGGCGCGGTGCAGTGCGGGCTGATATACGCGTGGCTCAAACCGTTGACGACCGGCTTTCATTGGGGCATTTTGCCGACGGCGTTTTTACTCGTCTATTTGCCGGCCGTAAAAAAACTGTGGAACGACAGACAAAAAGACGAACGCCTTACCGTACCGTTGGCTTTTGTCGCGGGTGCGGCGTTATTGTTTTTAACAATTATTTTTCCGCTTGAAATGGGGGGAAAATGGCTGACTCTTGCTTGGGCGTTGGAAGGCTGTGCGCTGGTTTGGCTGAATACGCGCGTGCCTTACCCGGGCTTAACGCGGACGGGATACGGACTGCTGGCATTAACTTTTTTGCGTCTGTTGTTCCCGGCTTCCGCCCCCGTCCCCGCCGTACGCGTGTGGAACTGGTATTTGGGTATTTATGGCGTTTCCGCCGCGTGCGCGCTGTTGGCGGCGCAGCTGTGGCCAAAAAACTCCACCCGTTTTTGGAAAAAATCCCTCTCGGTAATGGGAGGAATCATGTTATTTTGGCTGCTTAATATCGAAATCGCCCATTGGTTTTCCGCCGCACGCCTCTCGTTTGACTTTACGGGCGGACTGGCCGAAGCGTTAGCCTATACCTTAGGCTGGGCGTTGTTTGGCGGCGCATGCATCGGACTGGGACTGTTTTACAACAAAGCCGCCCTCAGCAAAGCGGGCGCAGGAGTGATGGGACTGGCGTTGGTTAAATTTTTCCTCTCCGACATCTGGCGGTTAGAAGCCTTATACCGCATCATCGGCTTATTTGCTCTTGCGCTGATACTAATTGCCGCTTCCTTTTACTACCAACGAAAGCGAAACGTGTAACACAAAAATCCCCGAGAGGTTCTCCTCCCGGGGATTTTTATTTGGTCTGCAAATACTACAGAGCGCGCACAACGCACGGGTCTTCCATGCACAAATAAACATGCGCTTTGGGAAATGTTTTTTTCAGAAGCGGCGCCAAAAAACGATACGCTTCCAAACGCTGACCGTCGCCATAGCGCATTTTGCCGTCGAAATCGAGCAAAAACTCGCCGTCAAGCATAAAATTGTCGGGAAAGCGGCTCTCCGCCACTTTTTTAAGTTCGCGGCTAAAGCGCAGGGTTCCTACGCTGATCCACGCGATTTTATCGTGCGGAAGCGTATCGGCCATTTCGGCCACGGTGCGGGCGTAATCAGCCTGGTAACCGTCATAAATTACCACCGGGTCGAAGTGAAAACCCAAGCGATACCCCGCCTTGGCGGCTTCACACGCGGCAGCCAGACGCTCGGCCAATTTAGGCGTAAAATGTTCAGCTTCATTGGTAATTTTGGAAGAATTTACCGACCACGAAGCCACCACATTTTCCGCGCCGCCGGCTTCCAAAAGGCCGCCGATGTTGACGCTTTTTGTTTTGAATTCAAACTGTAAATGCGGGCGCTCACGAAAGAACGGCACAATCTTCTGCGAATAACGCGTCAAATCGTCAAACACTAGCGAATCCGTAAACTCTCCGCTGCCGATACGCGGGCGGTCAAACGGACCTTTATTAAATTTTGCGCCGTCTATTTTAGCCAAAAATTCATCCACATTGGCGGGCAACAATACGGCGTGCAGATTTTGATATTGCTGTAAAAAGCAGTACTCGCACTCAAAGCGACAGCCAAAACCCAAATTAATTAAATTATACCCACATCCGGCGGCCGAACAACTGCAGGGACAGGGTTTTAAAAAGTCGTACTTTTCGTTATGAACAAGCAGGGTTTCGGTTCGGCGGGAAAAATTTTCGCTGCCAACTTGGGTCTTGCCATCCGTTTCTTTAAACTGGGCGTTAGGAAACGCGGCGCGCACACGGGCGGCCAGCTCACTGTCTTTGGCAGAAGTTTCGATATAAACGGTTTTAGGATAAAATGGACGCGGCGTTAAATCGGCCTTTAAAGCGGGGTCCAGCTCCAGTTTAGGCAGATAAAAGCGGTCTCTCCGGGCCGTTCTAAAATTGACGGGATATCTCCGCGCCAAAAGCGATTTTTTAACGCCTTCAAACGTCAAATTCTTGGCCGGAGAGAGGACTTCCCGCAGCGCACAATGCTCGCGTTTGCAAATTTCGTACACAAGCCGAGTAAGCTCGCGCAGTTTGTTGACGCCCAAGTTCGGCAGTACCGATAAAATGTAAGATTCTACTTCGTGCACATGCATGATTTACCCTCCAAAAAAGCTTTATCCTGCGCAGACAGACAAATATCCGCTGCGGCGGCGTTGTGCAAAATTTGCTGCGGCGTACGCGCGCCCGTCAGCGCGCAGGATACCGTTTCGTTTGTTAACGTCCAAGCCACCGCTACAGCGCAGGCCGGTACGTTTAACCGCCGTGCCACTTCTTTTACGCGCATGACCGTTTGTTGGGCCGATTCAAACGCCTCCGCACGGTAACATTTATAAAAATAATTGCGCGCATCCGCCCGACGCAGATTCGGCTGCGTCTTATATTTGCCGCTTAAAATACCGCCACACAGCGTCCCGTACGAAAGAAAAGATACGCCCCTTTCCCGGCACGCGCCTAATACGGCCGCCCCTTTTTGCGGATGCAGGAGAGAATACTCGTTCTGAACGGACGCAATTTGAGTTACGGCCGCAGCGCGCGTCAGTTCGTGCACGCTTACGTTGCACAATCCGATATGGCGGATTTTGCCCGCTTGTTTTTGGCGCGCCAGTTCTTCCAACGCATCTTCCAACGGCACTTGAGGGTCGGGATAGTGGATTTGATACAAGTCGATATAATCCGTCTGCAGACGAAAAAGAGATTCTTCCAACTGGCGGCGAATGGTTTGCGGGCGCAAGTCATGGTCAGTCCACGAACCGTTTTTTAC
The DNA here is from genome assembly GCA_964442585.1 of uncultured Elusimicrobium sp. Taxonomy (GTDB): domain Bacteria; phylum Elusimicrobiota; class Elusimicrobia; order Elusimicrobiales; family Elusimicrobiaceae; genus Avelusimicrobium. The sequence goes on along the minus strand of CAYUAA010000055.1, from coordinate 851 downwards.
AAGCCCGCATTTGGTAGCCAAAATCACTCCGCCGCGCCGGCTCTTTAAAACGCGCCCCAAGAAAGCTTCACTTTCCCCGTAAACGGGGGCGGTGTCAATCAAATTAACCCCGGCGGACAGGGCGGTTAAAACGGTTTGTTCGGCCGCAGTCTCATCCACCGGGCCCCAATCGTATCCTCCGCCAAACGGCCAGCCGCCCAGGCCCACGGCGGAAATATACTGATCCGTGCTGCCCAGGCGGCGCATTTTCATAAAACTACCAAAGCCCGTTGTCGGCCATAAAACAGGAATTTATGGCCTTAATTCCGGCGGCGGACGCCAATTCGTACGCTTCGTCCGACTGCGCCCCGGGCTGAAACCAAATTTCTTTTACGTGCCCTTTTATGCATTGTTCAACGGCGGGAACCAAGGCGGCGGGCGGAATAACCATCACGGCCACGGTTACCTGCGCGGGAATGTCCGCCAAACGCGCAAAAACGGTTTGACCGGCCACTTCACCGCCTTTGGGATTAAGGCCATACACGTTAAAACCTTTTTCAAGCAGTACGGCGAAAATTTTGTATCCGTATTTAGCTGGGTCCGCCGACACGCCAAACACGGCAATTGTTTTATCCTGATACATAATTACGCCTGCGGCATACCAAAATTGCCCATCGCCTGCGCGGCCATGCCTTGGCTGTCGCGCACGGCTTTGTTGAAAACGGCTTTAATGTCATCAGCAATTTCCGCCGCGCCAAAATTTTTAATAAGAGCGTCGTCCACTTGTACTTCTTTTACTTCCTGCGACCCGGAAATGGTGATTTGGAACATATGGCGCGGGCTGTCTACCTTAATTACCATATTGTCCAAGC
>CAYUAA010000054.1:0-7660 GCA_964442585.1 uncultured Elusimicrobium sp. | reverse complement strand
AAAATGCGCCAAACGAAACTGGATTTTATGGGTACGGCCGGGCAGTATTATCGCTCCTTTTTCTGCTGATAGAAAAAGAAGAAGCACAGCCCGGGCAGCGAGCTTTTGGCTTACTGTTTATCGATACAAAAAGTAAAAATAAATATTTCAAAAGTGTTTATCCTAATAAGCAAGAGCGGGTGGACAATGCTATCCACCCGCTCCGAGCATTACAAAATTTAACTTTAGCTATTAATGAAGCTAATACAAGGGAATATTATACTCCTTGGCCAATTTATTATACCGGTCAATCACTTTGCGCACAAACTTGCGCTTTTCTATATAACTGCCCGGGAAAAACGCACTCTTAAAACCCGCAATAACGATGTTTTTAAGTTCCTTGGGCGAAATATCAATATTTTTTACAAGCAGTTCCAGTTCTTTGGTAACGGTAGTGTTGGAAACCAAACGGTTATCCGTATTAATGCTGACAGGTAAACCGCGGCGAATCATCTCTTGAATCGGATGATCTTTAACGGACTTAATTTCCGGCAGCGTTTGCAAATTACTGGTCAAACACACTTCTATACCAATACGTTCACTGGCTATATAATTGGCCAAAGAATCCACATAATCCTGTTTGTTTTTTACTTTTTCATCTTTAATCATGTCAGCCGCAAACAAATGCGTGCCGTGCCCGATGCGGTTGGCGTAGCAGTCGGTAATTGCCTGGAAAATAGATTCCGGGCCGTACGCCTCGCCGGAGTGGACGGTTTTGCGGATAAAATGTTTATGGACGTAGCGATAAGCATCCAAATGGTCGGCCGCGGGATAGCCGGCTTCTTCACCGGCCAGGTCGAACCCGACTACAGGCATCTTTTCGTCTTTTGCCAGCTTTACCACCATGCGGGCCAATTCTAACGAGCCGATACCAAAAATTTCGTGTTTATCGGACTGGGATAAAGCATCAATCAGCGTAGCGTAATAGGGAGACATGGCTTTATTAAAATTACGCATCGCACATGCAATAATACCGAAATAAAATTCTAAATCATCCCCTTTTTTAACCGCAGCGGATTCATTATGTTCTTGCTGTACGCGCGTCAAACCGCGCACGGCCGCACGGACGGCTTCCTGCGCGGAAAGATTTTTATTTATATGTTGCTGGGGCGCAAAGCGCACCTCCAGGTAACGCACGCCTTCAGCGATGGCGTCTTGGCCGAGCTCATACGCCACACGCTCGATATTTTCCGCGCTCTGCAGAACGGCCCCGGTGTAGCTGAAGCCCTTTAAATATTCCACAAGCGAGCCGTATTTATCTTTAAATACTTTTTGACGCAGGCCTTTTTCGGTATAATCCGGCAGATCCACGCCTTCTTTTTTAGCCAGTTCAATCAGCGTAGAAAGCCGCAAAGAGCCGTCCAGATGGACGTGCAAATCGGCCTTGGGGATACGGCGTAAAAATTCGGCGGGGATTTTCATATATTATTTTTTCTCCACTTGTTGGCCCTGCGGCGTATCCTTCACCAGGTAGCCGGCTTGGGCGATGGCGTCGCGCAATTCGTCGGATTTCTGCCACTCTTTGGCTTTGCGCGCGGCAGCGCGGGCGGCCAACAAGTCCTGCACGTGCGCCGGGATATTGGCCTCGGGGGCGGCTTCTTCTTTAAACAAATCAAGAGCCAAAATACTGTCCGCAAATGTTAAAAAATCCACTTTTTCGGCGGCGGAAAGTTCTGCACTGCGCACGGCTTCCCATACCAAAGCCAGGGCTTTCGGGGCGTTTAAGTCGTCCTCCATGGCGGCGGTAAATTTTTCTTTCCACGCTTTGCTTTTTTCCGTTTCCTGCGCGGTGGCGGCGGCTTTTTTGGCCTGCACGCACAATGCGCGCAAGTTTTTTAAACTCTTGGCGGCCGCGTCCATGCTTTCGTACGAAAATTCCAACTGCGTGCGGTAGTGCGCGCTTAAACACAAATAGCGGTAGGCAAGCGGATCGTATCCTTTTTCTTTCAGCACGTCCACCGTAACAAACGTGCCGCCGGATTTGGACATTTTGCCCGAACGTAAAATTAAGAATTCTCCATGCACCCAATAGTTGACGTATTTCTGCCCGGTGGCGGCTTCGCTTTGGGCGATTTCGTTGGTGTGGTGAATGGTAACGTGGTCAATGCCGCCGCAGTGGATATCCAGCGTATTGCCCAAGTACTTCATGGCCATGGAAGAACATTCAATGTGCCAGCCGGGGAAACCGATTCCCCACGGGCTGTCCCATTCCATTTGGCGTTTTTTGTCTTTAGGCGAAAATTTCCACAGGGCAAAATCGGTAGGATTGCGCTTTTCGTCGCTCATTTCCACGCGCGCCCCGCCTTGCAAACCGCTGATGCGGGCATGACCGACCAGGGCGTCGTAACGGTCGAACTTGGAAGTATCGTAATAAATTCCGTCGGAAGTGCGGTATGTATAGCCTTTGTCTTCCAGCGTTTTGACAAGCGCAATCATTTCGTTAATATGCTGTGTGGCGCAACTGACAACCGTCGGGCGCGTGCAGTTAAGGGCGTCGTAATCAGCCCAAAATTTCTCTTCGTAGAATTTGGCGATGTCCCACGCGCTTTTACCTTCGCGCGCCGCGCCGAGTTCCATTTTGTCTTCACCATCATCGGAGTCGGACACCAAATGCCCCACGTCCGTCACGTTCATCACATGCGTAAGCGGATGACGCAGCCGGATGGTACGGGCAAGCAAGTCTTCAAAAATATACGTACGCAAATTGCCGATATGCGCAAAATTATACACGGTCGGCCCGCAGCAGTACATGGTTACATTCTGCGGGTTCTGCGGGATAAATTCGTCTTTATGCCGGGTGGCGGTATTGTATAAATACATTTCAGTTAGCCTCTTTGCTCAGTTCCAAATATTGGGAGCGGATTTCGTTAAAAAACAAAGTGCAGGTGGCTTGGCCCACGTCGTTGGCGGAACGTTCGCTGAGTTTGCAGCTCACCTCCACGTCCGAAAGCGGATTGACCGCCCCCACTCCGCTCAGCGCATACGTAAACCCGGTGGGGCGGTACGTGCGCAAGGCTTTGGCGTACGCCGTTTCCATAGCTTTTTGAAAAACACTCATTTCCTTGCGCGAAGCGGAAGGCCCCAATTTAAATTTGCGCGTAGCCACGGCAACAACCACGTCACCGTAGTTGCCATACATGCCCGAGAAATTTTCGGACGTAAAATCTTCATCTTCGCCAGGATCGGCCTCTTCGCCCGGTTCCGTTTCCGGCGCTTGGGCGTCCAACACGGAAGGTTCCGAGGGAATGGGGGACGAAAATTCGTAATAAGCTTCGTTTCCGCGGTAACGCGAGTAATCAATGCCCTGTGTTACTTTTTTGCGGGAGCGGTAGTCGGTGCTGCTGCAAGCGCACACCAAAACGGCCAAACAAAGAGAAATTATCAAGCGAACTTTCATAAACACTCCTATTTTGTAATTTTTACAGTGGCCACGGCGTGGCACATGGCCGCTTCCCCGCGGCCGATTTCTCCTACGTGCTCGTGGCTTTTTGATTTAAAACTGACGTTTTGCACCGGGATTTCAAACACGGCCGCCAACGACTTGCGCACCGCTTCGTAATGCGGTTTGATTTTGGGTTCCTGGGTAATGATCGTCGCGTCGATATGTACGATTTCGGCGTTGTGCGCGCGGACGATTTCCAACACTTTTTTGGCAATCGTCACGCTGGAAATACCCTTAATAGAATCATCCGTCGGCGGGAACAAAATTCCAATTTCACCCGCACACAGCGCGCCCAAAACAGCGTCACACAGCGCGTGAAGCACCAGGTCTCCGTCGCTGTGGCCTAAAAATCCTTTCGTATGCGGAATTTCCGTTCCGCCCAAATAAAGTTTCCGCCCCGGTTCCAAACGGTGCAAATCAAATCCGAAACCTGTGCGGTATTGTATATTTTCGCTCACTAAAGCCTCCGCGAATATCAAATCTTCCGGCGTGGTGATTTTGTTGTTTTTATAGTCCGACGGAACCACGCGCACTTGTACGCCCGTTTTTTCCACCAGTTGGGATTCGTCGGTAGCGTCTTTCTCCGCGCCAAATTTATTCAAAGCTTCCGCCAGCACTTCCCGGCGGTAACACTGCGGCGTTTGGGCCGCCCACAAAACGGAACGGTCCAGCGTTTGCATTACCACACCGTCTTTGCAAACTTTCACGGTGTCTTTTACCGGCACGGCCAACACGGCCGCGCCAAAACGGGCGGCTTCGGCCAAACAGGCCTCAATTCGCCGGGGATCCACCAACGGGCGCGCGCCGTCATGCACGGCCACGGTATGGGCGGAACGGTCCGTCAGCGCGAACCCGTTCTTTACCGATTCAAGCCGCGTGGAACCCGGTTCAGCATATACCAAATCCGAAAAATAACCGTTTAAAACGGGATGGTTTTCAACCGGCGTAACCACCACGATTTGACGTACGGACGGCACTTTTTTAAACGCTTCCACCGTATGGACAAGAACGGGCTTCCCGCCCAAGGGCAACAGTTGTTTAGGGCGGCCCATACGCGTGCCGCTTCCTCCCGCAACAATTACCACCGACGAAAAACCCGTCATTTCTTTCATAAAAATTTTATTTGATTTTGGCAAAAATCATCCGGCCGGACGAAGTCTGCAAAATGGAATAAACGGACACTTCCGCCCGTTTGCCGATATGCTTGCGGCCGTCTTCCACCACCACCATAGTTCCGTCGTCCAGGTAGCCGATACCCTGCTCTTTTTCTTTGCCGTCTTTCATGATGAACAGAGACATACTTTCTCCCGGCAGCACCACGGGTTTAAGGGCGGTGGCCAAATCGGCCACATTCAAGGCCACCACGTTTTCCAAGGCGGCCGCTTTATTGACGTTAAAATCGAGCGTTACCACTTCCGCGTCCAAGCTTTTGGCCAGTTTTACCACGCGCTCTTCCATGGTGGGGGCCTTGGGCGTTTTGTTGGTTACGCGCACGGCCACTTCGGTCAATTCCTGCAAGCGAGAGGCTACATCCAGCCCACGGCGGCCTTTGGCGCGTTCAAGCGGGTCTTTGGAATCGCTCATTTTCGTAAGCGCTTCCAGCACGAATACCGGCAATACGATAACGCCGGACAAAAAGTTGATTTCACACAAATCCACAATGCGCCCATCCATCAGCGCGGTGATGTCGGCCACTTTCAAATGGCTGCCCGTGTAAGACAACCCTTCCAAATCGCGCGATTTGAACAAGCTGGCCAACACGCCGAAAATAATCAAACCGATTTCGATTTTATATTCGTACATTTGCCAAAGGCCTTTCAGGTCCTGCATGGCCAAATGCGCGATGCCGTAATCGAACAAAACAAACAGCAAGTACCCCATCAGCACGCCCGAGCAGGCAATCATCAGTTTAATCAGGCGCAGGCGTTTAAACAACACTTCGCCCGCCACTACCAGCGCGCCGCACAGCAGCCCGCCCAGGACGGTCATCCAATCTTGGCCGATAAAATTATAGGTGAGAAAAGGAAACGCCACCAACGTAGAAATGCGAAAAATCCAAATAGGCATATGCCCTCCAAATTTATAGGGGAAAATCTCCCCAATTAAGACTAGCTATATTTTACCACTTTAGGCGGGATTTTGCAGGTTTTGTTACGAAGAAAAAACGCCCCGGCAAATTACGGGGCGTTTTTTAGCCTAAACCTTAAAAGAAGCGGCCTGAAATTTAGCGCAGTTTAAGGGTTAAATCGCTCAAATCGGCCAATTCCACAAGCGTCATTTTGCTCAGTTTTTCCTTTTCCGGCTTGGTAACCGGGGCGGAATAGGCTTTTTTAAAACCCAAGCGCTGCGCCTCTTCCAGCCGGCGGTCAATCAGCGGCACTTTGGCGGCCTGGCCCAAAATGCCCACTTCCGCCATAAAAACGCTATCGGGCGCGAGCGGAATTTCTTTACAGGAGCTGATTACCGCCGCGCAGACGGCCAAATCCAGTGCGGGATCTTTCAATTTTACACCGCCGGCCAGACTGACGAAAATATCTTTATTGTCAAGCGGCAGACCCGTATGTTTTTCCAAGGCGGCAAACAGCATTAAGCAACGGTTTAAATCCACCCCGGTCGATACACGGCGAGGAAACGGATAACGCGTTGGCGAAACAAGCGCCTGCACTTCGGTTAAAATGGGGCGGGAACCTTCGAGCGCCAGGGAATAAGCACGCCCTTTTAAGGCGCGGTCGCGTGAAGTTTGGGCAAAGTATTCGCTGGCGTTTTCCACCGATTCCAAGCCGCGGCCCGTCATTTTAAACAGGCCGATCTCCCCCGTGGAACCAAAGCGGTTTTTGTGCGGACGCAAAAGACGAAGCACGTTGTCTTTTTCCGTATCAAAGTACAGCACGCAATCTACCATGTGCTCCAAAATCTTGGGCCCGGCCAGTTCGCCGTCTTTGGTTACGTGTCCCAACACAAAAGTGATAATGCCTTTGGGTTTACACAAGCGAACCAGCTCGCTGGTACATTCGCGCACCTGCGCCACCGTTCCGGCGGAGGAAGTGAATTCCGGATGGTAGACGGTTTGGATAGAGTCCAAAATCAGTACGTCGGGGTTGACGTTCTGCACCGATTCCACGATTTTTTGCACATCCGTTTCGCAGTGCAGGAAAATATTCTCCCCTTTCACTCCCAACCGCTGCGCGCGGCCCGAAATTTGGCTGATGCTTTCCTCGCCGGAAATATACAACACTTTTAAATTTTTGGAAAGTTCCGCCGCCACCTGCAGCATAAGAGTGGACTTGCCGATACCCGGCGCGCCCGCCAACAAAGACAGCTGCCCCTTTACCAAACCGCCGCCAAGCAGACGGTCAAATTCCGAAATATGCGTTTCGATGCGAGGTTCTTTGACGGCTTTGCTCTCGGACAGTTTAACAATATCGGATGAAAAATCCGTAAAACTGCGCGTGCGCGCGGGAGTTTTTTTGCTATCCTGCTGTTTTACTTCTTCCACCAACGAGTTCCACTCCCCGCATTCCGGGCATTTTCCGGCCCATTTGGGGGCTTCGTAGCCGCATTTCTGGCAGACAAAAACCGTTTTAAATTTCATATTCCCTACCGGGCCATGGTGGCCAAACCGAAGAAGGACGAGATGTCCTGGTCGTTAAACGACAGGTTGGCCTTAACGGCAAAGTTTTTGGTTTCCAACACGTCGCGGCTCCACGCGCCGATGGAGAAGAAACGGTTAAAACGGAAGTCCACCCCGTACGACACGTTGGGCTTATTAAACAAGCGGTTGTTAATAACGCGGTCGCGGCCCCAGTCGGAAAATTCTCCGGCAAAGGTAAAGCGTTTTAAGAAATCCTGGTTATAGAACGGGGTCAGTTCCAGCGCAACGCCGCCCGCACCGCGGATTAAACCGGCGGATACTTTGGCCCAGTCGTTATACAAGCCAAAGCGAACGTCGAATTTATTCTTTTCCAAATAATCTTTGGAATCAAGACGGTCGTCCTCGTTGCCGATGTTGGCCATACCCGCGCGGTAGAACGTGTAGCCGCTGGAGGGATAGATTTCAAGTGCAAGGTCGCTGGTAGACAAATGGGCGTCGGGCATGTAGAAAAAGTCGTAATCCCAATATACGCGAAAGCGGCTCATTTTACCCACAAATGTTTTAACTTCGCTCATGGTTTCTTTTAA
>CAYUAA010000053.1:0-7712 GCA_964442585.1 uncultured Elusimicrobium sp. | reverse complement strand
TCCACGCCCGAAGGCGCGCGCGATTATTTGGTGCCGTCCCGCGTGCACCACGGCGAATTCTACGCTCTGCCGCAGAGCCCCCAAATGTTCAAACAGACCTTAATGGCCAGCGGCATTGACCGTTATTTCCAGCTGGCGCGCTGTTTCCGCGATGAAGATCTCCGCGCCGACCGCCAACCCGAACATACGCAAATCGATATGGAAATGTCGTTCGTAACGATTGACGATATTCACGAAATTGTAGAAGGTTTGGTAAAAGAAATTTTCAAAACGGCTGGTAAAGAATTAAAAACGCCGTTCGCCAAACTGCCGTTTGCCGAAGCTATGGACCGTTTCGGTTCCGACAAGCCGGATTTGCGCTACAGTCTGGAAATTAAAAACGTCGGCGGCGTATTTGCCAAGACGGGTTTTAAAGTGTTCCAAGACGTTTTGGCCGCCGGCGGCGCGATTTACGCTGTACGCGGCGAAAAAGGCGCGGCCAATTCCCGCAGTTATTTCGACAAGCTGACTGAACTTGCCAAGAAAAACGGCGCCAAAGGCTTGGTGTGGCTGAAAGTGAAAGACGGCGCGTATGAAGGGCCTTCCGCCAAGTTCTTTACGGCCGAAGAAATGACCGCCCTTAAAGAAGCCGTTTCCGCCCAAGACGGGGACTGTATTTTAGTCGGCAGCGACGCAAACCTTCGCGCCTGCCAAAACTTCATGGGCGCGATTCGCAAAGAACTCGTTAAAGATTTGCCCAAAACGTCCGACTGGTCCTTTGCGTGGATTACCAACTTTCCGCTCTTAGAGTACATTCCGGAAGAAGACCGCTGGGACGCCGCCCATAATCCCTTCACCGCGGCAGTGGAAGAAGACCTGGAAAAATTAGAATCTGACCCGGGCTCCGTCCGCTCCCACCAGTTTGATTTGGTGCTTAACGGCAACGAACTCGCCTCCGGCTCCGTACGCAACTGCCGCCGCGACGTGCAGGAACGTATTTTGGCGCTGATGAAACATTCCAAAGAAGACGCAGCCATCCGCTTCGGCATGCTGTTAAACGCGCTGGAAGCGGGCGCGCCTCCCCACGGCGGCATCGGCCTGGGGTTGGACCGCATCACCGCCCTGTTGTGCGGCGAAGATTCCATCCGCGAAGTAATCGCCTTCCCCAAAACGGCGCAGGCCGTCTGCCCGCTGACCGAATCGCCTAATACGGTGGACGAGGCCCAACTGAAGGAGCTGGGAATTGCGATTGTAAAAGAGTAGTTTTGGCCGTCTGTCAAAAGCCCCGTTTAAAACGGGGCTTTTTTTATGCCCGGGTACACGCGCGTGCGGTTAAAATAAGTATGGCGTACCATGCTAAATTTGGGTATAATGAAAGCATGAAAACACTTCTTCGTTCCCTGATAGGTTTTACCGTTTTAGCGGGGTTGTGCGCGGCATGCACTCCTCCGGAAGAGGATGTTCATCCCAAAAAACGCTCTTCCCGTTCGGACAATTTAAAACGATATATGCCCATGGCGCAGGAACTGCGCGCCTTGGCGCAGGCGCGTTCCAAGCCGGTAGTGGACGCTCCTCTGTTGTCCGCGGAAGCGTTAAAAGAATTTTTGCCTCAATCGCCCGATACGCGTATTTCGTCGGCGGTGGCGGCCCAGCGCGTTGCGCTTGCCAACTCGGTGCGGGAAGAATACGCCCGCCGCGCATCGGATAAACTGGCAGAAATTTTGGCGCATTTTAAAGCGGAAGCCGTTGCCGGCGCCAAATCGGCCCAAACGCCGCAGGAATTGGCGGCGCGCGTGGAAGAATTAAACGCGCGTTACGCCGGGCTTTTGGCGGAGGTTGGCAAAGAAGAATCCGCCCGCGGCTGGACCGCGGCCGACAAAGGGCAGAGCCGCTTGTCCAAACAGGATTTGCAAACCGTTTTTAAACGCTTATCAGCTGGAGTGGAACGGGATTATGGCGCGTTGTGCGCCAAAAAAACCGAACCCGTTTTACACAAAGCGGCGGATGGATACGCGTTGGTGCTTTCCTCCGTTAAAACGCCGGAGGATATGGATGCCGGTTTCGCCCGCGTGGGGAAAGAGGCCGACCAGGCTTTTGCGCAGATTTGCGCCCGATACGGCGATCCCGCTCTCGTTTTATCGCCTGACGCCGCGGCCGCGTTAAAAGCGCGTATGATTTCCGCCCACCAACAGGTGGAGCAAGCGTTCGAAAAATTATACGGTAAAGATGCTGTACTGCAAACGCGCGGCGCGTTTGAACGTTATTTGGCGGGTGCGGAAAAACTACTGGCTTCACCGGGCCGTCTTTCCTCTGCTGCGGAACGGTTGGAAGCGTTAAACGCCGCATACCGCGAAGAAATGTCCGCCTTGCAGGTAAAATTAAACGAAGATTTGGCGCAAAAATTGTTGGCCGCCCGCACGAAACGTGCGTTATAGAAGATTATGGAAAGAAAAAATACGCTTTTACAACTGGGTTTTTTAATTGTGGTCCTGTTGGCGATAGGGCTTGCTTTTCTGCGTGTTTCTAATACGGGGATTGGTGCCTCGGTGCCGGAAAAACCCGTCAAACGCCAAGCCCGGCCGGAGCGTTTTTTTGAATCCGAAATCGCCCAGCGCAGTTTGGACGCTTTAAAGCAGGAAGAACTTTTGGGCGTTACGCCCGACATGGCGGCCGCCTATGCGAAGGGAGGTTCCTCTTATCCGGCAACGTATCCGCAAGAGAATGCCCGCGTCGGCGGCGGGTATGTTTCGTCGGGGAACGGGGGGGCTGTACGCCGGGGAAACGGACGTTCCGGTTCTGCGGCTTCTTACGGTAATACGGGCGGATACGAGGGAATTTCAAGTCAAACGGGTGCGGCCTATAACCGTTATGCGGGACGGGAAGGTTCCGCCGCGTCGGCGGGTTCTTATGCCAGCGCATACCGCGGTTCACGCGAACGCGCGCCCCAATATGGATATTCTTCTGCCGGGAAAAACGGTTCCGCAGGAACAGGCGCGGGAAGTGCGTCCGGCGGTTTGGGCGGCGTCGCCCGGCCAACCACGGAGCAGCGCATGCAGGGCGTTTTTTCTCCTTATTTAACCAGCCTTACCAAAGAACAGTCCGAATCGTTAAAAAACCAGCTGACGGGGCTTTCTTCCCGTGTGGAACGCGCCGTTTTGCAGGCGTTAATGCCTAAAAGCCGTAAAGACGCCAATATCGAAAAATACCTTCAGCGCAATTCTTCTTATTCCGCCAACGCAGGGCCGTTTGGCAGCGTGATGGAGCAAATGGCCTCGCAAAAAGCCGGTATTATGAACAGCATGAACGGCGCGTTTGGCAAAGACGCGGCCGACGAAGCCGGCAAAGTGATGGACGCGTATCAGCGCGAACTGGCCGCCGCTTTGGCCCAACCGGGGCAGACCCAACAACAGTTGGCGCAAAAGACGCGCGCCATCGGCCAAAAGTATGAAAAAGAATTGCAGGATGTTGGCCAAAAACACGCATTGAAAGAGTTTAAAGATAAACAAACCGAAAAGGATGATATCCTTACTGCCCGCTTGGCCGGGGCGTACGGGCAGGACATTGCTTCGCAGGCGGCGCAAACGCTGGCTGCCGCGCGCGAAAAAGATATGCAGCTGGCCATGGCCGGTTTGCCGGAGGACGAGTATTACAAACAGTATTTGGAAAATCAGCGCACCCGCCGCAAAGAGTTGGAGCAAATGTTGCTTAAAAACGGAAAATCCTTGCAAGGGCTGCAATCGGCGGAAGACGAATTGGAACGCCGCCGCGTAGAGCAGGCGTTGAAAGACGAGGCGGAAGGAAAAACGCTTGCTAAAGAGCATCATTTTGATGATAAAACTATTGCCACCGCCGCTAATGATTTAAAGCGCGAACGCGACGAAAAACTGGAATTGGCTGAACGCATTTACGGCGAAACAGGCGGCGCGGCCGTCAACGCCATTTACGACCGCCACGAAGCGCGCATGAGCGAAATTATGCAAAGCGATTGGCCGCTGACTGTAAAACAGCAAAAAATGATGGAAGTGCGCCAAGAGACCAATGAGGAAATCGCCGCTTTGCAAAAAACGCCTAAAATGCGGGAAGCCCGCGAACAGGGTCAGGTAAATTCCACCATGGCTCAACTGATGCAGGATCCGGGGGTGGCCAATGCGTCGCCGGAGGAAAAAGCGGCGTTTGAATCGTACGCACGCCCGGTACTGCAGGATATGTTCCACCGGATTAATGCGATTTCGGAGTCGGACTTGCCTGAAGACGTAAAACAAAAACAGATCGCTGCGGTGCAGGACAGGGCGCAGCGGCAGTTATCCGGCGGAAAATAATAATAACTGTTGGTGTTGAGTTTTGTAATACGCACGGCGCACAAAAAGTAGTTTTTGTGCGCCGTTGCTTTTTGATAAAAAATAATTGTTGGGCGGCCGCTTGGGTCGATTGCGGCATTTATCCGCGTGTATGGGAACCTCGCCGGGCCGTATTATTGTTTCTTTTTTCCGACAGCGGAAAAAGAACAAGCAAATCTTTTGCTTACTTTTTATTGGGAACAAAAGTAAGATTAATCTTCTTCTTTAGGGGCTTGCAGGTTTGCCAAAGGAAAGTAATGGTTCAAAATCGTTTTGTAGTCCTGCCCAGCGTCGGCGCGGCCGGCCGCGCCCGTCTGGCAGAAGCCCACGCCGTGGCCCCAACCTCCGCCGTAAAATACAAAATATTTCAGTTCGCGGTTTTCGTAATGGGGTTCCACAATAAAATAACTGCTGCGCAGCATACCTAAACTTAAATTATTGCGGATGACGTTTTCTTTATTAAGCGTAACGGTGCCTTTCGTCCCTTTTACCAACAAACGGTTTACATAGCCCGAACGCCCGCGGCGCAAGGGAATTAAAGCCGTGATTTTACCGATGTCTTTTTTTTGTTTTTTGATGACGGCGCGCAATTCTTCCTCGTCCACCACGCGCGTCCAACGGTAGGCCGCCATGCTGACGTTTTTATCGTAGCGGCTGTAGGCGTCGTGCGGATACTGTAAGAGTTCTTTAAAGTGATAGGGCTGCAAGTTGTCGAAATCAAAATCCTTATAGTCGGACACCGGGTTTAAATAGGGGGTTTCATTCCATCCCGCTTCTTTCGCGCTTTGCGTAATGCCGCCGCAGTTGGCCGAAAATACGCTTTCAATCGGTTTGTTATTGTAGTTTAGCGTTTCGCCCATGGTGGATTCTACGGCCGCGTTGCCGCGCTCGCTTTCTGCGCTTACGCCGCCGTATACCTGGCAGTTTTGCGTGTCACACACATCGTAACCGTATGCGCGGTGTTTGCCCAGATGTTTAAGTGCGTACGTCCGTGCCAGCACCGCTTGCGCGCGCAGGGCGTTCATGGGGAATTTGGTGGGCATTTCGGACGAAATGACCCCTTGCAGATATTCTTCCATATTAACAATGTTGACGGGCACCAGCGTGTTTTGTTTGGCGTTGTGCAAAATTTGCAACTTGCCGCGGTATTCTTTGTCGTCCACACTGGCCCAGGTCATGCCCGCGCCGCTCATAACGTTTTTAACGATAATGGTATGCCCTTCTCCTTCAGTTTTGGAAACGGGCATAATCGTGACGGATTTTGAAAAGGGGTATTTTTTCCCATTCGGGGCGGATAAATACGCTTTGCCGTTTTTTAATATGGCTACCCAACTTTCGTGCGCGTGGCCGCGGGCGATTGTTTTGCCGGATTCATCTGTTACGCTAAAGGCGTGGGACGGGATAAAATGCACCGTTTCGCGTGCGGCGGGTTTGCCGGTTTGGCGCATTCCGATGCCCACTTTGATTTCGCGCGATTCGGAGGGGGGGACGACGGGTTTTACCAACGTATGTTTGGTTAATTCTTTTCCGCCCGTGATTTCTTTTTCGGTTCGGGTTAAGCGCGGGCGCAGCCGTTCGATGGCGCGGGCGATTTCTGCGCTGGATTTGTCGGACGAGTAAATCATGCGGTACTGGCGGTAGGCCTCATTATAATTGCCCAGTTTTTCTAGGGCGGCGGCGTAATGCTTTTTTGCTTCGATAAACTGATGGTCGTACACGGTAGCCTTTTGGAATACTTCCGCGGCGTTTTTATAGTCTTTTTCTTCTTCGTACAGCAGCCCCAGCAGATAGTTGGCCAACGCGTTGTGGGTCTGTCCGCGCGCGGCGATTTTTAAGTTGTATTTGGCCAGTTCTTTTTCGCCCAGGCCTTTTTGGGCGCGCGCCAGGTTGACGTGCAAAAATTCGGCGCGGCCCGGGTCCGACGGAAGTTCGGAAAGCAACCTCTCCGCGCCAGCGTATTGGCCGTCGGCCAGATAGGCTTCGGCGGCGGTTTCGATAATTTCGCGGTCTTGCGGGTGGGCGCGGTAGGCGGCGGTGGCGATGTCTACCGCTTTTTTAGGGTCGTTTTGCTCCATGGCGATGTACGCCGCGTTCAAAAAGGCTTGTTTGTTTTGCGTATCTTTGGAAAGCCGGATATAAGCGTCCAACGCTTTTTCGGGTTCATAGGAAAAATACAAATCGCCCGCTTCTTTTAAACGCTCGGCTTCGGTTTTAGGCGCATTCTGCGCGGCCAGCGGCGCGGCGGCCAAAAGGGATAAAATTACAAAAGTCAGAAAAGTTTTTTTCACAGCGTCCGTCCGTTTTTCTCTTATTATATCATAATGCCTTTTTAGTATAATAGGATATATGACCCAAATACCCCAATGGCTAAAAGATTTAGTTGGCCGTAACAAAGCGGCCCTGCGTTCTTCCGCCGCGCTTGGCGCGGAAGATTCCATTAAGCGTCATACGCTTCATACCGTTTGTCATGCGGCCAAATGCCCCAACCGGGGAGAATGTTTTAACTGCGGCGACGCCACCTTTATGGTGATGGGGGATATTTGCACGCGCGGCTGCCGTTTTTGTGCAGTGGGCCGCGGCAAGCCTCTTCCGTTGGACGAAGGCGAACCGGCCCGTGTGGCCGAAGCAGTGAAAGAATGGGGTATCCGCTACGCTGTTTTGACCATGCCCACCCGCGACGATTTACCGGACGGCGGCGCCGCCCATTTTGCCCGCGTGATTGAAGCCGTTCGACGCACTGCGCCGGGCGTAAAAGTGGAGCCGTTGATTTCCGATTTACAGGGTAATTTTAACTCGCTTAAAACGGTGTTGTCCGCCTCGCCCGATGTGCTGGCGCACAACGTGGAAACGGTGCCGGAGCTGTACGCTTCGGTGCGTATCGGCGCGCAGTATGCGCGTACGCTTAGCGTATTGGCGGAGAGCAAAAAAATTGCGCCGCATATTCTTACTAAAACGGGTTTTATGGTGGGGCTTGGCGAAACGGAAGCGCAAATTAAAAATTTAATGAAAGACCTCCGCGCGGCGGACGTTGATTTGCTTACCATCGGGCAGTATTTGGCGCCTTCTGCGGCGCATTACCCGGTGGCGCGTTACCCGGAACCGCAGGAATACCGTGATTGGGAAGAATATGCCCTGTCGTTGGGATTTAAAGGGGTGGCCAGCGGTCCTTTGGTGCGCAGCAGCTATCGCGCGGGTGCGCTGTACGCGCGGGCGAAAGGGAGTCCGTCCTGCGCGTGCAAATAGCAGATAAGGTATAATAAAGTATGAGAAAAATTTTATTTTTAATGCCTGCCGTTTTTTTACTGCACGCATGCGCCGGTATGCCGCCCGGGTGGTGGAATCCGGGGAATACGTATTCCAGCACGTCGCGCCAGGAAGTGTCGGACGAGAAACCGC
>CAYUAA010000052.1:0-8086 GCA_964442585.1 uncultured Elusimicrobium sp. | reverse complement strand
CGGCGTCGAGCACTGCCTGGTAGACGGACAATTGTTCTTCTTCCGTCGGCATAAATGCGCGGCCCTGGAACAAAAATTCCGTACGCACCAAACCCATTCCGTCGGCACCGCTTTTGGCGGCTCGAGCCGTTTCGGCGGGGCCGGAAACGTTGCCTTCCACTAAAATGTGCAGACCGTCCTGCGTGAGGGCTGGCTCAAAGGCGGTTTTGTCCGCGGCCAGATCGGCTTGATGTAATTGGCGCAGGCGGATTTCAAAATCTTTTAATTGGTTTTCATCGGGGGAGACAACGGCTTTAGCCGCCTCTGCATCGAGCAGTATTTCCGTTTGCGGCGGGATTTGCAACACTGCGTCGCCCGCGCGCACAAGCGTGGGAATACCGCGGTTTCTCAGCAAAATGCCTGCGTGTGCAGTGGGGGAACCCGCCGCCAGCACCACGCCCGCGGTGTGTTCCGGCAGGGCGGATACGTCGGACGGAAGCAAATCTTCCGCCACCACTATGCTGTTTGGGGGCACTTCGGGGCGTTGGCGTACCGCGCCGGTGAGGAGGGTGAGTACTTCGCGGCGAATGTCTTTTAAGTCCGCAATGCGTTCCATTAAGAAGCGGTTGTTTGTTTTTTTAAGAATGTCCACGCTGCGGCGTATAGCGGTGTTAAACGCAAAAGCGGCGGTTTTGCCTTGCAGAATGGTTTTGCGGGCGGAGTCGGCCAAGAGCGGATCTTTTACCAACAATAAATGGGCGTTTAAAATATCGCGCGATTCTTTATTTTTTTCGGACGCAATTTGGCTTTCCAATTTTTCGGCCAAGGTGCAAAGTACATTTTCCAGCAGGGAACCTTCTTCCTGTGGGTTTTTGGCGTTTTCTTCAAACGAGAGCGTGTTTGCCTGTATGGTGAACGATTTGCCGCGCGCCAGGCCGCCGCATGCGCATAAACCCCGCAGGTGTACGGGAAGGGAAAAATCCGTTTGGCGGGAATCTTTATTTTCGCCGGGGGCGAACCCTCCGCCTGGTTTTTCGCCAAAAGCGTTTTTAAAAGCGTCTTCCAGTTGGGTGAGCAGCTGTGCGGCTTGTTCTTTGGGTCCGCCTACGCGCAGGACGACTTGTTTTCCGTACCCCAGGGCAAGGCCCATGAGGGCGACGATACTTTTTGCGTCAGCCGTTTTGCCGTTATGCGTCACTTGCACCAGGTGAGGGTAATCAGCCGCCAGGCTGGCAAGCACCGCCGCGGGGCGGGCGTGAAGTCCGTGCAAATTGACGATAGTAAGCGGGGCTGATTCCAAAAAGTTGCCGGACGGCTCTGCGTCGGAGTTCTTTTGTTCGGGGAGCGGCACGGAAAAAAGCGGTTGGCCCGTTTTTACGGTTCCGGTGGCTTTGCCGGCGGCCGGTGCGCCTTGCGGCGAAGTGACGACAAGTATCACCAATGCACTGGCGGCTTTGACGCGCAGGATATTTAAATCAAATTCCAAAATTTTTTGTCCGGCTTTTACTTCGTCCCCTTCTTTTACGAGTACGTTGAATCCTTCTCCTTTTAAAGTGACGGTTTCCAACCCTACGTGCAAGAGTATTTCAATCCCATGGGCGGCTATGACAAGTGCGTGGCCGGCTTTGTTTACGTTTACGATTTTTCCGTCGAAAGGGGCGTGAAGCGTATTGGAAGAGGGGTCTATGGCCAGGCCATCCCCCAGCATTAATTCAGAAAATACGGGATCAGGCGTTTGTTCCAGGGGAACGGCGGCGCCGTTAAGCGGACTTAAAACGGATAATGCGTCGGGCATGAAAGACTCCTTTAAAACGTATACTCCATTATAGTATACAGATGGGGTTTTTGCAAGGCGGCGGCCGGAACAAACCGGACGAAAAAAGGCCTCCTCTTTGGGGAGGAGGCCTTTTTTAAAAACACTTGGCTTATTTGCTTACGCTGAGCGTTTCGCCGGCGGAGTGCGCCCCGAATTCGGGCGCGTACATGGATTGGGCCTGCGCAGGCAGCGCGTGGAACTTTCCTTCCACCGTGGGCCGCAAAATATAGTGCAGCGTAACGGTTCCGTTGGGCAGCCAATTAATGAAAAAGTTGGTGGCCGCGTCGCGGTTTTCGCGGTAGAAGCGGATGTTTTCCCATTCCCAGCCGCTTAACAGTTCTTCGCTTTCAAATCCGGCGGGTTTGGGGTCCTGCAGGTGGACGTATTCAAACGCACTGTCCGTGGTAACGGTTAAACGCACGTCTATTTCGTCTCCCACGGAAACGCCGTCTAAATCTTTCAGCGGGCGCAGCTGTACTTCGCCGCCTTGTTTTTTACGCAAATAGTATTCGCGCGATACGTTAATGACCCCTTTGGGGGAGGCTTTTGCGTCAGCCGATTGGTACACGGCGCTGAGCGAAGCAAAGTCCGTCATCCGGCCTTGTTTGGTGACCGTAGCCGTAAACGCGGCGGGCGTGATTTCCGCGCCGCTGCGTACAAACTGCAGGTCTTCCGTCCAGTCGAACGGTTCAAACGTCAGGCTTTTTTGTTCGTCCGCCCAATCGGTTTGATAGGACGTGGGCAGTGACAGTGCTCCCTTGGCTTTCATAACGTCCAAAAGCGTAAACACGGCTTGCGCGGCGGCTTTGGAATCATTCCAGTCGTTTACCTGGCGGTTGAACAGCAACCATTGTACCATCGGGTCGATTTTCTCCGAATCCGGGCGCATTTCCAGAAGGGTTTTAAGCGTAACCGTTTGGGTGGTTAAGGTGTCGTTATACCAAATCCAACTTTGCGGTTCGGGTGCAAAGTACGCGCCGGAAAGATCGTCCTGTTTCATGCGGCCGGTGACTAAATCCAGGTACCGGGCGGCTTTTACGTCATCTCCTAATCGGTGGTAGACCGCCGCGGCGTAAATTTGCCCCAGCGGTGTCATAAAGCGGGCTTGTTGGTCGGCATAATCGGCCCAGCGTTTAATGTAGGGCTTAGCCTGGGAGGTTTGGGCCCATTCGGGCGGAAAGGCCGAGAGCGTATATGCCGCATACAGCGCGTACGAAACCGTGGCGGCGGAGCCCGTTTTATCTTCTTTTAACTGTTTTTCAATACGAGGCAAAATATAGGCAAACGCTTTTTGGGCCTGTTCTTGCGGAATTTGGGCGTGGTAAGCAAGGGCCTGCGCGAATGAGGAAAGCGCGTAAAGCGTTAAATAATCGTCGTCCGGTCCGCCCGCAAACCAGGTAAACGCGCCGCTTTTGTTTTGGAATTTGGCGATTTGTTTGGTTTCTTTGGCGAGCGTTGTTTCCACCGTTTTGGCGTCGAACAAATCAATTATGTCGGCTGAGCGGTGTTTGTTTCCTTGCGCCTGACGCAGCCAAGGCGTCTGTTCCAAAAGAGTCAGACGCAGCGGGTCATTTGCGTTCCAGGAGGCCGTCTGCCCGGTGCGTTTGGGCAGTTTTTTGACGGCTTCTTTTAATTGCGGGTAGGTGGTGTAGAATTTGTTTACCACCGCCAGCGGTACAAAGCGGTTTAACGTGGAAACCAAATCTTTGTACGGTGAAGAAAGCAGATTGGGCATGCTGTTGATGACCGACAGCGCCAAACTGGGGTTGAGCGTTAGGGCGACGGTCTGCACGTCCTGGGCGTTTACGCCGTCCAACTCGTCCAGCGTAAGCGTATTTTTACCGTTTTTAAGTGCTTTGTTGACGGTGGCCAACAGGCGCATTTTACCGGGCAGAACGGGGAACGTTTTTTGTTCGGCGTCGGCCGATTTGCCGGAGCGTGCGGCGGCCGTTAACGTATAGAGAGCGGGCGCGTCGGGCGCGGAGACTTCCCACGTTACAAATTGGGTGGCGTTTTCCGGCACTGTGACGGTTTTTTCCGCTTGCGTAAGCCCAAAGGCCGTCAGCGCGTCTTTGCCGTCCTGTTGGATGGAAAGCGTTACCCGGGCGGATAATTTTTTATCCGTCAAATTGGTAACCGCAGCTTGAATGACTCCTTTGTCGCCCTCGCGATAGAAGCGCGGCGTTTGCAGGCGGACCATAAAGTCTTTTTTGGTTATGGTTTGGGCTGTAAATGAACCGAACTCGGCGGTTTTGGTAAGTACAAAGCCAAACATGTTCCATGCCGTTAAGCTTTGGGGCATGGTGAATTTGACCGCCGCCTGGCCGCCTGTTACGGGCAGCAGGGCATTAAAATAAGCCGTTTCCGAAAAGTCCGTACGCGGTTGGGCGTTTGCACTTTCTTCCGTGTTTCCCGTCCCGGCGGTTACTACGGCGCCGTATTCCATTACGCCGCCGTCAAAGTTTTCGGCCGCGTCGGCGACTCCAAAGGTCATTTCCGCTTCGGCGGTATCAAAGGCGGCTTCTTGCTTCATAGCCATGTTGGATGCCCCTAACATCGGCATCGCGCCTGCCGCGCGTGATAAAGCAGCTTTGTACATGCGGTTGTACAAGAGGCTTGCCATGTTCAAATTTAACGAGGGCAACGCAAGTTCGGGCAGGTAATCTTCTTTTTGTGTTTTTACTTTGCTAAACGTGGCGGTTTGCGCATAGGAGCTGCTGCGTGCCGAACTGGCTGTACCCAACTGCTGGGCATAGAGGTTGTTAAAGGTTAACGCCGGGCGGTTTTTGATGTAGTAATCGAGCGATTTATCGTACACCGTAATATTAGCTTGGCCGTTAACAGGCGAACCAGTGGCGTCTTTAGCCGCAATTTTCCAGCTGACGTCTTCGCCGGGACGGACGGTTTGAGGCGGTTCAAACGAGACGGCGAGTTCTTTGTTGTCAAACGGAACGGTCACCTCCGCGCTGCCGTTAAAAAAGCGGTAATCGCCCGCACCGAACCACGCCAGCGATACGCCTCCGCGCAGTTCGCCGGTGAGCGGCAGGTTGTAAATGCTCACGCCGCCAGGCAGTAAATCTTTTTTGTACAAAAATTTGCCGCTTCCCTGATAAATTTCCACGCGTTTGGAGCCCGGCAATTCTCCCGAACCCAACAGCACGCGCATCGTTTCGCCGGGGAAGTATTGCGCTTGCTGGGCGAGCGTTACCTCGGGCAGAATCAGTGTAGAGTTTTCCTTGGCCACCACAAATATCATTTTTTGTGCGGATGCTTTGGCGGAAGAAAGCTGCAGGCGGTATACGCCTTCGGGCAAAGCGGGCATGCGCAGGGTTTGTTCCCCGGGCGTTTTAAAATTTACTTCGTGTTTAAACGCGGTATTTTGCACCCGGGCGTTTTGGTAGACGGCGTCCAGCGCGTTATTTCCGTCAGGATAGACGGGCTCTTCGTACGCAAATTCTTCGCCGCCGTTTGTTTGGGCTGATTCTTTGGCGGGAATTTCGTTTTTAAGGCGTACGGCTTCCACCATTACTTTGCCAGCGACGGCGTTGCCGTTGGCGTCCGTTAAATTGATTTTAGCCAAATCTGCGGGGGCGTCTGCATCGTAAAAGCCTTTGGTGAATTCCACCCGGAACAAGTGAGGCTGCGCGCTGATTTTATATGAGTGCGACGCATTGACGGCCCGGCCGCTTTCGTCAAACGCTTCGGCGCGTACCACATATTGGGCAAACTCTTCGTCTTTGGTTTTTTTGCCGGGCGTAAATTCTACTTTAAAATTGCCTTTTGCATCCGTAACGGTTTCGCCTTGCGCGACCATTTCGCTTTGGGGCGCCAACCAAGATATCCACCAATAAAAAGGCGGGCGATAGTCTTGGCGTTCCACCGTATATTTCACCCGCGCGTTTTGCAGGGGAGAACCGAAATAATATTTCGCCGTACCCGTTATCGCGGCCGCTTTGCCGTATTCCAACGCTTTTTCCGGCTCGGCCAGCGTCAGTTCGTAATCGGGGCGCTTGTATTCTTCGGTGGAAAAAGACTGGTAATTGCGGTATGTTCTGCCGTTGGCGGTTAAAGTCGCCGTAATTTGATAGCGGCCCAATAAGTCGCTTTCGGGTAAGGTCATTTCGGCCTGGGCGGTACCCAGTTCGTTGAGTGTCGGCGTGGCCGTAAAGACCGTTTTATAGTTGGGATCCTTGACGGTAAATGTTACTTTCCGTCCGCCGAGCGTTTTGAGCCCCCGCGGCAATACCTGGAAGGCGTTGACCGCCAGTTGAACTTTCTGACCGGGCCGATAGACGGGGCGGTCGGTCTGTGTGAAAAGTTTTACGGGAGTGTTGTTATTAAAATAAAAATATAACGTATTGCCGGAGAAGGCGGTGGAGCCGTTTTTTGCGGCCAGCGTATTCAAAATATATTGCGGGTTGTTCCGTTCAGCCGGCGTGACGGTGACGGCGCGCGCCAGCGTCAGCTCGCCGGTTTCGTCCGTCCGCTCTTTTTGGCGCGAGCCTTGCCAATTGGTAAACATATCCAGTTCAACAGAGGGTTCCGGCTGACCCGTTTTTAAGTTGACCGTATATAAATGAAATACGTTGGGACGAAGTTGTTTTTCCTTCGCGCCCAGTACGGCGGTGTAATCTGCCGGGTCGCCTTCGATGGCGGCGGTGGTAAAGAAAGCCAGGTCCGTTGCGTTGAGAACTGTCATTTGGACGGGGGCCTTGGTTTCGTCAAAATCTTCGTTATATGAAACGCCGGCGACGTAAAACCCGGGTTCGAGCGCGGGGAAATCCAGCGTGGTTTTTTGATGTTGGTAAACTTCTTTATAATCTACATCGAACGATTTTTTAATAATCGGCGCGCGGTCCAAAAACACGGAGATATTTTCCGAATCCAAGCGGCTTAAATAGTTCCACGAATTAAGCGTGCGGCGGTAGCCCGTTTTCACGTAAAGGTCGGTTAGTTCTTTTAAAGACGTTTGATATACGCGGGTGTACAACTTGTGCAGGTTCCGGCCCGACACCGCCAACTGCGGCGCTTGGCGGTTGAGCGGCGTTTGGGAAGACTGCAGTGAGAAAGAAACATTCGTAATGGTTTTTACTAAATCCTCGCATTGTTGCGTAAAGGCGGATTTTGGCAGTTTGTCTAACGCCGTTTTGCACGTTTGCAAGGCGGCGGGCGCTTGATCGTTTTCAAATTGCAGTTGGGCCGTTTTTAAGGCGGTATAGCCGCGCGCATAGGCCGTATTGGCCGCCGGAGCGACGTAGCCTTTTAGTTTGCTCCAAAAATTTTGGGAAACGGCTTCGTTGCCGCTTAACAGGTTCAACTGCGTGACGGCCGTTTGAATCGCTTTTTGGCGGTTTTTAATTTCAAAACCGGGAGCGTTGAACGGGAGCAGAATATAGTCGGTCTTCCAGAAAATTTTGGCGTTTTGGCGGTTTTTACCGTCGAGCAAATAAGCGGTTTCCAAAATCTCGGCAATTTGGGCCGTATTGTTTTTATCGTTTTCCAGTACGGCGGTGCCGTCGAGGTATGAACGTTCTGCGCGGGCGAGGGGGGAAACGTCGCCTCTGTTGGGGCGCAGGTAATCCGTCCAGGAGTTAACCGTAAAATCGAACAGCGTGGGGATGCGCTGGGTGTCGGTGTCTTGCAGGTTTAAAATTAAATTTTCTCTTTCAACCGGCGCGTTAATCAACGCGGCGCGCAGGGCCCAGAGGGTTTGGTAGTCTTTTTCGATTTGGGCATTCCATTGAGTCTGCGTCCATTGTTCGGGATTTTGCCGGGCTTCTTGCGTCATAATTTCACCGTCGTTTGAAAGGGAGTGATAACGGTTGGAGGCTTGTTTTGCCATTTGGATGCGATAGAGTAAAAAGCGGGCTTTCCAAATTTCGTTTTCCGGCAGGGCGTAGCCGTACATGGTTTTATAGGCGTTTAAGTATTCGCCTAACCCGTATTGGCAGGCCGCTTTGCGCAGTTTGGCTTGAAGCAAGTCGTCGCCGGTAGCGGTTTGGAGGACAGTGTCGTATTCTTTTAACGCGGCGGCAAAGTCTCCCTTGGCGTAGTACGTTTCGGCTTTGGGCAGGCTTTGCGCGTGCAAGGCAAACGGCAAAAGTAATAAGCCCAGTATCAGACGGATATTTCTTTTCATACAATTATTTCCCCTTAATTGTCGGTTATTTATGAAAAATCTCCGTCCCCGGAGGGGGAAAGAGATTTTTCGTCCATAAAACTTATTTTTTGGGCCCTACATTTCCTCCGGCGCGCTTACGCCGATGAATTCCAGCCCTTTTTTAATGCGTT
>CAYUAA010000051.1:0-8219 GCA_964442585.1 uncultured Elusimicrobium sp. | reverse complement strand
TGGCTGTCGAGCTTTTTGGACTTAAAGCGGATTTCGGTTACGTCCAAATCTTTGGCCAGTTTCTGCAGTTTGCAGTTATTGGATTTACTGCACAGAGTACAGTCGTGATTGCCCGACGAGAGCAGCAGTTCCAGATTAATGCGGCGCAATTTGCGGATTTCGTCGCTGTTTACGCGCACTTTCATGCCAGGTTTTGGAGGTACCGTACACGAAGCTACAATGCCCATTCCTTCCACTTCCACCAAGCACAACCGACACGCGCCGTAGGCGGCCAGCTCGGGGTGGTAGCAAAAAGTGACAATGTTAAAATGAGCTTTACGCACCAATTCCAACAAGTTTTTTTCGCCTTCGATAGCGACTCTTTTCCCTTCAATCGTAACAAAGTTTTCGTTTTCCATAATACGCTCTCCCGTGGTTATGCGCCTACTACCACCGCACCGAATTTGCAGGTGGATTTACAGCCGCCGCATTTAATGCATTTCTTGGCGTCGATATGATGCGGTTTGCCCACTTCGCCGCTGATAGCCTGCACCGGGCAGGCGCGTTTGCACATGCCGCAGCCTTTGCATTTATCCGCCACGATTTCAAAGCGCGCCAACGCCTTGCACACACCGGCGGGGCAGCGTTTTTCCACCACGTGGGCAAGGTATTCGTCTTTAAAATGTTTCAGTGTGGAAAGCACCGGATTGGGAGCCGTTTTGCCTAACGCACACAGTGAAGATTTCTGCACCGCTTTGGCCAGGTCTTCCAAGTTTTCGAGCGTTTTTAAAGTGGCGCGGCCTTCCACAATATCGTTAAGCATGGAAAGCATCTGCTCCGTGCCTTCACGGCAGGGCACGCATTTACCGCACGATTCACGCTGGGTAAATTCCAAGAAAAAGCGCGCCACGTTGACCATGCAAGTCTTGTCGTTCATAACAACCAGTCCGCCGGAACCCACCATCGCGCCGGCTGATTTTAAGGAGTCGAAATCGAGCGGCAAGTCCAAATGTTCTTTGGTAAGACATCCACCCGAAGGACCGCCGATTTGCGCAGCTTTAAAGGCGTGTTTATTGACGGAACCGTCGTCGTTGGTGGTACCGCCGGCCACATCGTCAATCACTTGGCGAAGCGTGGTGCCCATAGGTACTTCCACCAACCCCGTATTGGCAATATGCCCCGTAACGGCAAAAGTTTTGGTGCCGGGGCTGCCCAGCGTACCGATTTTGCGGAATTCTTCCGCGCCCATTTCCAAAATTTTGGCGACGGTGGCAAGCGTTTCCACATTATTAATGACCGTCGGCTTGCCGAATAAACCGCACTGGCTGGGGAACGGCGGTTTAATTTTGGGCATACCGCGTTTGCCTTCCACGGATGCGATAAGCGCGGTTTCTTCGCCGCAGACGAACGCCCCTGCGCCTTCCATTACGTTGATTTTAAAATTCTTGCCTGAGCCAAACACATTCTCGCCCAAAATGCCCAGTTCTTCGGCTTGTTTGATAGCGGTGCGTACGCGCTGAATAGCGAGCGGATACTCCATGCGCACGTAAATATAACCTTCGTCCGCACCAATAGCACGCGCGGCAATCATCATACCTTCCAGCACCGCGTTGGGGTTGCCTTCCATGACGCTTCTGTCCATAAACGCGCCCGGATCGCCCTCGTCGGCGTTGCAGATAACGTACTTTTTCGGCCCCGGTTCCACACGGGTTAAATCCCACTTTTTACCGGTGGGAAAGCCGCCGCCTCCGCGCCCGCGCAAACCGGAAGCAATCATTTCTTTGCAGACTTCTTCGTCCGTCATTTCCGTATACGCGCGTTTAGCCTGAGCGTAACCGCCGTGGGCGATATATTCGTTGATGTCTTCGGGGTTAATACGGCCGCAGTCGTGCAATAAAATGCGTTTTTGTTGGGAATAAAAGGGAATGTCTTCCACCGTTTTGGCTTTTTGGTCGTTAGCGGGGTTATGGTACAACAGGCGGTCAATCACCTCGCCTTTTAAAAGCGTTTTTTCTACGATTTCCGCCACGTCTTCGGGCTTTACTTTAGTGTAAAAAATATCGCCCACGCTCACCAACGGACCCTGTGCGCAGAAACCGCGGCAGCCGCTGAGGCTTAAATAGTTTTCGTGGCAGTCTTTGGTGATTTGCAAACAAAAACCGATTTGGTGTTTTTCCATTTCTTGCTGGAACGCTTCATATACTTTTAACGAACCGCCCGCAATACAGCCCGTCCCGCCGCAGATAACCACGCGGCCCGTAATTTTTTTGTACGCGGAATTATATTCTTGTGCGATGTTTTCGATATTTTTAGTTGCCATGGTTTGCCTCCGCCTTGACGACAGAATCAATCAATTCGGCCGCTTTGGCCGGGGTAATCTGCCCATACACCACATCGTCTAGCACCATAACGGGGGCCAGACCGCACGCGCCCAGACAGGAAACGCATTCCAACGTAAACAAGCCGTCGGCGGTAGTATCCTGCCCGTCTTTTAACTTCAAAATATCTTTAACAGTGTTAATGACAAAAGAGGAACCTTTTACGTGGCAGGCGGTGCCGTTGCACACTTTGATGATATGCTTGCCTTTGGGCGTAATGGCAAAATGCGCAAAAAAGGTGGCTACGCCAAAAACTTTGGCGGGAGAAATCTCCAGCTCATTGGCGACAAAACGCATAATATCTTCGGGGAGATATTTATATTCGTCCTGCACTTTTTGGAGAATGGGAATCAGCTTGGAACTGTCATACTGATGGTCTTGAAGAATACGCGCGGCGGGTTTGAATCTGTCTGTCATAAGTTCTCCTATACGATGGGTGAAACATACGGCACGGCAAACTGCATCCGGCAACTACGGTAAGACTTTATTGAAATAAAAAACGGGAGCCGTTTTCCCCATTATAACTTCCTCATTAGGGTCTGTCAAGGACAGAAACGGTTCCCGTTTACTTTAATCGTATAGTTCAAAAAAACAGTTTAGCTGGATATTTTTACAAACTCCGTACCTCAGTGGATCCAACCGTTTAAGTCGCGGTAACGATAATAGTTAAGCAGTTTTTGCATTAAATCCGCCGACCAGCCGCGCTTGTACTCCGCACCGCCGGCCAAGCGAATCATGCCGTCTAAACCGCGCTCGAACATTTTTAAGCCCAGCTCTTCGCTTTCTTCGTAAGAAGACAGCGCAATAATCACCCCGTTATAGCCGTTTTGGCGCAGTTCGGAAGCTAAATAATAACCGCCGCCACCGCCGGAAATGATAATGTCGGTAAAAATAACGTCATACGTTTGGCTGCGTTCCGACATTTGACGCAGCACTTCGTCCGCACTCGAAAACACATGCACGACTCCATCCGGAAACAACAATTCCTGGCGGTGCAGATTTTTTACCTGCTCGCGCGTAAAGGGCAAATCGTTCACCACGGCTACGCGCAACCCCGATGGCAGTTGGGCCGATATACGCTTGGAACGGGCGGAAGACGATTCCCAAAAGCGGGATTCGTCGTCGGGGAGGCGCAGAAAAAATTCATCCGCTGAGAAAGTCCGGTCCAAACGCGGGGCAACCGGTTTAACGAAATAGATGTCCTGAGCGTGGGGATAGAGCGACCAGCGGGCATACGTCAAATATTCGTCGGCAAAAGTAAGAAACGGATCGTCCCCGTCTACGCGATGACGGATTTTGGACAAAGACTGGGCCGTCTCATCAATCTTAGCACGCCAGCGGGAAAGCTCCTCCGTATGCAGGGTGCGGCTCTCGGATGCTTTAGATTGATAATACAGAACTGCGTCCGCTTCTTTTTTAAACGCTTTAAATTCTTCGGCAAAGCGGTTATATTGTTCTTTGGTTTCCTGCAGCCAGGAATAAGGGGTATCTTCGTCGTTCCACACAAACGGCAATTTACCGGGAGCGGTGGGAGAAACCGTACTAAAAATATAACGTTCCACAGCGGCGGAAGACACCGAAAAAGCGTTTACCGTACGCGGAAACGCTCGGGAAACCTGGCGGCCGACGGCCGCATTCAGCGGCAAACGGGGAGGTTTTATCGTCCGCACGGCTTTAACCGCGTTCCCGCCGCCCGTAAACCAACCTGCCTGCGCGGCTTGCGGTACACAGCAGCCCGCCAACACAAAAAGAACCGCCAATTTTAAAAATTTTACTTTCATGGGATTTAGCGCTGCCATTTGTTAATTTTTTTTAAATGGAAATAATTATTCAATCCACGTAAAACGTCCGATTCCCAAAACGGAGAATGTTCAAACGCAATCGGCAAATTTAACATACCGTCAAAACCTCTTTCAAACATTTCCATTCCCATGGAGTCGTCCCGCTCATAGGCGGAAAGCGCAATAATCGCGCCGGAAAACCCGTCCAGGCGCAGCTCTTTGGTTACATAGTAACCACCGCCGCCGGGCACAATAATATCCGTTATAATAAGGTCATACTCTTTGCCGCCGCGTACGGAAGCAATCAACGCATCAGCCTGGGAAAAACAGTCCAACGTACCACCCCGCACAAAAATACCGTTTTGGTGGGATTTTTGCATATTTTCCAGCACGCTTGGGCGATCGTTCAGCACGGCCACGCGCAATCCGGAAGGAAGCTGCAAAGCTTCTTTCAATGTACGGCCGCGGCGCAACATATCCGTCCAGCGTTTAAATTCCCCGTCATGCAGATAAAATTCGTCCCCAACGAATTTCCGGTCCGTACGCGCGAAATAAACCCCATTTCCGCCCATACCTTTCAACATCGGGGCCAGTTCGTCGCGCACGCGGCCGACGTATTCAAGCGCAAAAGCGAGGGGTTCGTCTTTCTTGGGGTCGACAACCGCGCTCAAGCGCAGCAACCGCCGCTCCATTTCAATCGTCGGAGCCAAAAGATGTTCGTCTTCACGCCGCAAACCGTCCGTACGCTTTGGATCTTTCAAACGATAATACAAAAACGGGCTGGTTTCGTGCTTAAATTCTTTAAATTTTCCCATGGTTTCGCGATAACGCGAAATAAAAGTTTCCAATTGATCAAAATTTTGGGGCTCAACGACAAAAGGCAGTTGGCTGCCGCGGGTAAGCAACACCCGCCGCGCGACAAATTTTTCAAGCTCCAGTTGGCGGGACGACACCACCGGGCGTGACGGAAGCGGCAGTTTTTTGCCCTGTACGGTGCGAAACTGTACGGGCGCGGCAACGGGTGCCGCAGGCGTGCGGAAAGACTTAAACCATTTAAAAAGATTTTTTTGTGCCGCGCAAGGAAGCGCCGCGGTTAAAACGCAAACAAGCAAAATTGTTTTTTTCATAAGCAGAATTCCCCTCCACAATGCGGGTTATACCTATAGATTAGCACTCTAGAAGGCGCAAGACAAGGGCCAAAAGACCTATTTTCTCCGATCCAAGGGGCCTATAATACGATGGAAAGAATAATGAAGTATCCGCCCATCAGCACCAACCCCGTCGGCACGGCGATGGCGGCCCATTCGCGGCTTTTGATACCCAATTTTTCGGCAGCGACAATGTTGGGAAGATTGCCCTGTACAAGCATACTGCCAAATGCAGCCAGACCGATTACCATGTATATCAAATCGTTCATGGAAATGGAAGGAACAATTTCGATGGCGGCCAGGGTAGCGTTATCGATAATAACGGACACCGCATTGGCCAAAAACAGCACTTTTCCGCCCAAATGCGTAATGGTACTTTGCGCCAGCGGACGAAGCCCCGTACTGATTAAATTAAGCGCTGCCACAAACATATAAATATGCAGGGTGCGGCGCAGCATGGAAGCATAGGTTTCTTTATCTTCACGGATATGCATTTGAAGGGTGGTACCCGCGTTGCGGGCCGAGAATCCCGCCGCAACGGAAAGCAGTAAAATGGCGGGCGAAATCCACCAAAAGAAATGTTTTAACAAAAAGAAGAAATCGGCGTAGTGAGGCGGCCCGGCCAGGGCGTTGTTAATACTTAAACCCAACGGTTCGGCCAACGGCGTAAGCACCGCGCCCAGACCAATGGCGTAACAAGCGAAAACTGTAATGCGTACGGTGGCGGATCGCTCAAGGTTGACTACTTTTAACACCTCCGCCAACACCAATGCGGAAACCGTAACGCTGACGAGAGAGGACGTCATCCCCAGTAAAAAAATCAGCACCGCGAAACTGTAACGCGGCTCCATCTTTTTAAAAAAAGCGAATAAAACACGGAAAATATAACGCGAGTAATTGTTAAAAATCACGCTGACAATTAACACGATAAAAGCCACGTTGACGGGATAGTTGAGCGTTTCGTATAAAAAATCTACGCTCCAGCCGCCACTGACGGTTACCGCCGCCGCGCCGACGGCAAGCAGGAAAAGCTCCAAATGGCTTTCCACCCAGCGCGAAGCCAGCGGCCACACCAGCAGGTTGACCACAATAATTCCCAACAAAATATTCATCCACAAGGGGACGGCGACCGTTTCCATATTTATATTTTAGCAAAAAGCGTACACGCCCCGCGCACGTTTTAAATAAAAAACTCGCATAGAAATTCAGTCCAATTTAGTAAAATAAATATATAGTCGTTTAAATTAAAGGAGAAAACAAAAGCATGAAAAAAGTAATCGTATTCGCTTTAGCGCTCGGTTTGACCACCGCCGCTTTCGCCGCCGACAACTGCGGCTGCGCCACTGGGGATGTAACCTGCATTAACAACTGCACTTTAACCAAAATCAGCGCTTTGAGAAAAAACATCCAAACCCAAAAAGAAAACGCCGCGGCCAAAGTAAAAGCCGCCAAAGAAGAAGCCGCTAATAAAGCCGCCACCAACAACACCGACGCTTCCGCTAAAGCCAAAGCTAAAGAAACCAAAGCCCAGGTAAAAGCCGAAGCTAAAGCCAAAAAAGAAGAAGCTAAAGCCCAGGCCAAACAAGCCAAAGAAAACGCCGAAGCTAAAAAAGCCGAAGCTAAACAGGCCGCAAAAAACGCCAAAGAAAATGCGGAAGCCAAAAAAGCTGAAGCCAAAGCGAAAGCCAAAGAAATGAAAGAACAGGCCAAAGCTAAAGAAGAAGCCAACAAAGCCGCTTTGAAACAGGCCAAAGCCGACGCCGCCGCTAAAAAAGAAGCCGACAAGAAAGCCGCCGAAGCTAAAAAAGCCGAAGCCAAACAAGCCGCCAAAGACGCCAAACAAGCGCTCAAAGACGAAGCCAACGCTTGGAAAACCTTGTCTAAATAAACGATTTTAATCGTTTGGCAAATAAAAACCCCTGGCAAAACGCCAGGGGTTTATTGTTGGATTCCACTACTGCCATTCTTCCTGCTGTCTGCATGCAAACTGTGTAAACGAACAATGCCACCACAGCTGGTTTGTATACGAACCACCGCTATAGGCTTTTTTAGAAACGGACACCAGCGTATAGAACTTGCCTACGTCCCCGGCGGCGGAACAGGTTTGGTCGCCTGGGCCATACTGATATCCGGGTATATTGGTAATAGATGCGCCGCCGCCCTGGCCAGAGCGACAATTACTCTCCCCAAAATGTACATTTTCCGAACAGTAAGAAGCATTCGCGTTCGTATTGCAGCGAACTGCAGGAATATCAGCCGAAACTGAATTATGCTTCCAAGCATAAGTAATTACTTTTTCCTTGCAGGTACCATTTGGGCGCGTTCCATTTGGGCATTGTGCCGCTTCGCCTTCACAGGTCTCCAATTCCCAGGTACAAGAAGAAGAACATACCTGCTGTTTATAAACGGGAGCTACGCCTGCCTGCGGTTTGCCGGGAGAATATAAAAAGCATTCGCCCCGCTTTGCGCCCAACTGTTCACACTGGGCGCCAGTTTTTAAATGACACCCCTGAGCCACCCCCACCCACTGGTATATACCGCTCGTCACTTCTTTACACTGGTAGCTGATGGTTTGTTCCATACAAGAACCGCAATTTGTTATAAAATCAGCGGGTTTTTCCCCGTCACAACCGGTTTTTTTCGTACACGTTTCCGTCCACTCTCCCATTTCCCATGTACCATTTTTACAAACGGCTGTGCGCGTTTGCGTACCCGTATATCCCGTACCACACGCCCGGCTTTCATCCGCAGGCTTGGGCGAACATGTATTCTGCCATGTTCCGTATTCCCAATTTCCTGTGGAGGTATTACACGTCGCCGTACGCTGCTGTACCCCGCATCCGCTTGAACATGTTTGTACCGTTATTGCTGTTCCCGTACATTCTTTCAACTCAGCCTCCGGCTCACTCTCTACCCCTGCACAGCTCTGCGGT
>CAYUAA010000050.1:0-8278 GCA_964442585.1 uncultured Elusimicrobium sp. | reverse complement strand
GTGGTGGGACATGATGAAAAAACGCTCCCAGATGGAATGGGAGAAAAAGTTCAACCTCAAATGGGACTGGATTGAATGGGGCAGCAAATTGGCCCAAAATATCCTCGGCGGCATTTTGAACTGTCTTCTGACCGGTGATGATGGCGGTGATATGGGATCTATGCTGGGTACTGGTGCAGGTGGCGGCAAGGTAGCGCAATGTGGGCCTTTAAAAAAATCAGATTGGGAAAACGAATTCCCGGGTGTACCGTTTGATGAAAAGCATTGTAAAGCAAAAATAAAAGCTCATCCAAAGGATTATGAAGGTTGGGCGTGGGTGGCTGGAAATCCTTCAGATAAAGCTCTGGGATTTATTGGTACGCGTGTTCATTGTTTAGGGGTTGCTACTGGTGCAGGGTACGGGTCTGGCGCGCCTGAAATGGCTTCTGCGGGTGGCTCTGGTAGTTCGTCTTGTGAACAACTGGCCTCTGCAAATGTATATTACACTCGTCCGCATGGCGAAGCCATGAAGTGGAAAAAATACCATTATGTGGTTGCCCGCAATTATGTTCCGCTTGCTAAACAAGGTGCAAAATTGTATTTGTGCGGTGATAACAGCCAAACGTTAGATTTTACGTGCAAATACTCGTCCGGCGTATCTTCTTTTAGCGCCGAAGGGCGTGCCTCTGATGCGCAAAAACTGGCGCGTTATGTAGAAGAATGGGATGAAAAGGACAATAAAGGGGAATATATTAACCGGTCCTCTTTGTTAGCCGCCTTTAAAAAACTGAATTCTTCGTGCAAGTTGACGGAAAAGAGCCCTGCTTCTGCTGTGAGCACGTTCTTGCGCAAAAACTTGCGTTCCGGCGCCGTAAGCAAGAAAAATGATTATTCTACGTTTGTAGATTTAAACCAAGAACGTCCTGAAAATGCATGTGTGATTTATGTTGGTGAGTCGGATACGTTTGAATATCAAAAATTCCAGGCGGCTATGAAGGCCCGCTTACAGGAATTGATGAAGGCTCAAGGAGTAGAAGGCAACGTTGACGCTGCATTTGCCGACTTGGATTTGTTCTTTATTGAATCCATGTTCTCCAAGTATGATATGTACGACTCCCGCCTGTGGTATGGTAAAAAAGGTATGTCCAAAGCTCTTCCTATGAAGTATGAAGACTTTGAACAGGCGTATTTGTATCGCCGCGGTACTACCAGCGATGCGCAAAAAGAAGGCAATTCCCGCCGGGATGTGTGCAACCGTAAATATCGCATCTTGGATGAGCGGGACGGCAAAATTGACACCTTGATTGGACACAGATGTATGTTCAGCAATGTCAATATCAAATGTGTTGATAATAGTGAGCCTGCGGAAGCGCGCGTGTCTATCTCTAAGTCGTTTAAAGGCAAACCTGGAGATTTGCAAGTTCGTGCGTCTTACCGATCGTTTGAAGAAGATGGTGACGGTAAAACGACTGGTGCCGCCAATCCGAAGGGTAGCATTATAAATCCTGGGGCGGATGGGAAGTATTTGTTCGATCCTAAAGAAGCTTCGGCTGGTACGGTTCGCTGGGATGTATATCGCTCGGGGAAATTAATCAGCACCGCTTCTTGTGACTTTAAGGACGGAAACGTTGTGAATGTGGAAGAAGAAGGGGATTGTAAAGACGGCGCAAAAGAAACTGCTGTTGATGCCGATGGATGTGTAACGCAGCGTGTTTGCCGAGGAAAAACTTGGACGCCTTTTGAAAAAGTAGATCCTAATTGTAAAAAACAAGAGGTTGCTCCTTCTGAAGCGCAAAAAGTAAATTTTTATTCTAAATTTACTGTGATGCCGGATAAAGCCGTAGAAGAAAATGCACGTATTTCCCCCAGTTCTACAAATGCGGGTAGCGTGTGGCAGTCTTGTAAAATTGATGCTATTGCGGGTGCGTTGCCGTTCATGGAAGATGAAACGGTTGCTTATTTAAAGGAAGCTATTGCAGCATATAATAAGCAGGCGAAATCCACTGCAATGAACGATTATTCTGCGCAAATTATCAATGGCCAAGCGACTGTTGCGCAAGTGGTGGACGCAATGCGTATTATGCTTGCGATCGGCAGTACAACAAACGTTCCCAAAAATACGGTTTGTGCTGTAGCGAATGCTATCGGCCGGGCTTCTAAAGATCCTCATGTGCCGTACTTGAGCAATATGTTTGGTTCTTTCGTAGCCTTTATTGATATCGACTCCTCTTTCTATCCTTCGAACTGGTATATTAAAGAAGGGGAAAGCCCTGACAACAGAAAACGTGATGAACGTTTTTATGGGTGCAAAGCGGGCGCTGCCGTTAAAAAAAGTGGAGTCGACATGTCTGCCTATCACTACGGTCACTATAACTGGAATCAAAACCGCTATGGGGACTTAGATTTGAACGGCAGAGACAGAGATCCGTATGTCAATGAGTTAAAGTCGGGTATTTGGAAAGACTTCCCGTTGCAAGAATTAAGCACTCGGAATGGCTCTCCTCTTTTTACTCGCGTAAACGACAAACGGGGCACCACCAATGGAACAATTGATGATCAGAACAGACAAACTTATGACAAAGCCTATAAAGGTATTTTCCAAAATCGGACTTCCTGCGGATACAATGGGGAGACGATGTCTGTCCAGAATGCATTAAAGTACATTGAAACGTTATGCACTTATGGGACGTCTATGAAACCGAGCAACGGACGTCCGGGTACCTGTGGACATAGCTATTCCGAATCGTCTCATGCCTCAATCTTAAAAGTACCACCTACTGACATCCTTTAATGGAGATCCCCGGGAGGAAATTCCTCCCGGGGATTTTTTTCGCGTACGAGCGTTTGGATTTGTGTCTGTGGCGGGACTGGAGTAGAGTGGCTTTTCTTAAAATGTAGCAAGCTGTTTATTCAGGCGGTTCCACGGCAAAATACGCCGCGCGGATCCGCTTTTTTATTTGCTCCTCCGTTTACCTATTTTCTATTATATACGTATGCTTTTAAAACAAGGTTTTGCCGGATTGTTGGGTGTGTTGTTGCTCTCGGCGGGGACTTCCGCGCGGGCGGCTTTCCCGTTTTCGTTTCGAAAACAAGAATTGAAAACCGATTACTCCCAAACCGTATGGGACCAAATCATGCAGGACCAGTCCGCCTCCGACATGCGCCGCGGCATGGGCGAAATGGCTCAGGCACGCTACCGCGAAGCCACTAACAGCTTTGCAAAAGCCGTCATCAAAAACGCCAAGGACCCAATGGCCCATTTGCTTTTTGGCGCGTCGCTTTACTGGGAAGGAAAGGTAGATGACGCCGTTTCCGAATATAACGAAGCTTTGCGTCTGTCCCCCGGCAACGCGATGGCGTACCAACTGCTTGGGATTGCCGCAGGCTGGAAGGGCGACGTCGCTCAAGCGCAGGAATACTTTTTAACCGCCAACCGTTTGGATCCTAATAAGGCCGATACCAATATGAATTTGGGTTCCACCTATGCCGTTGAGCGTAATTTGGATAAAGCTTTGGAACATTTTCGCCGTGCCGCGGAGCTTGCCCCGCGCGAACCGTTGTACCATTATCAGCTTGGTACGCTTTACGAAGCGTTGGGGCGGGATGAACATGCGGAGACCTCCTTTAAAAAAGCGTTGCGGCTGTTTCCGTCTTACGAGGACGCGCAGCTGAGTTTGGGCGCGCTGTACGAAAAATTAGGCCGCCAAGAGGATGCTTTAAAATACTTTAAAAAAGCCGTTAAAACCAAACCGGGCGATTACGTGGCGCGTCTGCGTTACGCGTTTTTACTCGTCCGCACGGGTGACGAAGCCAAGGCGCGCCAGACGCTTGAAGAAGCGTTTTCCATCTCGCGTTTTAAGGCGGACGGATTGGCGTTAAACGCCGTCTACCGCGCCAGCGGCCGTACAGCGGAATCGTTGGAAAAGCAAATCGAAAAATTTAAGGACGCGCTGTCAAAAGTGGCTCCGTCCAAGGCGGTCAACGTGGAAGTGTCCCTGGAGTTTGAACCTGCGGCGCAAGCGGCGGACGACGCCCCGGTCAGTTCGTTTGAAAAAGCGTATGAGCGGATGCGTCCATCGGGCGGATTGGAACCCTCTGCGCAGGCGTCGCACGCTTTTAAGCGCATGTTCACATTGCAGGCGACGGACGGTGCGGCGCGCGAAAAGCAAATAGAAGAATTTATTTCCGGCGTACGCCAAGCCGTGGCGCAAGGGGAAAACCAATATAACGTAAATTTATCTTTACAGGGGCGCACGGCGGATTTTGCTTCACCCCATGCGTTGACGGCGGCCAACACCGCCCCGCCCAAGGCCGTGTATGACCCGCGCATCGTGGGCAACGATATGGGGTTATGGGTAATGGGTAAAACATGGCTGAAACTGGTGGATGAAGCGGCTGAGGAGTTGCAGGAGTTTTCGCCCGCATGCCCGACGGGAAATATTTGCTTGCTGCTTACGGGGCTTGCCGGGCTGGCGCGGGGGGATTCCCAAGCGGCGCAAACGGCGTTTTTAGCGGCTTCGTCTGCCGAAAAGGATCCGCTTGTTTGGCTTGGATTGGGTACGGCCGGCGTGGTGGCGGGGGACGATTTAACGGCCCAAAATTATTATCGCCGCGCGTTGGAAGTTGCGCCGGGAAACAAAACGGCGGCGCGGAATTTGAAAGTGTTGGCAGAGTAACCTATGCAAAAATACGGACAGCATTTTTTAATTAACGAGAACGTCATTAACCAAATTGTGGACGCGGCTCTTTTGCTGCGCGCGGAAAATCTAGTGGAGATCGGCCCCGGCAAGGGCGCGCTGACGGAACGGCTAATCGCGCGCGGAAAGAAAAATTTTACGCTGGTGGAAATCGACCCGGAAATGGTGGCGTATTTGCAAACCCATTTGCCTAAAGAGGCGGCAATTAACATCATCCAACAAAATTTTTTAGCGTTTGATTTAACGGTTCTTCCCGCCGTGCCAACGGAATTTGTCAGCAACTTGCCGTATATTGACGCGGCTGATATATTGGACAAAGTGTTGGCGTGGCCGCATTTTTTTTCGGCGGTGTTTATGTTCCAAAAGGAACAGGCTCAGCGTATCCGCGCCAACGCGGGGGAAGAATTTTACGGTCCGCTTTCCGTTTTCAGCCAATTACGCGCGCGGATCAGCCCCATTTGTAAAGTGGGGCGCGGGTGTTTTAATCCCCCGCCGAAAGTGGAAAGTGCAGTGCTGGCGTTTGGGCGTTTGCCCGTGCCGTGTGTAACGCCGGAAGATTGGCCTTCGTTTAAAAAATTGGTGTTGGCGGCGTTTGCGCATAAACGCAAGACGGCGTTTAATTCGCTGACGCTTTGCGGATATGATAAAGGAAAAGTATCGGCCGCGTTGGCGGGTTTGGGGCTTGTTCCAACGGTGCGCGCGGAACAAATTGCCCCGCAAACGTATGTGGATTTAAATAAAATACTTTCTTAAAGCTGGCATTCCAAAATCCGCTCCTTGAGGTTGAAGGGGCGGATTTTGTTTAGCCCTAATGCGCATACGGCCGTTTCCAACAAGGCGGTTTTGTCCGTCAGTAACGGGTCGTAAAAACGTCCAGCATCCAACAGGGCTTCTTGGGGCAGAAGGCCGATTAGTTCACTTCCCGTTACGGTTAAATGGCGGTGTGCGGCTTCGCGTTTGCAAGCTTCAAATACCGGGGCCAGACCGGTGGTGCGGTAATCGGTTAAATTAAAAGACACTTGTGCACATTGGTAGCCGGGCATCAGCCACCCGATCGCTTTTACGGCGGAAAGGCCGCCGTTTTTCTCGCGCAGGACGGCGGCAATCCGTTTGGCGGCGGCAACGTCTTGCGTGTTTAAAGAAACGTTAAACGCAATTAAAAAATGGCGCGCGCCGATAACGGTTGCTCCTGTTTTTTGTACGCTTTCGGAAAATTCTTGCGGGCCGAAATCGGGCGGGAGTTCTTTTAATTTTTGGGGCAGGCTTTCGTACTCCCCTTTGCGGATAAACGCTAGGTTTTTACGCTCAGGGGCGCCGGCGCAGGCTTCGTACAGATAGATGGGAATGTTTAATTTTTCCGCTGTTTCCCGCGCCAGCAGGCGGGCGTGGCGGGCGGCTTCTTCCAGCGTCATGTTTTTAACGGGCACAAACGGGCATACGTCCGTTGCCCCCAATCGCGGATGTGCGCCGGATTGAAAACGCATGTCAATAAGTTTTGCCGCCGTTTGGATAAGGGAAAACGCGCTTTGGCGCACGTCGGCCGGATCGCCCGCCAGGGTGATGACGGTGCGGTTGGCGTCGGCGTTGGAATCCACGTGTAAAATCCGCGCGTGGGAGGCGTTTTGGGCCGCATCGGCTATGCGCCGGATAACGTCC
This sequence comes from uncultured Elusimicrobium sp., assembly GCA_964442585.1. Lineage (GTDB taxonomy): Bacteria > Elusimicrobiota > Elusimicrobia > Elusimicrobiales > Elusimicrobiaceae > Avelusimicrobium. Next base: position 1,946 of record CAYUAA010000050.1, on the reverse strand, counting down.
GTCCGGCGGCCTTCGGAAATATTGGGCACGGCTTGCATGATTTGCATAAAACCATTATAATTTTTTTGTGCCGCGCCCGCGAAAAAAATTTCAATAATAATTTGTGTTATTTTTTTAGATTTATGCTACAATAACATATAGATACTTATTAAGTTTAAGTATCTGATAATTAATAAAAGGAAGTATTTGTAAAATGCCTAAAGGAAAAGTTAAATGGTTTAATGACCAGAAAGGTTACGGCTTTGTAACCCCCGAAGACGGTTCTAAAGATCTCTTTGTTCACTATCAGGAAATCCAGGGCGACGGTTTCAAAACCTTGGCCGAAGGCCAGGAAGTTGAATTTGAAGTCGTTGAATCCGAAAAAGGCCCGAAAGCCGTTAAAGTTGTCAAACTTTAATTTTTGGAAGACTTTGAAAAGGCCTGGGTTTAAACCCGGGCCTTTTTTATGCCCTTTTAATTTTGTTTTAAGCAGGAGTTTGCCATAAATGACTAAAAAGCAGTATCCACAAGCCTCGCTTAGAGAGCTGTGGTTTTTGGCTTATCCGTTAATTGTGCTGATGGCGTCCCAGGTAGTCATGCAGTTTGTGGACCGCATGTTTTTGGCGTGGCATTCCCACGCCGCTTTGGCCGCCTGCGTGCCCGCCGGGGTGCTGGCCATGACGTTTGGTTCTATGTTTATGGGGCTTGCCAGTTATACGAGCGTGTTTATTTCGCAGTATTACGCGAAAAAAAAGTATGCGTCGGTTACCGTGTCTTTATGGCAGGGGGTGTTGTTGGCGGGGCTGTCTTCTTTGGTTTTGGCGGGGTTGACTCCGGCCGGATTTGCGCTGATTAACGCCTTTGGGCACGAAGCGCACGTGCGCGTATTGGAGCTTAAGTACTTTGGCATTTTAAACTTATTCGGCGGTTTGGCTGTTATCAACAATGCATTGGCCAGTTTTTTCAGCGGCCGCGGACAGACTAAAGTCCCCATGTGGGCAACGCTTTTCGGCAACGTGGTAAACATCGGGCTTGATTATATTATGATTTTCGGCAAGCTTGGTTTTCCGCAGATGGGTATTGCCGGTGCGGCGTGGGGAACCGTTATCAGCCAGGGTTTTATTACAGCCGTTTTTTGTGCGCTTATTTTTGCACGCAAAGTTCGGGCGGAATATAAAATCAGTAAACTGGCCGGATTTTATAAGCCGGTGTTTTCGCGGCTTTTGCGCTTTGGTCTTCCCAACGGATTTGGTTTTTTGATGGATATTTTATCTTTTACGTTGTTTACGTTTATGGTGGGCAACATTGATACCGTTTCCCTGCAAGCCAGTAATGTGGTTATGTCCATGCAGCCGGTGGTGTTTACGGTAATTTTGGGATTAGGCATCGGGATTCAGATTCTCGTCAGCAAATACCAGGGCTTAAAGCGGCCCGATTTAAGCGTGCGCGTAGTGAAGAACGCGTGCAAAATTGGGTATGCGTATGCGGCGGGGATAGGGGTATTGTTCTTTTTCGGCGCGTCGCTGTTTGTTAATCTGTTTATTCCTCCTTCTTCAGCCGATGCGGCGGTGATTGCGGCCAAAACTTATCCGCTGATCAAACTGGTCAGTTTCTTTGTGATTTTCGATGCCACTTACCTGATTTTCGGTGAAGCGATTCGCGGCGCAGGTGATACAAAATTTTACATGTACGTGATGTTGTTTTGCGCGTGGGGTATGCTGATTCCCGGTACATGGTATATTGTGTACAAGCTGCATTTGTCCGTATTTTGGGTGTGGAGTTGGCTTACGTTTTATGCCGCGGTAACGGCGGTGCTGATGTTGTGGCGTTTCTTGCGCGGACGCTGGAAAAGCATTGTAGTCACAGCAGGGTAGCTGGCTCTCTTTTTTTCAGCAGAAAAAGAAGCGATAATACTGCCCGGCCGTACCCATAAAATCCAGTTTCGGTCGGCGCATTTTACAACTCGC
>CAYUAA010000049.1:0-8398 GCA_964442585.1 uncultured Elusimicrobium sp. | reverse complement strand
TCCCAAAAGCGCACCGTATTCTGCATACGGTTCCAAAAACAGAATTAAATTGTATACAAGCCGCGTTTAAGGCTTATGTGTTCTGTAAACTCCTTGAATGAATATAATAAATTATAAAGATTTTATATCTGTTTGCCAAATAATTTCTAATGTAAAAAAGCGTTGGTTGGGGGATATTCCTTGCGTTACGCTATAAATTACCAAGGGGGGAGTTTATGGAAAAAGAAAACCGTTTTTTGCGTGCGGTGGCAGACCGCCGTACCCGGTATGCGCTGACGGACCGCAGCCCGGTTGCTGACGATAAGATAGAAGAAATTATCCGTTTTTCAGTCAAATGTGCACCCAGTGCGTTTAATTCGCAAGGGGCGCGACTGTTGGTATTGTTTGGCGATAAACACCATGCTTTCTGGCAGCTTACTAAAGAAGCTTTGCAAAAAATCGTGCCGCCGGAAAACTTTGCCGCCACACAGGAAAAACTGACCTCTTTTGATGCTGCCCGCGGTACCGTTTTGTTTTTTGAGGATTGGGATACGGTGGAAGGTTTGCAAGAGAAATTTCCGGCGTATAAGGATCGATTTCCTATTTGGGCGTACCAATCTAACGGGATGGTGGAGTTTATTATTTGGACGGCTTTGGCAGAAGTGGGGCTGGGAGCCAGTTTACAACATTATAATCCGTTGGTGGATGAGGCCGTGCGTCGCGCTTTTGGCGTGCCGCAAAGTTGGAAATTGATTGCCCAAATGCCGTTTGGCGAGCCGTACGCCGCTCCGGATAAAAAAGATTTTCTGCCGTTGGAGGAGCGTGTGAAAGTTTTGAAATAAAAGCAAAAAAGTACCCCGGGCGGTTGGCCCGGGGCTTTTTTAAGACAATAAAAATCCCCCGTTTTTTGCGGGGGATTTTTTGTAAACCTTAGTTTTCTTCCAGCTTACTGAGCAGGAGTTTTACGTCAATTGGTTTGGAGATGAATCCGTTCATGCCGCTGGCTTGGGCGGATTTTTGGTCTTCCTGGAACGTGTTGGCCGTACATGCCCAGATGGACACTGTCTTAGCGTCGGGGCGGTCAAGCCCGCGGATCAAGCGCGTAGCTTCGTAACCGTCCATAACGGGCATTTGCAAGTCCATCAGAATCAGGTCAAATTCATCCGGCGCGGACGCGGCGAACAAATCGACGGCCTGTTTGCCGTTGGCCGCCCAAGAAGCGCGGTGGCCTTCCAAGCCCAACACTTCGATTAATACTTCGGCGTTGAGTTCGTTATCTTCCGCCACCAGGACGTTGAGTTTTTTGTCGGGACGGAATTTGCGTTTAATGACGCCCGAAGCCGCATTTGGGGCTTCGGCGTCGCTAAGCGCGAACGGCAGGGTAATGGTAAAACAGCTGCCTTGGCCCAGTTGGCTTTGGATATCGATGTCGCCTCCCATTTTTTTCACCAAAAGCGAGCTGACGGATAAGCCCAAAAGCGTTTGAGAGTTATCCGCCGGGGTTTGGCGGAACGAATCAAAAATGCGCTGCTGCTGCGTTTCGGACATGCCGCAGCCCGTATCTTTTACTTCGAATTTTGTTTTAATGACTCCGTGGTGCGGTTCTCTCTGCGTGACGTGCAGTACGACCGAGCCACCGTCCGACGTGAATTTTACGGCGTTGTTAAGAATATTAATCAACGCTTGTTCCAGGCGCATTTGGTCGCCTTCTACGAACGGATGGGAGAGTTTCGCGTCTAACGTAAACTGGATGTTTTTTTCTTCCGCCTGGATTTTTACCAGCGAGCTGAGCGCCGAAAGCGTGCGTTCCAGCGAGAAGGAAGTTTTTTCCAATACCAGTTTATCTTGCGTCAGCTGCGAAAAGTCCAGCATGTCGTTAATGACCGATTGGAGATACTTGGCGGAGTGGACCGATTTTTGCAGGTACTCTTCCATTTGTTGTTTATCGTTGATATAGCTCTTCATTAAATAATGAAGACCGATAAGGCCGTTAAGCGGCGTGCGGATTTCGTGACGCATGCGGGCCAAAAATTCTTCTTTGGCTTGGATTTTGGTCTGCTTGTTTACCGATAGTATTCTCACGCGGTAGAAAAACACCAATAAGCAAAGCAAAAGCAGCATGTTAACCGCCAACATAATTAAGGCGGTGGAAATGAAGGAGTTGCTCTGCTTTTTTAACACGGCATCCGGGATGTTGACGATTAGCGACCAGTCCGTATCCGGAACGTGCATGACGGAAACCAGTTTTTTTACTTCGTCGGCGTTGGTGTAGGTGAAAATAACGCTTTGCCCGTCTTTGATTTCCTTCGTTAATTTTTCGGCGGACAAGGATTTGGAAAACGTGCCGCGTTTCATCCAATCGAAAAAGTTGTTGGTGTCTGAAATTCCACCCAATCCCGGGAAATTGACGATAAAATTGCCTTGGGAATCAATTAACGTGGAAAAGCCCAAACCGCCGAAACTGTCGATTTTTAATTTGTTGGCGATATGGCTGATTCCCTGCACCGCGATGGCGACCGTCATGGTGGCGTCTTCCACTTTAAACGGTTCTATTTTAACGGCGTATAGCAAAGCCGTTTCGTGCAGGTCGGGGAACAGGTCGCCGTTGTATAACAGTACTGTTTTTTCTTCCCCGTTTTGCAAGCGGGTGAGGTATTCCGCGTCGTTTACCTGCTGTGTGTGCTGGGTGGAAGTGTAAAGCACGCCGGCTTCGTCCACAAACCCCAACCCTTCCATCGGGCTGGATTCGCGCTGGGCGTAAAGCTCATCGGACAAATCTAAAAAAGTTTGCGGTTTGCTTTGGGCCACGCGCTGGCTGATGGTAGTTAAATGTTCCCAGTTGTGGGACAGCGTCCCGTTGATGTTGTACAAATCATGCTGGGAAATTTCTTTTATCGCGCTAAGCGTAATGGCGGATACGGAGCGGGATAAATGGTGCATATACAAGGTTGTAACGGCGCCAAATAAAACCACCGCGCAGAACAGATAGACGAATAATTGCAGTTTTTGTTTTTTTGTCATAATGTCACGCTGGGCCGGATTAATTTTGCTGCAAGGCTTTAATAGCCGCAGCCGTAGTTTCATAATCTTTTTTTACTTCCGCGAACAGGGCGGGAATGTCGGGCGACGGGGTTTTGGGTCTTAATAGTTCCGTCAGTGCATGGCTGGAAAGGTGTAAGCGCGTAAACCCTAAATTGGAGCTCACCCCTTTAAGCGTGTGCGCAGCGCGGAAGGCGTCTTCCAGGTTGTTCTCTTCCAACGCCTTGCACAGGTTGGAGAAGCTGTCGTCCTTCAAAAACAGCCCGGCAAACTTAAGGATGCGTTCTTCCGTGCGGAAGCGGGCCAGTACTTCTTCATAATTACCGCCCAAGGCGGCGTAGCTTTCTTGTATAGTCATGGGTTGGTGCCTCAATTTATTTGGTTTTTGTCAGTTCCGGGGTCGCCATCGCTTTGGCCAACACCTCAGCCGTGATCTTGTCGATTTCCCGTTGATGAAAGTTCTTCACGGCGCAAACTTGCAAGTCTGCCTTCAATTCCGCTTCGTATTTTTCTAAGCATTCAAGTAGAAGCGGGTTGAAAGTACCGCATTTTCCGTCCAAAATCATGCGTACGGCGGTTTCGTGCGTAAACGCTTTTTTGTACACGCGTTCGCTGGTTAAGGCGTCGTATACATCGGCCAGTGCCACGATTTGCGCGCTGAGAGGAATTTCGTTCCCTTTCAGCCCGTCGGGGTAGCCTTTTCCGTCCCAACGTTCGTGGTGCCAGCGGCAAATTTGGTGTGCGGCGTGAATAAGAGGCTCTGTCGAGTACTCTTCCACCAGGTCTTCCAAAATTTGGGCGCCCAACGTGGTGTGCGTTTTCATGACGGCGAATTCTTCGTCGGTAAATTTGCCGGGCTTGTTTAAAATTTTACTCGGAATGGCGATTTTGCCGATGTCGTGCAAGGCTGAAGCCAAGCTGTACATGGAAATCTCTTCCGCCGTGTGTTTATATTCGGGGTACATTTCGCCCAAGCGTTTTAACAACAGTTCGGTAATGCGCTGAATATGCAACACGTGCGCGCCGCTTTCCCCGTTGCGGAATTCCACAATGTGGCTTAACACTGCCACCATCAGGCCGCTTTGTTTTTCTTTTTCGTAAATTTGCTGGGTGATCATGTTCATCAGCTTTTTTTGTTTGGCGTAGAGCATGATGGTGTTTCTGACGCGTTTGTGTACAATGGCCGTATCAAACGGGCGGCCGATGAAATCGCTTACGCCCAAGTCGTACGCGCGCACGACGGAAGGGGTGCCGTTGTCGGCGGAGATGATGATGACGGGAATATCCGCGATCCATCCATTTTCGTTCATTTTTTCCAGGAAAGAAAATCCGTCCATTTCCGGCATGACGATATCCAGCAGAATCAAATCTATTTTGTCTTTGGTGTTGGTTAAAAAATCAATCGCTTCCGCGCCGTTTTTAGCTTCTGCCAGGTCATATTCGTCGCTTAACATATCCTGCAGAATTTCACGGTTCATTTCTGAATCGTCGACAATTAAAATTTTCTGTTTATTGGGTTGCACTGTCATTTGTACCTCCCCGGCTTGGGCCGGCGGCTATACAGACCATAAGCTGCGGGTGTTCTTTCGCAACGGTCTACTATATTCTAATAATTTTACGGTTGGGGGACAAGGTTTTCCGGGTTGGTTTGGTATAAATTATTTGTTAAAATGATAAATAAACCCATTTTAATTATTTTTAGGTGAAGATATGAGAAGAACAAAATTAGTTATCTGCGCTATGGCCGTTTTTGTAGCATGTATGGTGGTTTTTATTTGGTTAATGATGTTTATGGAGCGTAAAAGCCAAGAGTCCATCCGCGATATCGGCAGCATTTATATGGCGGAAATGAATAAACAGCTCCAACAGAAATTTTTTACCTTGGTCCGCTCCCGCTGGGCGGAGTTGGAAGGATTGGTGGAACGCACGCCGCCTTCTTCGGTTACGTACGGGCCGCACATGATCAGCGAATTGCGTTTAAATGCGGAAGTGCGCAACTTTTTATATTTGGGTTTGGTTTCGCAGAAAGACGGCACGCAGGAAACTTTGTACGGCGCTCCTATTACCATTGCCAACATGCCGGATTTTTGGAAGCTGCTTGATGAAGATGACCAGAGCATCAGCTATGGTTCCACACCCGAAGGCAGCCGTCTGTTAGTGTTAGGCGTGCGGGCCGCTTATCCAATGAAAGACGGCGAAAAGTCTACGGCCATTGTAGCCGGATTGGACGTACAGGAATTGATTGATGTATTGTTTGCAAACGACACTAATTCCATGCTTTTTACCCATATTGTGGACAAGGACGGCCGTTTTGTTTTCCGCTCGCGCCCGAACGATTCATTAGATTATTTCCAGTTGGTGCGGGATACCTTTTCGGTCTTGGGGCGCAAAACTTCGCTTCATTATATTGAAGAAATGAAGTCCGCTATGAACGATCGGAACGATTATTCCGCATTGGTGCGCATCAGCGACCAGTTTCATCACTTATATCTTTCCGCTCTGCCTAATACGGACTGGTTCTTCGTTTCCGAGCTCCCTCAGGGCGTACTTGAAGAACCGATTACCCGCTTGAGCGACAGCCGCATGTATGCCACCCTTTCCGTAGCCGGCGTAGTGCTGTTGCTGTTGTTGTTGATGTTTGGTTATTATTATCTTTTGTCCCAGGCGCAGATGCGGCGTTTGTATGTCGCGCGTCAGGAAGCCGAACGCGCCAACCAGGCTAAGAGCGTTTTCCTTTCCAATATGAGCCACGACATCCGTACCCCGATGAACGCCGTGGTGGGGATGACGGATATCGCCATGTCCAACTTAAAAAATACGGCCCGCGTGGAGGATTGTTTGAAGAAAATTAAACTTTCCAGTAAACATTTGCTGGGGCTGATTAACGATATTTTGGACATGTCCAAAATTGAAAGCGGCAAGCTGACGTTAATGCTGGGGCGCGTTTCACTGCGCGAAACCATCGCCGATTTGATTAACATCATTCAGCCGCAAATTAAAGCCAATAACCAGCATTTTGACGTGTTTGTGCACAATGTTGAATGCGAAACCATCCAGTGCGACTCCGTGCGCTTGAACCAAATTTTGCTTAACTTGCTTTCCAACGCGGTTAAGTTTACGCCGGCCGACGGAGAAATTGACGTGTTTTTAAGCCAGGAACCTTCTCCGCGCGGGGAGGAATACGTCCGCACGCATTTGCGCGTAAAAGATACGGGGATTGGCATGTCGCCGGAGTTTAAAGAAAAAATCTTTGAATCTTTCTCGCGCGAAGACAACGAACGCGTCTATCAAATCATGGGCACCGGTTTGGGTATGGCTATTACCAAGTATTTGGTGGATATGATGGGCGGTGAAATTACCGTGGAAAGCACGCAGGGCGTGGGGACGGAGTTTCACGTAGTGCTGGACTTTAAGCGCGTGACGGAAGCCGCGGAAGAAATGAAACTGCCTGACTGGCACGTGCTGGTGGTGGACGATAATAAAGATTTACTCGAAAGCGCCGCAAGCATGCTGGCGGATTTGGGTGTGCATGCGGATGTGGCCAACAGCGGTGAAGCCGCTATTCGTATGGTGGAAGAACATCGCGCCAAGGGTAAGGCCTACGACTTGGTCTTGCTCGACTGGAAAATGCCGGATATGGACGGCTTGGAAACCGCGCGGAAAATTTGCGGCACCGTTGCTCCGGATGTTCAGTTTTATTTGATTTCCGCTTACGACTGGGCGGAAATTGAAGACCAGGCCCGGGAGGACGGTTTCCGCGGGTTTATTTCCAAACCGTTGTTTAAATCCGCTTTGTATTATGGTTTGCTCCAAAGCACTTGCGCCGTGCAGGATGAAGACATGAAGACCGATCCGTTCCTCTCTACGGCTGCGGATTTGACCGGCAGACGCATTTTGCTGGCGGAAGACAACGAACTGAATTGGGAAGTCGCCCATGATATTTTGCACGAAGCCGGCTTAGAAGTGGAATGGGCCGAAAACGGACGTATCTGCGTGGAAAAATTCGAGGCCTCTGAGCCCGGCTATTACGACGCTATCTTGATGGATTTGCGTATGCCGGAAATGACGGGTTACGAAGCGACCGAAGCGATTCGCGCCTCGTCCCGCCCGGACAAGAATATCCCGATTATCGCCATGACGGCCGATGCGTTTGCCGAAGATATTCATCGCTGTTTGGCGTGCGGCATGAATGCGCATACGACCAAGCCCATCAACATTACCGAGCTTTTCCAACTGCTTCGCAAACATTTAAGCTAGCCGGTTGTGTAGATCTCAAAAACGCCCCGTTCTTTAGAACGGGGCGTTTTGGTTATATGGTTTGACTTTTTGGCGCACGATGCCCAGGTGCCGGCTGTGTCTTGTGGAGTGAGGGAGTGTTGCTATAATGTCTGTTTGATAAACCGCGAAGGGATGTTATCCGCATTTGTTGGCGTTCTGGCGGGGGGATATTAGGACGGCAATAAAAATTTCCCGGTGCGTGGTGTGCCCCGCACCCGCCATGTAACAGAAATAGCCGGCAGTAGGCGGTTGTGGGGAAGGGTTTGGCGCGCGTTGGAGGATATTAGTTTACATGTTTTGGAACAAGGCTGATAACAAAGATTTGGTGGGGGAGGGGCCCCGCTTGTGGCGATTAGCGAAGTTTTTCTCCGAAAATATGGGCGGTTGATACAAAAAAACAGCGGCTCGGTTGTGTAACCGAGCCGCTGTTCGATATGGTTTCCGGACTAGGACTCGAACCTAGAATGACTGGACCAAAACCAGTAGTGATACCATTTCACCATCCGGAAGTAAATTGTTTCATCACAGCTTAGCGGGATGAATAACGGAAAATCCTGTGCTGAACCCTTATTTTACTTCAATATCGCCTTGCGGCGTATCCATGTCGTTGTAGTTAGAATCGGCGTTTTGCGCCACACCCGTTGGGTTATTTTTTAATTCTTCTTCGTATGCTTTTAAAACGTTTTCTTCTAAATATTCCCGAAAATCCTGATTAATGGGGTGAACCATATCTTTGTGGGTTCCATCAGGCAATTTGCGGGAAGGCATACACAGAAAAACCCCTTTGGTTCCTTCCACTACTTTCATATTTCTTACAACGAAAGAATCGTCAAACGTCACACTGGCGAACGCTTTCAGGCGATCCTCTCCCATAAGATGTATCCTTATTTCCGTAATTTTCATTCGTTAAACTCCTATGAAATGTCGTAAAGAAAACAGTCCGTTCCTTATTTTGTATTTTACGTACCAAATTTTTTGCATCCTTTTCAGTTTCAACTAAAGCAAAAACCGTGGAGCCGGAACCAGACATTAAAACTGCATCTGTATTTGTTTTTCTCAAATCGAGCAGCACATTTCGTACAGAGTTTGTAAAAGGAACAAC
>CAYUAA010000048.1:0-8415 GCA_964442585.1 uncultured Elusimicrobium sp. | reverse complement strand
CCTACAATATTAATATGACTGATAAAACCTCTCTTTCGCCCAAGAAAGACTATTTCGCCCCCATGCACACGGCCGAACACATCCTCAACCAAACGATGGTGCGCGTTTTCGGCTGCGAACGCAGCAAAACCAACCATATAGAAAAAGCCAAATCCAAGTGCGACTATTTCCTTTCCTCCGCCCCTACGGACGAAGAAATGGAGGAAGTGGAACGTTTGGTAAACGAAATCATCGCCATGAATCTGCCCGTACGCAGCGAAGTAATGCCCCGTCAAGAAGCAGCCAAACGGGTGAGTTTAGCCTCCCTGCCGCCGGACGCAGAAGGCGACGTACGGCTGGTATATATCGGCTCATACGACGTATGCCCGTGTATCGGCAAACATGTGCAAAATACGGCCGAAATAGGACGGTTTAAAATCAGCAGCCGGGACTACGCGGATGGAAAACTGCGTATCCGGTTCAAATTGGAAAATTAAATCTAGGAGAAAACATGCAAAATTGTTGTAAAAAACTGTTCGTATTGCTGGCCGTATGCTTAACGGCGGCCGCACTGCACGCCCAAGACAACACGCGCGGCTGGCAAGTGGAACTGAAAAAACTGGCGTTCGACTTAACTTCCACCGAAGTAAAAGACGCCCAATACTACCAGGACTTTTCCAACGCCCGCCTGACCTCGGACTCGCAGAGCACCATGCGCGGCCTGTTCGACATGATCGCCGACTACCACGCCCAGCACTACTTGTGGACCAACGAACTGCTAATGGATTACGGCCGCACCAAAGTGCGCCCTTTAGACGGCGAAAAAATCACCAACGAAAACGCCGACAACATTCTGCTTACCACCGGCTATACGCAGCGTCTGTGGAACGTGGAAGATTTTATGGGCGGTTTTGAAGTGGGCCCGTTCCTTAACTTGGGCTACGAAACCGAATTTACCAAGCCGGACAACTCCCCCCGCAAAAAAATTCTGCGCGGAACGGGCGGTATCAAACTGTTTGAAGGGAAATACATCAAAAACCTGTTTGTAGCCGTAGTTGGCGAACGGGACTACACTTACAGCCCCGCCGCCAGCAAACTGGCCTGGGAAGCCGGTTTTAAAGTGGAACAGCCTATCCGCGAAGGCTTGACGGCCAAATACTCCGCCCTGTACCGCGATTATCTGTCCACCTCCGAAAAACAAGCCACCGATTTGGACTACGAATTTGAAGCCGACGCCCGCCTGGACGTACAGCTTTACAAGAACCTTTACCTTGCGCCGTTTATTTCGTACTACACCGCCAAAGGGAGATATATTCCTACACGCGGCCAAAACGTGTATATCGGCGTATCGCTGTCGTTTAGCGAAGTGTTCCACGCGGCCAAATAACGGTTTAGCCTATACAAAAAAATCCCCGGTTTCCCCGGGGATTTTTTTATTAGCGCAAGAAGTTGTCAAATTGAGAGGTCCAACGCTGATGCGGCTTTATCTTCCCCTCTTGGGCCGCCTGCAACACACTCTCCAGGTTTTCCTGGCCATATTCGCCGCGCACGGACACAGACAGAATAGCTCCGGCTGGAACGTCTTCGTACGAATAGTAAATCGTGCGGGTGGAATTTAAATCTTTATTTTGGCCCAATTGCATGGCAGGGAGCTTTTTGACTTTAAACACTACGCCGATACCGTCCTTTTTATACCCGGACTGGAAAATATAATGGGACGCCTCCACCGGTGAAGAAGAAAAACTCACCGCCGCGCCGTCCGCACCCGCAGTCCAAGTGCTGGTCTTCGGAGAAAATCCCCCTTTCAAAATTTCCACCAGTTCTTCCGGCGTTACCAACATCCCGCGGAACAGCACGTCTTCCTCTTTGCCCGGCAAGTACGTAGGGCGGGAAAGATAAGGATAGATTCTGCGGTCAAAAAAGCCTTCCACATAGTTTTGAGGCAAATGATATCCGGCCAAAATTTCGTCGCGGTAGCGCAGCGTATTTTGGATTAATCCCAAACGTTGGCACAGTTTTTGTCCAACCTCTTGCACTTGGCAATCAAAGTGAGGGAGTGAAACGATTTGGGCGCTAACGGCCGGGGAGTTGGGCGCGGCGCGTCTTACCGCGGCCTCAACGTTCCGCTCCAAATAAGGGAATTGCGTTCTAGGCCGCAGGGCGGTTCTTTTGGCGATTCTAACCGCGACGGCCGCTTTAATCGGATTGGTCCACGCTGTCACCTGCGCAACAAATAAGATGGAAAAAACAACTGCAACCATATAAAAATTTTTTTTCATTTTCAGCTTCCTTTTATTTACAATTAAAAACACCCCGTACTTTTTAAAAGTCCGGGGTGTTTGTTAAAATTTGTTTCAATCAAATTCGGTTTACAATCAAATTGCTAATATACCCGGACATAGTCTCCATTTATGATTGGAAATAAAGTGGGATAGTTGGCCGGCAAAAAACGCCTTTTCCACATTAAAAGAAAAAAGGTTAATCATAAAAGCGCAATAAAAAGAAATAGTTTTGCCGTTCATATTTAATTATTTTACTTTTTTATTAAATAATTTGCAAGAGAGCCGCCCGAAAAAGGCGGCCCTGCTTTCATACTTTATTTTATTTTATAAGTAAGCGTAACGGCGGCTTTGACGGAAATCATCCCCGTTGCGGGGCTGACGCTTTCTTCCGCTGGAATTCCCCCGTTATAAACGTTTTGGCTGATGTTGCTGGCGGCGTAGCGCGCACCGGGCCAGCCGGGCAGAGAGTCTTCCTGCACGCTAACGATTTTGCCCAATTTTACGCCTGCGGCTTCGGCCAGAAGTTCGGCTTTTTCTCTTGCGTACTTAACCGCCAGGCGGCGGGCTTCATCACGATGGATGCGGATGGAAGTGGAATAAAACGAAATATTTTCCACGCGGTTCACCCCCATATCCAACAAAGAATACAGTACGTCTTCGTACTGGGAGGGATCTTCCAGCGTGACGGTAAAGGTTTGGGAAAGTTCATACTCCAATTTTTCCTTCCCCGTACGGCGGCCTGTGTTGGTATAGACGGGTTCTTCCGTATACACGGGGCGAATAGATAAGCCGTCCGCCTGGATAAAGCGTTCTTCCACGCCGCGTTTAAGCAAGTAAGCCGTTACCTGCCGGGACACTTGATTAAGACGGGCGGCGCCGTCACGCAGATTGGCCGTTTTTTGGCTGAGACCAAATGTAATGGCCGCCCGGTCCGGCTTAACGCGCACCTCGGCGTCGGCGCTGACGCGCATGGAGTCGTCGGCCGCGTATGCTCCGTAAACGGGCAACAGCAAAGCTGCAAAAATTAACAAGAAGAGTTTTTTCATAAAGTCCTCCGGGTTGGAATATACAAGTATTATAAATTATTCTAGCCTCGATCGTCGCAATTCTTCCCATCTTGACAATAAAAAACCCCGCCCTTACGGACGGGGTTTTATCGTTTTGGAAACGATTAGAATTTGATCAACATGCCGATTTGGCCTTTGGTGTTGTCTTTACCCAAGTCAGCTTTGTTGAAAACGCCTTCGTTGCCATATTTGGCATAGCCGACGCCGGCAAACAATTCCACATATTCGTTGTGGGCATATTTGGCGGTGAGGTCAGCTTCCAAGGTGGCAGCGTGATGACCGAAGCGGCCCTGGAAGGAGTAACCGTCCAAGGACACGGTCCATTTTTCGTAGGGTTTGAAGTCAAAACCGAGGTTGAACATGCGTACGCCGTCTTCAGTATAAGCGAAGATGTCGCCGCCCAATTTGTGACCGATCAAGAGGCCGGGCATATAGTTGCCGAAAGCGGAGAATTCGTTGGCGTACAAGAAAGCGCCGCGAACGCCGACGGCTTCAAAATCGAGGCCGGCGTCCACTTTCAACATATAGCCGTTGTCGTGATGTTCTTTGACCAGTCTGTTGCCGGCGAAATTGCGGGCATATTCAACGCTCAAGAGAGCGGCTTCGGGATTGATGGCCAATTTGGCGCCGTAGAAGCCGGCGTCTTTGTCGGCGCGGACGCCGTTGGCATCAAAATAACCGGTGTTTCTCACGTCATAACCATAAACCTGGAAGGATACGGCGTCGGTGAGGTTAAGTTTCAAATCAGCACCATAGATGGCGGCGCCGTCGGTGGAATCGGTATTATCCAATTCGGCCACTTTACCGGCGATCATGGTGAAAGATTTGAAGTCATCGCTGTAAGAAACTTTAGCGGCGTCCAAGGCGTTGGCCAAGTTGAAGCCGTTTTCAGCGTTGTAGTGGTTGGCACCAAAATACATTACGGCGCTGTTTTCATCGCCGTAGAATTGGCGGCCGATCGTGGCTTCCAAGCAGCAGAACAAGTTGGAAAGCACGACATTGGCTTCCGCCAATTTCAAGCCGTCCGCGTTAGAAAAACCTTTATTGTCTTCGTTGTTGGTGCCCCAGGCATAGCCATATTGAAAGAGCACGTTGGCGCGCACGTCTTCAACCAGGTCAAAAGAAAGACCGGCCAAAGCGCGGGCGTTGGTGCCGGAGTTATAAACATCATTCGTGTGATGGCGCACATCAGAGGCGATGGTTTGCAATTCGCCTTTGAGGGCTACATTTTTAAGTACATCGGCGCTCGCCGGAAAGGCCACAGCCATGGCCAACAGCAAGCCTAACAGTTTCTTCATGAAGGACTTCCTCCTGTTTGATTTTAACTACCCTACATACTCATTAAAACTAATTAAGAAACGAATTTCAAGCCCTTTTATAAATCTTGCTTGACATCCCGCCGCAGAAGTGTTATTCTATCTGACCGTTCATTTTTAAACGCCTGCGAAAAACAGGTTTCTCCGTCGAAGATTTAAAATTTGGACCGTTTTGGAGCGCGCATTTTTGACACTACAAAAAACCGTCCGCTCCCAAAAGGAACGGACGGTTTTTATAAATCAACGGCGTTAAGCCCACAAAGCCAGTTTGGTTACTTTGTCCATACGTCTTACTTTGGGTTCCCCCACCAGTTCCTGCACGTACGCTTCACACACGTAAATTTTGGTGCCGGGCATTAAATGTCCGCCCACGGCGGCGTAATCTTTGCCGGAAAGAACCACATGCGCGTGCACTTGCGGGCGGTTGTCCTGAATGCTGACGTTGCCCGTAAGGCTTAAAAGTTCCATTTCTTCGTTGATGACCTTTTTCTCGTATTTCTTTTTGGACTGGTCATAATACCCGACGGTGGCGTTGGCGACGGAGCCCACTACGCTCACCACGCCGCATTTGACTTGGTTGTCGTGACAAAAATCAGCGAGGGATTCCAATAAATCTTTGCCTTTGGGAAGTCTGAAAATATAGGTCCGTCCGGTCAAGTAAGGTTTTTCTTCTGCCATGTTATTCTCCTGTTCGGGTCTACCGCCAAGCGATATCCCGTTTTAAATCTTGTGCGTAAGCGCGCACCGCATCAAGCAAAGAGGCGGCGTTCAGCCCCGCCTCGGCGTATAATTTAGCCGCGGACGCACTTCCGAGATAAACGCCGTTCTTGTGCGGAAACAGCGTATGCCTGCGCCCGGCCTGGCTGAGCAGCCAGCCCTCCAGCGTAGGCAGCGTAAAATCCGTAATCCCCATGGCCTGGCGGCGCAGAGTTAAAGGCAGGATTTTTTCCTGCTCGTTTTCGGGCAGCATTTCAAACAGTTCCCGACTGGTAACGTATATCACATTTACGTCGGGCCCGTTTGCGTTAAGCGCGGGCAGCAATTCTTCCGCCACAATACGCCCCACCCCCGCACCTTGCACAAGCACGGTTCCTTCGCCTGCGCCTTTGGCGCGGCGCATATAATACACGCCGTTCACCGCTTGGGAAGCGGGCTCAATCCCCATCGCTTCGCGGTTCAAAAACGTATACGAAGGACGCACCACAAAAGGCGCAAAAATGGCGGGTTTTAAAGACAAAGCTTTGGCTGTCAGCGGCCAAATTTCGTCTACTTCCAGCGGGACGGCGGTAATACATGCCCCTTTGGGGAAATTACCCTGCAATAGCTGCAAGGACTGCGGGTCTGCATGCGTCGGGCCGTCTTCGCCCGTCGGCAGTCCCGCGTGTCCATTAAACATAATAAAAGTATTGGGGCTGAGCCCCGCTTCACGCGCGCACTGCACACCGATAGCGTGCAAGCGGGCGGCCACATGTTCAAAGGCCAAAAACGCCCCGTACGAAGACGCCACCCCCACATGTTTCCCAAAAGCGGAAATACCCGTGCAAACGGCGGCTAAACCGTCCTCACAAATACCGCCGGCGGACAAACGCCGAGAAAGCGGATTGGAAACGGTATTGAAAAATCCGTCCGGAAAATCTTTGGAAATTGCGCCCGCGCCGGTGGAGCCGTACAAATCGGCAGATGCGGTCAAGAGGGATCCACCCGTCTGCTTATTCATATAAGCAAGCACGTTGCCCAGCACGCCGCGCGTGGTATAGGATTTGCCTTTTTCGAACACGAATTCCGCCGGAACTTCGGCCGGGTTAAAGGTGTAAATTTGGGAAATGTCGCCCAAATCCGCGCGGACGGTGCGACATTTGGCGGCTAACGCCTGGGCGGACTGTACCAGCCTGCCCGCAAAATACGCACAGAGGGATTTATCGCTCTCCAGGGCGCGGCGGACGGTCAGCAAGGACTCCCAGTAAAATTTTTCTATATTTTCTTCGGTTTTTTCCCCTTCAAAACGCGGAAAAGACACACCAAAAAGCGTCTCAAACTCGGCCAAAGCGGCATAGAACCCGTCGGAAGCGAATTTGTGCCCGCTACCGTGGGAAGCCTTGCCCTCAATGCCGTAATGCCACCCTTTCACCGTGCGGTAGACGATAGCAGTCGGTTGATGATTATCCAACTCCGCCGCCAGTTTTTGCGCGGCGTGGATTTGGTTGAAATCATGCCCATTGGGAACGCAGATAACGTTAAAATCGTGGATAAAAAAGAATTCCATGGGGTTCCACTGAACATAATCGCCAGGTTTTTCCCCGTCAGCGGTAACGCGTTCGCTTTCGATGGAAGCTTCGTTCCAGTCGATATGAAACACAGCGTTTTTCAACTGCGCGGTGGCGGCCGTTGCGGCGGCTTCGCTCACGCGCCCGGCGGTCAAGCCGCCTTCGCCTTCAATAATATGTACGGCGGGACAATTTTCCCCGTATGCATCGGCGGCGGCCAACGCCAAGCCAACGGCGGAACCGTCCCCCACGCCGCTAGCACCCGTACTGGTGCGCACGAACGGAATAAGCGGTTCCGGGTGTCCGCCTAAAGGTTTTACGTTAAATTTTTTAAAAAGCGGCGTATTTTGCTCTTTATTGTGGCGAAAACCGAGCAAATCTTCCAAACGCAGCTGCAGCTTCTCTTCCGTGGGCAGCAGTTCCGGCGCAGCGATACGCGCAGCTTCGTTGCGAAGCGCCCACATGGCGTATAGCCCCAAGGCCTTGTGGCCGGCGGCGTAAGAGATGATATCGGCTTCATCCAAATGCGGCCGCTTTAAATCGTACGCCATCTCTTTATATAAAAGGTGTTCCACAATGCGTCCACTGGAGATGCTCCCGCCCGGATGGCCGGAATTGGGTACATAATTATAAAGCAAGGCCACCAAAGTGCGGTAAGCCGCGTCCCATTTTTCAAAAGCGCGCAATTCTTCCTGCGAAAGTTGCCAGTCGGGATTATGGGCATAATCGGATACGTTCAAATACACGCCGCGTTTTTTACCCAGTTCAAATTTTTTAATCATAACTAACCCGTTAGGAAACGGCCTCCTCTACGCCGTTCTGCGCCGCGGCCAACGCCAAGCGAAAAACGTTTTCCACATCGTATTTGGACACCACTTCCACATTGGAGTGAATGTTGCGCGTAGGAATGGAAAGCCCGCACGTAGGCACACCCGTTTTGGACAAGTGTACTTCTCCCGCATCGTTTCCGCCGCGCGGGGCCACCCGCACTTGACGGCAGACATTATGGCGATCGCAAAGTTGTTTTAAAGCGTCAAACAGCCACTTGGGAGTAATGGTATAGGCATCCATCGCCGTCACGCCCGCGCCGCCGCCCAGGACCGTGATGTAATCCTGCGGGGCCACGCCGGGAATGTCGGCCGCGCCTGTAGTATCCAGGCACAGAGCCAAGTCAGCCTCAATGCCGAAAGCCGCCGTTTTCGCGCCGCGCAACCCCACTTCTTCCTGCACGGTAAAAACGGCGTAAACATCGTAAAAGGGATCTTTCAACGCCCGCACCATTTCAGCCAGCACAAATACGCCGGCGCGGTTGTCGAGCGCTTTGGCGCAAATACGCCCGTCACCAAATTCCGCATATTCGCGATCAAGCACAGCCCAGTCGCCAGGTTCCACGCGTTTTTTGGCTTCTTCGGCGGACAAGCCCAAATCGATAAAAAGTTCTTTTACGCCCAACGCGCGGCCGCGGTCGGCTTCCGTGGTAATATGCGCAGGTTTGACGCCGATAATA
>CAYUAA010000047.1:0-8604 GCA_964442585.1 uncultured Elusimicrobium sp. | reverse complement strand
AATGGAAACTTTACGACGGCAGCCTCTACCTGCCCGCCATCGCCATCGGCTACGATGGACGCCGCTACGGTTACGGTTATGACGGCCGCCGCAATTACACCAAAACAAAAAAATATCTCGATAATCGTAAAGGCGGCTACCTTACCTTCTCGCGCGAGATTATCCTCCCCGGCCTGCATGCCAGCGCGGGGGTCAACCTGTCCGATTTTGACATTGACGACTTATACCTGTTCACCGGCATGTTTTACCATGTAGCCGACAACATCGCCCTGTTGGCCGAGTGGGACAATATCCGCAATATGCGCGATTCCCGCTTGAATTTGGGCGCCCGATTTACGCTGCATCCGTCCTTGGCGTTGGACGCGGCCGTGCGCCGCATCGGCCGCGGGGACGAAAGCGAACGCATTTTACAGCTGCGTTACGTTACTAATTTTTAAGAGGAATCTATGAACCAAACTCCCGCCAACCAATCTCCCCAACAAGACAGGCCTCAATTTAAACGCCGCACCATCTTTATTAAAAAGAATTTGCAGGTGCGCTATATGATGATGATTATATTAAGCGTGCTGTGCGGTTTAGCGATCATGACGTTTGAAATCACCGCTACGTTGAACGACCTGTTTGATACCTACCCTGTACTCGTACAGCCTATTTACGACCAGTTTATTCCCATCGCATCGGAATTTTTCTACAAAATCGCCATTTATCTGTTGTTTGTGGTGCTGATTTCGGCCATTTTGTCGCACAAAATGGCGGGGCCCGTATACCATTTTGAACGCGTCTGCAAAGCAATCGCCAAAGGCGATTATTCCCAGCGTATCCACCTGCGCAAAGGCGACCAGCTCATGGACCTGCAAGAAGATTTTAACGCCATGATGGACCGCATCGAAGCGGAACTAAAAAAGGACAAACAGTCCTAACCGAACGGGGGTTGTATGAAGAAATACTGCGCACTTGCGCTGATCTTGTTATGTGCGGCCCTGCCGGCGGCGGCGCAAAAAGAATACGGGCTTAAATTTTCCAGCTTGATAAACGACGATCTCACCCTGGAAAACGCCATTCGCCTGGGCCTGGAAAACAATTCCGAATTTTTATCCGCCCAGCAGGAAGTCATCATCGCCGAACAAAAAATCAACGAAGCCAAATTCCGCTTTCTGCCGCAATTTTCACTCCAAGGCACCGCCACCTGGTACGACCTGGACTACCCCATGGTACTGCCGGATTCGGTAGCCAACCGCTTTTTACCCAGCTCGGACTCCCTGGACGGAAAAAAACAATTTTTCGGCGTCGGCGTAACGGCCACGCAGTATTTATATTCGGGCGGACGCATCCGCGGCACGCTTAAAATGGCGCGCGCCAATTTAAAACAAGTGCAAAGCCGCTACGAAACGGTAAAAAACGCCGTAGTATTGGATATTAAAAAATCCTTCAACAATCTGCTTTACGCGCAGGAGTACGCCCGCTTTACGCAAGAAACGTTTGATACGGCCACCCGCTGGTATACGCGCCCGTCCGGAGACGCTTGGGCCCAAATCCGCCAACGCGCCCTGCTGGCCGATTTATCCTCCCGCAACAACCAAGCAAAACAATCCCTGCGCAAAGCGCAGATGGACATGTTGGTCAGCCTAAACAAAGAACTTAATTCCACCGTTACCATCAAAGGCGAATTTATCCCTGTTAAAACCAATTGGGACGTACCGCACTTAAACTTGTGGGCCATGGAATTCCGCCCCGAATTAAAAGCCGCCATTTACGCCTTGGAAGCCGACAACATCGCCATTGACTTGGCCTTGTCCAAACGCTACCCGGACATCGTGTTAAACGGCTCCTACGAACAAATGGGCATCGACTCGCTTGATGACGTAAATAAACAGGTTTCGCTGGCCGTGCGTCTGCCGATTCCGTACAATTTTTCCGAACAAATCGCCCAGCGCAAAGCCGAACAGCGCAAAAGCTCGCTCCAACGTGCGGCAATAGAAGATAAAATCCGCATTCAGGTGGCCGGCAGTTTTGAAAGCATGCGCTTTTGGCAGGAAGAAGTACTGACGCGCCAATCCGTCTACCGCGATTTAAAAACCCGCATTGAAGCGGCCGAAAAAAACTCCTCCAAATCCGGCACCGCCCCGTTGGAAGCCCTTTTAGCATTTGAACAAACGGCGGCCGGCTATTTTGAAGCTATTTTGAAAAACCGCCTCGCCAAAGCAGAACTGGAATGGGCCATCGGCCAGGATTTACAATGAAAGCGCTCCTGCTCCGCGCCGCATGGCTGGCGGCATGTGTGCTGTGCACGCTGCCGGCTTATTCGCTTCAACGCCAAACGGACGATGATATTCTGCGTGAATTTCTGTGGCAGCGTTTTATCAGCCTGCCCAAAGACCAACGCCCCCAAATCGGGCTTGCGCTTTCCGCCGGCGGCGTACGCGGATTTGCGCATGTAGGCGTGCTGGAATCGCTCGACAACGCCGGCATGCCGATTGATATGATTTCCGGCACCTCCATGGGTTCGGTGGTGGGTTCCTTGTATGCGGCCGGACTGCCTACTTCCAAGTTGTGGGATATCAGCTCCCACCTTACGTTAAGCAACATTACGCCCGACTATAACGCCATGGGCCTTTTGCGATTTTTATTTGCCAAAAAACTTCCGTCTTCCTCCAACCTGGTCGAATTTTTTTACGAACAGTTGGGCGACATGCAATTTGAAGATATGAAAATTCCCTTTTCCTGCGCCGCTATGGACGTAAAAACTGGCGAACGCGTGGTATTTAATTCGGGCCCTTTGGCCATCGCCGTGCGTGCCAGCATGAATTTACCCGGCGTATTCGAACCCGTGGAATACCGCCACCGCGCACTGGTGGACGGTGCGGTGGTAGACTATCTGCCGGTGGAATCGGTTAAACTGATGGGGGCGGATTATATTATCGCTTCCGTCACGCCGCCGGATTTTTATTCTAAAACGCCCCAAAGCGTAGCCGCTTATCTGCTGCGCGTGGGCGACGTGCGCGGCGCGGCCATGATTGAAGAAGCCGCCCAAAAAGCCAACTTCGTGCTGACCAACCGCGTGCTCGACATCGGCACCCTGGAACTGGACAAATTACACCAAGCGGGCGAAGTGGGCATACAAGAAGCCACACGGAATATGGAGGCGCTGCAGGAAGACATCCTGCTGTTTGCATTACCTTATGTGCTTAAATTATAAATCTCTTTTAATCGGCGCGGGCAGCCTTTGGCTGGCGGCCTGTTCAGCCGGATTTTTAGGCCTTGCGCCGGCGGGTGACCGCAAAGAGTACACCCAGGCGCGCGATTTATACGCCGCCGGCCAATACGACCAGGCCATTAAAGAATTGACCGAATACATCAACAAAACCAAAAACGTCAAACGCCGGGAAGCGCGCGCTTACCGCCTGCTTGGCGCCAGTTATGAGCGGCAAAATAACTTAAGCAAAGCCTTGGAAGTATACCTGGAAGCGTTAGAATTTCACCCCAAAAACGCACCGCTTCTCTTGGCGGCGGCCAATTTGTACCAGCAAACCGGGCTCACCAGCCGCTCTATTGAACTGTATGACCTCGCCCTCAAAGCGGATCCCAACAACCCCGACGCGCTCTCCGGCCAGGCAGCCAACTATTCGGCCATGGGTTTTTATTCTAAAGCGCGCCACATGTACGACCGTTTTTTTACGCTCAACCCCGCAGCTGACGCGCTCTATCGCGCCCGTTACGCCGAAACATTTTTGCGCCAGCGCAATTTTGAGGACGCGTTCATCAATATCACCATGGCCCTGTCCGAAGACGACCAAAACCCCGATTTTTGGCGCTTAAGCGCGTCCGCGCGCCAAGGCCTCGGACAACCGCAAGAAGCGTTAAAAGACATCGATGCCGCCCTGCTGCTGGCTCCCGGCCGAACGGATTTACTGGCTCAAAAAGCGTTATGGCTATATACGGGAAGAGAATACCGGCAATCGCTGCAAACCGCCGAACAAATGCTGCAGCACACCCCCGCCAACCAACTGGCCCTGTTCATCCAAGCCATGAACTGGTACCGCATGGGCAAAAAAACAGCCGCAAAAAAACAACTGGAAAAAATCAGCAGAGCAGACGCCGATACGTTCATCGGCCAAGTGGCGGACGAACTGCTTACGCTTTTGCCCGCGTAATCTCCATTTTTCGTCATAAAAAAAGGGACGGTTAAAACCGTCCCTTTTTATTGTTAAAACATTATTCTACGGTTTGGGAACAAATGTTGGCTTATCCGGTTTGACGTCGCTTTGCAGAATTTCCGCTTCTTCCAACAGTAAAGACGGAGCAATCACCGTACGACGCAAATCACCGCCTTCAAAGTAAAACACGTCCCGGTCTGCCCCGGCCGCAATAATGTCCCGCAAAGAGCGGCTGCTTAAACTGAGCAAATCCATCGCAAACACGGGCACTTTGCGGCCGTCTTCGGCATAGACGCGCCAGGCGCGGTTTACCACTTCGCCCGACCTGTCGTCAATGGCTTCCACTTCATAACAATACTCTAAACCCCAATCTTGGCACACGGCAATGAATTCTTCGTTAAGCGCCTCTTCCGACAGCGGTTTTTGAGGTTCCACCAACAAATTAGTCAGCGTTTCACGCGGATAGCTGTACATGGACATACGAGAATGACCGTTACTCTGGTGTTCCGGCGTCAGCGGACGGCGCGTAAGAGGCAGTTCGCGCAGGCGGCCCAGTGAGGTAAGCTGTAACTCCCGCGCCGCAACGCCTTCGTCGTCCACCGGCATAAACGCCAGCGGCTTGCCGTTATAGTCACGCAAATGCGGTTTGTCAAAAACATCCACCACGTTGGAAATTACCCGCATACCCTTTTTATCGCGAAAGTTCCCCGCCGTCTGGTCCTGCTCGTAGTCGGCCGACAGCAGCGGCTGGACGTTTTCCGTCTGGATACCAAAGTTATTCATAATAAACCGGGCAGACGCCTGCGGCCGAAGCAACACCGGCCCCAAATAAGCCTCCGTTTTATACGCGTTATATCTTTCGGCCAACGACACTAAAAACTCATCCGTCTTTTGGGAAAGCAAGTCTTCATCCGGCTGATGGAAATCCGCCAAGACGATGTTTTCCTCCATCAACTGGCGGTATCCGTCTTTGTTGCGCAACAGCGCGGTTAATTTTACAATCCCCCGCGAAAAAGGAATCTGGTACGCCCCTCCTAAACTGTTTAAATAATAAGTTTCCTCACGTTCGATTTCTACGGACGCCGTAAAATTTTCAAGCCAATAGCTTTTCTTTCCTCGGGAGGAAAGATTTTTAATGATATCTTCCCATTTTTTTGCGTCCGGAAACGAGAAACCGCCCATTTCTTCAAACACGGAGGTTTGCTCCGCTGTCACCCGATCCGGCAATTCGTCCGACAGCGCTTTTTGGCGTTTATAGGCTTGTTTTTTTACAAAAGAATCCGCCGACACCAAATACTCCGCATCCGTAATTAACCATAACATGCGCCGGATACCGTCATAACTCAGCGGCACGTTAAGGGTTTTTTGGGGCGCATAATAAAAACGGTTGTTTTCAAAACCCAGCTGATCGTTTTTATCCGATCCTACCCCCAGCACCACCGTGGCCGCCAATTCCGGATCGGAAAGCTTATCAAACGGATACAGCTGCCCAAAGGAGGCCTGGCGCACAAAGGAGGACGAATACAACAGTTTATAAGCTACATAATACAGCGCGGGCCCGTCTTTGGGGCGGAACTCTTTCAACGTACGCTTCATTTCGTCCTGCATGGCGCGGAAAAACATATTATCGGGCAATTTGGGAGCGGGTTTGGCTCCCCCCGCCAAAGCGCACAGCATAAAAACAAAAACAAACGACAAGGTTAAAAATTTCCTCATTTTTTACCTCCTTTCCGGGCCGCCGCAGGCGAAAGCAACACCGGCGGTTTAATTGCGCTCTTGGCGGTATTTTCGATTTCCAACGTTTTAAACAGGATGCTGGGCGCAATAGCCGACACCGGCACCCAGCCCGATTCCGCACCGCAGTTGCCGTTGAAAACATTGTCATCATCGGCCGCGGCTAAGATTTGGGAAAAGCTGACCAGCGGCGTACCCACCAGGTCCGCCCCGCGCATGACTTCTTTGCGGCCGTCGGGATATACGCGGTAGACAAGTTTGGGCTCCAGCTTAAACACTTGCGGAGAATCGGTATCGGTCATGGTAAATCCTCCGGACAAATCCTCGATAATAAAACCATAAGGTTTGCCCTGACGTTTAATTTCGGCCAAAAGCATTTTTTCCAACTGTTCATACGGAACCGTTTCCGAAGCGATTACCCTCGTATTTCCCATACGCGCCACAGCGCGTTTATCCCGCGCGCGGCGACCGTGCCCGTTGGATGCGGGAAAGCCTTTAATGGGGCTGGAACTCATTAAAAAATTTTTAAGTACGCCGTTTTCCACCATCACTACCGGCCGGGATTTTACGCCTTCGTCATCGTATTCATAAAACCCGCGCAGGGGTACGCCGGCGAAAGATTCCAACGTCGCGTCGTCCACTACGCTGATAAAAGGAGCCGTCACCCGCTGACCCAATTTGGAAGTAAACGTTCGCCCGAATGAGTCCTCTTTTTGGCGGTGGCCCTCCATGCGGTGGCCCAACACCTCATGCACAAACACGCCCATGGCGCGGCTTCTTAAAATAGCCGGCGAGGTAATAGGTTCCGCCAGCGGCGCGCGGGATAAAGCTTCCAGCTCCCGCAGCGACTGTTCCACATCGGCCAGCAGTTTCTCTTCAGAAGGCATGCCGGACAAATCCAACATATCATATCCGTTTGAACGGGAAATTTTCAACCCGTCGGCCGTTTTGCCCGCAATCGAATAACTCAGCCGAAACTGCACCGACGGAGTTTTTAACTGCATCCCCTGGGAATCCACAATATACTGGTGCACGGTCTGGCCGGAAAAATCAAAATTGCTCGAAAGCACCACCGCATTATCCTGCACGCGGCGGGAAGCTTTTACCAATAACGCTTCCACTTTGCTCAAATCGATGGTCACTTCAGGCGCCGTACGGCAATAAGAAGATACGGGAGGAAAAACAAAATCGGGAGAGTCGTCCATCCGCTGCGAAGCGGCTTGCACATCGGCCTGTACGCGGCCGTAGTCCTGCTGGGCGGATTCCGCCGCGCGCTGTGTTAAACGCCACACGGCGGCGGTAAACGCGCCGCCGTCCCCTTCCAAAGAAGGCACTCTGCCGCCGATAACGGAGTAATTGTCTTTCGCGTTTTTTAATTTACGCGTGTTATCCAACGCCGGGCTGCCCGCGCGGGCCTGCACGTCTAAATAGTTGATTTGGCTGTCCCACCGGTTGGACACGCCGCCGTCTTCCACCAACACCCCATAGGCGTTTCCTTCCGTAAACGTATACGCCATATAATAGATGGGCGGATTTTGTTTTTTAAGCGTTTTAAACGAACGTTTCATTTCCGCCGATAACAATTTTATCGGACGCTCGGACGCAATCTTACAATTTTGCTCTGCGGCCCAACCCGCCGAAGACGCCAAAATAATAAATAACGATAAAAATTTCTTCATAAAATCCTCCTTTTGAGCATTGTAGCAAATATGGCCGATTGGAGCGAAGCGTAAAAAATGCTATGATATTTAAGTGAGATTTGACGCCGAGGTAGCTCAATTGGCAGAGCAACGGTTTTGTAAACCGTAGGTTGTGGGTTCGACTCCCATCCTCGGCTAAATAAAAATATCCGCCCAAGGGCGGTTTTTTTATTTCAGCGGGGAGCGGAAAACCCATTTGCCTGCGTTGGAAGCATGCCTAAACTTCCTCTCCCAAACTGCTATAATTTGTATATCTTTACTTTAGGAGCAATTATGGAACCCGTCACCACCACCGTTTCCGCCATTATGTGGGTTGCCTTTTGGGTAACCGTCCTGGCGGCGCTGTTTATCGATTTAACCGTACTAAATAAACACCACGGCAAAGTAAGCATGAAAGAAGCCGCCCTTATGGTATGCGCCTGGGTAACGCTGGCCGCGCTGTTTGGCGGAGCCATTTGGCTGGTGGAAGGCCTTCGCCACGCATTGGAATTTTACACAGGCTACGTGCTGGAGTATTCGCTGTCCGTCGACAATATGTTTGTTTTTATTATGATTTTTGGCTACTTTGCCATCCCCCCCGCTTTGCAGCCTAAGGCACTTTTGTGGGGCATTTTAGGGGCCGTGGTGCTGCGCTTTGCATTTATTTTTTTGGGTGTAAAACTGATTTCCATGTTCTCGTGGACGATGTACGTTTTCGGCGCGCTTTTGGTATTTACCGCGGCCAAAATGCTCTTTCAAAAAGAAGACGACTCCTTCGACCCCGGTAACTCGTTTGTACTCAAAACACTCAAAAAAATCATGCCGCTTAAGACCGATTACCATGGCGAAAATTTTTTCGTCATCGAAAATGCCAAATGTTTTGCCACCCCGCTTTTTGCCGCGGTGGTGGTGATTGAAATGTCCGACCTGATTTTTGCGGTGGACTCTATCCCGGCCGTTTTATCCATCACGCAGGATACGTTTTTGGTGTATTCATCCAACATTTTTGCCATCATCGGGCTGCGCTCGCTGTATTT
>CAYUAA010000046.1:0-8746 GCA_964442585.1 uncultured Elusimicrobium sp. | reverse complement strand
CGTGTTCGATATGCACCGTAAACGGCGCGGCCAGGCGGCGGATAATTTGCATGCGCGCAGCCAAATCCGGGTGTTTGATTTTGTATTCGCCCAGATATTGTTTAACGAGCAGCAGCGAATCCGACTGTATAAAAAGTTCTTTGGCTCCCAATTCGGCCGATTTTATGAGCGCCAATTTCAAGGCGGTGTATTCAGCCTGGTTGTTGGTGCAGTGGGGCATGAAGTGGCCTTCCTGCGCGAGGATTTTGCCGTTTAAATCGCAAATTACGTAAGCGGCCGCGCCCGGGCCGGGATTGCCGCGCGAGCCGCCATCTATATTAATTTTTACTTGCATAGGAGTATTATAGCAAACAGGGGGCTTATTCGTATTTAAGCGCGTCGACGGGCCTGAGTTTAGAGGCCTGCCACGCCGGGTACAGGGCAAACAGGAAACTGGTTACCAGTGCAATCAGTATGGACAACGCCACCACCCACCACGAAAAAGTCATCTGGCTGACGTCTGCCGCCATATGCAGTACGGCTATATAGCCCAACAGCATGCCGGCAAACGAACCACACAGCCCCAGCAGCATGGCCTCCACTAAAAATTGGGCTAAAATATCGCGCCGGGTGGCGCCCAAAGCGCGCCGTACGCCGATTTCTTTCGTGCGCGAAAAAATAACCGCCATCGTCACGTTCATAATCCCAATCCCGCCGGCAATCATGGCGATTAGCCCCAAGAAGAGCATTTTGTTTAAATCCGCGCGCGCATCTTGAATACGCTTGTTTACTTCATTGCGGAAAAATTTCGGCTGCGGTTTTTCGTCAATGCCAAATTGCGCGCGTAAAAAACTGATAACCGCGGCGGCTGCGGTATGGGCGGATTTTTCTTGGCCGGTAATCAAGCGGATCTCGGTGCCGATTTCTTCTTTCCAGCTAGGCAGGATTTCGTAAAAAGTGGTATAAGGCATATAAATGCGGGGGGACCATTCGCGGTCCTGCGGAAAGCGGGGATCTTTGTTTGCTTCCAACGAGTGTAATAATCCCACGACGGTAAACATTTCGTTTTCCATCATAATTTGTTGGTTTAACAGATTGACGTGGGCGGTAAATTCGGTTAATTTGGCGGGTTCCTCTTGGCCTTCTTCCTGACGGATGTTTTGGTAAAGGCGGCGCTCTTTTTTTTCGTGCGGATATACCGTTATTACGGCAACGCGGTTTTTATTGGCGATATCCTGCCAGTTGATAAAGCGTCCCTCCAGTCGGTAGGCGAAAGAGGAATCCTTCCAAGTGGGCATTACGCCGGTGTACCTAAATCCGCTTACGTTTGTATTTTTATATGTAAACTCTCCATGAAGATACCAGTTCGGGACGAAGGATACGGAGGTTTTTTTCGGCAGCATGTCTTTTAGGGCGTTGTATTGCGTCATATCGAGCGGGTAATCGGTAGAAACGTCTACCCTGCCTATGCCGGAAATTTTGGCGGAGCGGTCGATGTCGCGGTAGCGCTGGCTTAGCACGCTAAGCGTGTAGAAAAACGTTGCTATACCGATGGTTATGGCAAAGAAACTTAAAAAACTGCGCATTTTATGGCTGTAAATTTCCGTCCATCCGGCGGCGATTAAATCAGGCAGTTTCATACAATTTTACCGTCCTTCATGCGGATAATGCGGTGCGTGTTTTCGGCGATTTTCGGGTCGTGTGTTACCATAACGATCGTCATGCCGTTTTGGTTAAGTTCGCAGAGTAAATTTAAAATGTCGCGGCTGGATTTGGAGTCCAGGTTTCCGGTTGGTTCGTCGGCTAAAATAAGGGCCGGGCGGTTGGCCAGTGCGCGGGCGCAGGCGACGCGCTGGCACTGCCCGCCGGAAAGTTGCAGCGGGGTATTTTGCAGTTTATGTTCCAGTCCAACGCGTTTGGCCAGTTCGTGCGCGCGGGGGAGAATGTCTTTGCGGGGCATATCCGTATAGCGCATGGGCAGGGCGATGTTTTCCAGTACGGAAAGTTTAGGCATCAAGTTAAAAGATTGAAAGATAAAGCCGATGTTTTCGCGCCGGGTTTTGGAGCGTTCCGCATCGTTCATTTTGGCGGTGG
This sequence comes from uncultured Elusimicrobium sp., assembly GCA_964442585.1. GTDB lineage: Bacteria > Elusimicrobiota > Elusimicrobia > Elusimicrobiales > Elusimicrobiaceae > Avelusimicrobium. Next base: position 6,673 of record CAYUAA010000046.1, on the reverse strand, counting down.
CGATACCGTTTAAAAAGTATTCGCCGCTGTTGGGTTCGTCCAACAGCCCCAACGTGTTTAAAAACGTACTTTTTCCACAGCCGCTGGGGCCCATGATGGCGACGAATTCTCCTTTTTTGATATGGGCCGACACGCCGTCCAATGCGCGTAAATCTTCCGCCGCGTGGTAAATTTTAACCAGATTATTGCACTTGACTACCATGATTCTCCATACGGCAGTGCGGTAAGCACTTGCTCCCCTTCGGCCAGGCCTTTGGTTACTTCTACCAAATTGTCGTTGGCAAGCCCGGTTTCTATTTCCACCTTTTGCGATTTATTTCCGCCTAAAAATTTAAATGCGTAGCTTTTGCCTTCTTTTTCAAAAAGCGCGTTGGCTGGAATAACGAGCACGTCTTCTTTTTTCTGAATGGGAATAGAGATGGAAGCGGTTACCCCCAGCAGAATATTGCGGTTGTTGCGGGGCAATTCTACAATTACCAAGAATCCTTTGCTGTCACTCCAGCGGCTGCCGTTTTTTTCCGTTTGAGTGGAAACGTGCGAAATTTTGCCTTGCAGGTCTTGCCCTTCGCTGCCTAACGCCATAATGTTGACGGTGGCAGGCATTCCGGTTTTTAACTTCATAATTTTCTGCTCGCTTACATAGAGCGGGATTAAAAGCATATCCATATTCACTACGCGCAAAAAGCAGGTGGCTTTATCGGCCTGGTCGTAACTGCCGTATAAAAACGTACCCAGGCGGGGGAGGGATAAGTCCCGCTCAGACAGGTCTTTGGCGTTGTTGTCAGAGTCGATGCATTTAACTACGGTTCCTTCGGCCTCCGTATAGATGGGCATGGGTTTGTAGTCTTCAAATTCGTTGCGGCCGGGTTTTACCAGGCCGACCTGCTGGCCTTTTTTAACGTATTGGCCTTCTTTTACGTAGACTGCTTTTAAAATACCGCTGGGTTTGGAGGTTACTTTTACATCCTGCTTGGCCGTAATGAGGCCAGTGTCTTGGAAGGTGATTTCCACTTCACCTTTTTTTACTTCGGTCACGTCGGCCGGATTGATTACTTCTCCTTTAATTTTGGCGATTAACGGCTTTACTCCGTAAAACCAAACGCCCGCCAGCGCGCCGGCAATCAGCAGAGAGATGAGAGTCCATTTTAAAATTTTTTTAATCATAAATTCTCCAGTTTATAATCGTAAATTTGTTCCCCGAGCGCGTTTTTATAGCGCAGGCGGGTGAGGGTTAAATCGCTCAACAGGGTGGCATAGTTTACTTGGGCGGAAATCATTTCCTGGCGAGCGACGGTTAAGTCGGTCGCGCTCATCAGGCCGTTTTTATATTTTAACTGCGTGGCTTCAAACTTTTGTTCGGCCGCTTGCAAACGCAGTTGGGAAATTTCCAAACTGCGCATTTTTAACAGCAGTGCGTTGCGTGCTTCCACCACCGCGTCGCGCACGGAACGCAGGAATTGTTCGTATTCCAAATGGGCGTTTTGGTTGGCGAGGCGGATATTTTGGCGGTCGCGGTATTTATTTAAGTAAAAGAAGCCAATATCAAAACTGATTCCGGCCGAAAGACCGTAATTGTATTCCCACAACTCGTGTGAGTTTAGTCCTCTCCCCGTAGAGGCGAACAAGTCTACAAACGCCGAGGGCAGCGTATTTAAATTTTGAAGGGTTTGGGTTACGTCGCTTTGGCGCAGGCGCAGGCGGCGGGTGCGCGCGTCGTAGCGGTGGGCCAAGGCGGAGGAGAGATCTTCGTCCAGCGAGGGCAGGTCGGGCAAATCTTCTGAGACTGTTTCGTCTAATTTCACCGCGCGTTCGATGGGTAAATTAAGGGCGATGTTAAAATTTTTGAGCGAATTTTCATAATCGTTCTGGGCGGAAAAAAGCGAGAGCTGGCTACTGCGCCAGTTGGTTTCGCTGGACAGCAGGTCCGAGCGGGTTTTCAAACCGTTATCGTAAAGGATTTTGTCTTGTTCGTATTGGTTTTGCGCTACGGATAAATCGTCTTGATACACTTTCAGCAGTTTTTCGCTGAGCAGTAAATTATAGTAGGTTTCTACGGCGTCAAGCACGAAATTTTGGATGCTTTCGTCAAATTCAATCTTCTCAATCTGCCAATCGAGCGAGGCGGATTTATAGGCCAGCGCGTCTTTGCCGGAATTAAATAAATTCCAGTTGCCATACGCGCGTGCGGAAGACGAAGCGCGGTTGAAATTTTCCCAGGAGGAAAGACGGCTTTGGCGGTTAAAAGTTTTATCGGCCGACGTGCTAAACGAAAACGAAGGCAAAAAGGCGTTTGTAAACGCATTTTTATACGTGTTTTGGGCGGATTTGAGCGTATTGACCTGCGCTTTTAAGCGGGGGGAGGCCGCCAAATAAGCCGCCACATACGTTTCCAACGTAAATTCGTTGGGCGCAGCCGCATTTGCGGCCAAGGCTGTTTGAGGCGTAAAATGCAGAGCGCACGCGCATGCGGACGGAAAGATGAGCAAAGCGACGGCAAGCAGTCTGTGCAGCATAGATTCCTCCCGGGCAGATAAGTTATTATATAACATTTGCTGTTGGGAAGAAGGGCAATTTCGTATAATAAAAAATAACTTAATTTATAAGGATTTTATGAAAATAAGAAAACGGAAGTTGTCCATCAAATTAAAATGGGGTCTGCTGCCCGGCGTAATCTGCGCGATTGTGGCGGGTATTGCGTGCGGATTCTTTTTCCCGGAATGGCTGGTGCGTTGCGTACTGACTTTTAACGGCTTGTTCGGTAATTTTTTAGGGTTTATTATCCCTCTTTTAATTGTGGGCCTGGTGGCCCCGGGTATTGCGGAGCTGGGCCGATCGGCCGGGAAGCTGTTGTTTATTACGGCGGCGTTGGCTTACGGGTTTACGCTGGCGTCGGGCTTTTTTAGCTATGGCGTGGCGGAAGCGGCGTATCCGTTTTTGTTGGATCCTTCGGCGCATTTGGCTTCATTTTCGTCCGGCGCGGAGTTAAAGCCGTATTTCACCGTCGCCATGCCGGCGGTAATGGACGTGATGAGCGCGCTTGTACTGGCGTTTACGCTGGGGCTTGGTATGGCCGTTATTCAGGGCAACCGCTTGAAAGGCGTTATGGTGGATTTTAGGGATATTGTGGACAAGGTGATCGTGCGTGTGATTATCCCGTTGCTGCCGTATTACATTTTTGGCATTTTTTTGAATATGACCGTCGGCGGTCAGGTAGCCGCGGTATTGGGCGTGTTTGCCAAAATCATCGTGTTGATTTTTGCGATAACCGCCGTCATGCTGGTGTTTCAATTTGTGCTGGCGGGGATTGTGGCGCGGAAAAATCCATTTTTTATGCTAAAAACCATGTTGGTTGCGTATTTGACCGCCTTGGGGACGCAGTCTTCCGCCGCCACTATTCCCGTGACGCTTAAACAGGCCGTCAAAATCGGCGTGCGTGAGGAAGTTGCCGGCTTTGTGGTGCCTCTGTGCGCTACCATTCACCTTTCCGGCAGCACCATGAAGATTGTGGCGTGCGCCCTGGCTATTTTGTTTATCGGCGGACAGACTGTTTCGTTTGCGCAGGTTGCGGGTTTTATTTGTATGCTGGGCGTAACGATGGTGGCTGCCCCCGGCGTGCCGGGCGGCGCGATTATGGCCGCGTTGGGCATTTTGCAGAGCATGCTGGGATTTGGAGAAGCCGAACTGGGGCTGATGATTGCGCTTTATATTGCTATGGATTCGTTCGGTACGGCGTGCAACGTGACAGGGGACGGTGCGATTGCGGTGATTGTAAACAAAATTTATTCGCGCAAGAATCCGCCTGCCGAACAGGCTGTTTCATCAGTCAATATGCACGATATGCGCATTGGGTAAATTTTTGAGGTAAAAACGGGCCAGTCCAAAAGGATTGGCCCGTTTTTTTATGATTATGTAAAGGTATTGGCGTTGTGTCGTTTTGGCGGCTCTTGGAGTGCCGATAAAATTGATTTTTAGGTTTTGTTTTTATGCAGCTCTTGCCCGGAAGAGCAAAATAAAGATTCAAGGATAGTAACGGGCGAACTTGTCCGCGGCTGTTTTGCCGAGCAGTCCGCCCGTTCTTGAATTTTTATTTTAGAGGCACGGGATATTGGGGGTGCTTTTTGCCGGGGTAACCGGTGCTATACCAGTCCTTGGTCCAGCATTGCATCGGCCACTTTTTTAAATCCCGCGATGTTCGCCCCAGCCATGTAGTTGCCTTTCATTCCGTAGGCTTCAGCGGCGGCCAGACAGCTTTGGTGAATGCTGTTCATGATGCGGCGCAGGTATTGGTCCACTTCTTCGCGGGTCCAATAAATACGCATACTGTTTTGGGTCATTTCCAGGCCTGATACGGCCACGCCGCCGGCGTTAGAGGCTTTGCCGGGGGAATACAAAATTCCCGCAGCTTGGAAAGCGGCCACCGCTTCGGGCGTACAGGGCATGTTGGAGCCTTCGCACACGCATTTGCAGCCGTTTTTTAAAAGTTCTTTGGCGTCGGCTTCGTGTAGTTCGTTTTCGCAGGCGGTAGGGCAGGCGACGTCGCACGGAATATCCCATGTTTTTTTGCCGGGGCGGAAATGCGCGCCTTTGAATTTTTTGTCGTATTCTTTCAAACTGCCGCGGCGTACGAATACCAAATCTTTTAAGAAGGCCAATCTTTCTTCGTCTATGCCGTGTTCGTCGTAAATGCTGCCGTCGTAATCCATAAAACCAACCACTTTTGCCCCCAGCTGGGTAAGTTTTTCCATAGCGTAAATCCCCACGTTTCCGCAACCGGACACGATGGCCGTTTTATCTTTTAATTCATCCCCGCGCGTAGCCAGCATGTTTTGCGCAAAATACGCAACGCCGTAACCCGTCGCTTCCGGGCGCAGCAGACTTCCGCCCCAATTGGGTTTTTTTCCGGTGAAAGCGCCGGTGAAATCATTCGTCAATTTCTTATATTGGCCGAACATATAACCGATTTCGCGCGCCCCGCATCCCAGGTCTCCGGCCGGGATATCGGTATGGTAACCGATGTGGTGGTACAGTTCGTTGATAAACGAATGGCAAAAGCGCATTACTTCGGCGGCGGATTTGCCGCGCGTGTCAAAATCGCTCCCACCCTTGCCGCCGCCTAAAGGGAGGGTGGTTAAACTGTTTTTGAATGTTTGTTCAAAGCCTAAAAATTTAAGTGCGTCCTGCGTGACCGTTTCGTGAAAGCGAATACCGCCTTTGTACGGCCCCAGCGCGCTGTTGAATTGTACGCGGAATCCGCGGTTTACGTGCACGCCGCCTTTGTCGTCCTGCCACGGCACGCGGAAAATGATGGTGCGTTCCGGCTCGACGATGCGTTCCAAAATTTTTTCTTGGATGTAGACGGGGTTTTGTTCCAGTACGGGCTTTAACGAGCTGACCACTTCGCGCACCGCCTGATGAAATACTTTTTGGGCGGGGTCCTTTTTAATTTGGGCGGCTAAAAAATCGGAAATGTAAGCGTTGGTATCCATACTCCCTCCTGGTTGGGTGTGTAATCCCTATTATAAATTTCCTCCGCCAGAAAAGCAACTCTTTTTCGGCGGAAAATATGCTACCATATACACAATCGGCGCGCCGTTTGCGCCCCGGGGGAAATATGAAACTGTCCGCCAATATGGAAGATTATTTGGAAGCCGTCTCTTTTTGCGCCAACGACCAGGGCGTTGCCCGTGTGAGTGATATTCGCGATATGCTGGGCGTCAAAACCCCCAGCGTCACGGGTGCGGTCAAGGCGCTGGCCGAAGCCGGTTACGTGCGTCACCAGCCTTACAGCGGTATCGAACTGACGGCCAAAGGACGCCGTGCGGCCGAGGACGTTAAAAAACGTCATGCCATTTTAAGCCGTTTTTTAACGCAAGTATTAGGCGTAAACCCCAAAACGGCCGATATCGATGCCTGCAAAATGGAACACACCATCAGCCGCGAAACATTGGAAAAGCTACACGCTTACCTGCATAAACAAACGGGCACGGAAGAATGATTTCGTTTTGATGCAGTCGGTTTAACGGAGGAATGAGATTTAGGAGTTCCTCCGTTTTTGTGTTTGCGGGCGTTTTTTCTTTGCCAAATTTTCTATAATATAAATATCCTTAATTATACGGAGTGAATTGTATCATGGCAAAGAATAAGTATTCCCATACCGTTTTGCTTCCCAAGACGGATTTCCCCATGCGCGCGGGATTGGCGCAAAAAGAACCCAAAATTTTAGACTTCTGGAAGTCCATCAACCTCTACGAAGCCATGCTTAAAAAGAACGAAGCCGGCAAACATTTTGTATTGCATGACGGCCCGCCTTACGCCAACGGCAAAATTCACATCGGGCATGCGCTTGATAAAACAATTAAGGATATTATTATTAAAAGCCGCGCGATGACGGGTTGCTATACCCCTTACGTGCCGGGGTGGGACTGCCATGGCCTGCCCATTGAACAAGCCCTGTTAAAAGAACTTAAACAGGATAAAAAACACATTACCGACGTACCCGCCTTTCGCAAAAAAGCGCGCGAGTTCGCCGCTAAATTTATCGATCTTCAACGCCAGGGTTTCAAACGCCTGGGTGTGCAGGGCGATTGGGATAACCCCTACCTCACCATGGCCCCGCGTTACGAAGGCATCACCATCGGCGTATTTTTGGATCTGATTGAAAAAGGCTACGTCT
>CAYUAA010000045.1:6526-8818 GCA_964442585.1 uncultured Elusimicrobium sp. | reverse complement strand
ATGGCGAACGTCATCATAGAGCCTTGCAACAACGCCAAGAACAGTGCAAAAATACGGGTGATCTGGTTTTCTTTTCTTCTGCCGGATTCACCTTCTTTATGCATACGGTCCAGCGCCGGGAAAATGTGAGCCCCGCGCACCAACCCCATGATAATGGAAGCGTTAATGTACGGCATGATACCCAAGGCCAAAATCGAAAATCTGCCCAAAGCGCCGCCCGAAAAGATATTCATAAAACCAAGAATACCGTTTTGGTGCGCGGCAAACATTTGTTTTAAGACTTCCGTGTTAATGCCGGGTATTGGGATTGCGGCTGCAATCCGGAAAACAGCCAACGCCCCGACCAAGAAGAGAAGTCTCTTCTTGAGTTCGGGGGCGTTAAAGATATTTGCAACTGTGTTGTTAGCCATTATTTGGTCTTCTGTTCAAGCACGGTTACGGTGCCGCCAGCTTTTTCGATCGCCGCTTTCGCGGTGGCGGAAAAACCATGGGCGGACACTTTCAAGGCTTTGGTCAAAGAACCGTTAGCCAACACTTTGACGCGGGTAACATCGTGGATGATACCGGCTTTTTTCAAAGCTTCCGGGGTCACTTCCGCACCGGCCGCAAAGGCTTTTTCCAAAGAGCCGACGTTGACATAGTCAAAACGTCTGGCAAAGTCTTTATTGGAAAAACCGCTTTTCGGCGTGTGGCGGATCAAAGGCATCTGACCGCCTTCTTTGCTTTCTTTGCGGGTGTTACCAGAGCGGGAAGACTGACCTTTCATACCTTTGGTGCAGTAGTTGCCCAAACCGGAACCCGGGCCGAGACCCAAGCGTCTTTTTTCTTTTCTGGACCCATGTTTAGGGAAAAGGTTGTTTAAAGTTACCATTTGTTATCTCTCCACAAAACTATTCGGCCTTGGCGGGTTCGGCTTTCGCTTCCGCCTTGGGGGCTTCGGCCGCCGGGGCGGCTTTGCCGCGCATTACGTTCACGGCTTCTTTGGCTTTCAATTGTTTGAAAGCTTCCATCGTGGCGTAAACCAAGTTGCAGGGATTGCTGCTGCCCAGGCTTTTGGCCAAGACGTCTTTAATACCCGCAGCTTCGAACAACAAGCGCGCACCGGAGCCGGCGATTACACCGGTACCGGGAGCGGCCGGTTTCATCCACACGGAAGCGGCACCAAATTTGCCGATGACTTCGTGCGGGATGGTTTCGCCCACGATCGGGAACGTGATCATGTGTTTGCGGGCGTGGGATTCAGCTTTGGCGATAGCCAACTGAACCTGATTCGCCTTGCCAATAGCAACGCCCACTTTGCCCATGCCGTTGCCGACAACCACCAGCGCACGGAAGCCAAAGCGTTTACCGCCTTTGACTACCTTGGCCGTTCTGGCTACGTGGATGACCGTGGTTTTGCCTTCGACCGCCGGTCTTGCTTTTTGAAACTCGGCTCTTTTGCCTTTCGCTTCTTTTCTGTTATCGCTTTTCACTAGCGTTTCATTGGACATTAAATTCACCTGTGACCTTAGAATTTCAATCCTGCTTCTCTGGCGGAATCCGCAAGCGCTTTGATTCTGCCGTGGTACACGCGTCCGCCGCGGTCAAACATCACTTCGCTAATGCCTTTTTCGAGCGCTTTTTTGGCAATGGCGGCGCCCAACGCTTTGGCGGCTTCGATGCTTTTGGCGGAAGCTTCAAATTTGCCTTCAAATTCTTTGGACAACGTGGTGGCAGACACTAACGTGCTGTGCGTGTTGTCGTCAACAATTTGGGCATAGATATATTTCAAGCTTCTGTAGACGGACAGTCTCGGGCGGTGCGCACCGTTTTTCAACAGGTGGCCGCGGCTGCGGTCTTTTCTGAATTGATATCTTTCTTGTTTAGTGGCCATAATTATTTGCCTCCCGCCGCAGTTTTACCGGCTTTGCGAACAATGTGTTCGCCCTGGTATTTAATACCGCTGCCTTTGTAGGGTTCCGGAGGTCTGATTCTTCTGATTTTGGCCGCGAAATCGCCCACTTTGAACTTGTCGCTGCCTTTAATCGTCACCCAGCCGGATTTCGGATCCACCGTGACCGTAAGGCCCGCGGGGATATCCAAGTTGACGGGGTGGGAGAAGCCGAGTTCCAGGTTCAGTTTGGTGCCGGCCACGTTGGCGCGGTAACCCAAACCGTTGATTTCCAACACTTTTACGAAACCGTTCGTCACGCCTTCGATAATGTTGAAAACGTTGGCGCGGGTGGTGCCGTGCAAAGCGTTGAGTTCTTTAACCCGGTTTTCGGCGACGGAGAAGGTAAGCACGCCGTCTTT
>CAYUAA010000045.1:0-6426 GCA_964442585.1 uncultured Elusimicrobium sp. | reverse complement strand
CGTTGAGTTCTTTAACCCGGTTTTCGGCGACGGAGAAGGTAAGCACGCCGTCTTTCAGTTCAGGCGTGATACCTTCCGGAATAGAGTAAGACAAAGTGCCCAAAGCGCCCGTGGCGGTGATGACACTGTCTTTAATTTCCACTTTGGTATTGGCGGGAACGTTGATGATCTTTTTACCGATTCTGCTCATATTCCCCCCTTACCAAACCTGGCACAACAGTTCGCCGCCGATTTTTTCGGCTTTGGCCTGTGCGTCGGTCATCAAACCTTTAGACGTGGAAAGGATGGTGATGCCAAAGGCGCCGCGAACTTTCGGAATGTTGTTGTAGGCGCTGTAAACGCGGGAACCGGGTTTGGAAATACGTTTCAAACCTTGGATGACGCATTCGTTTTCGGGCGTGTATTTCAAAAATACTCTCACCACGCCGCCCTTGGTTTCGTTATGGACGGCTTTGAAATTGGCGATGTAACCTTCTTCTTTCAACACGCGCGCAATTTCGGTTTTGATTTTAGAAAAAGGGATATCCACTTTTTCTTTTTTCTTCATATTGGCGTTTCTTATTCTGGTTAAGAAATCTGCGATTGGATCCATGTATATAGGCTACCTCTCCAAGCCACTTTCCGTTTAACGGAGTTGGCCCGAAAAAGGTACCTCCTCCTGTAAATTACCAGCTCGATTTTCTAAGACCCGGGATGAGACCCTGGTGTGCCATTTTTCTAAGGCAGATACGGCAGAGACCGAAGTCGCGGTAGTAACCTCTCGCGCGCCCACAGATTTGGCATCTGTTGTGATAGCGCACGGCGAACTTTTGGTCTTTCGCCATTTTTGCAACCCATGCTTTAGTAGCCATAAAGTTTTCTAACTCCTATTATTTGGCCGATTTGCGGAACGGCATACCCATGTAATTCATGAGCAAGCGGCCGCTGTCGTCGTTTTCGGCGGTGGTAACGAACGTAATGTTCATACCATGGGCTTTGGGCGATTTTTCAACATCAATTTCCGGGAAAATATAATGTTCTTTAATACCCAGGTTCAAGTTGCCTTTGCCGTCAAAGCTGGCGTTAAAGCCTTGGAAGTCGCGGATACGCGGGCAGGCGATGCTGATGAAACGTTCCATGAACTCATACATCTTGGCACCGCGCAAAGTTACGCGCACGCCAATCGGCATACCTTCTCTAAGTTTGAAGTTAGAGATGGATTTTTTGGCGCGGCGCACTTGGGCGGCCTGGCCGGCGATGGCGGTCAAGTCTTCTTTGGCCAGTTCCAACGCTTTGATATCTTCGCGGGCTTCTTTTACACCGATGTTGATGACGATTTTCGTCATTTTCGGTACGGCCATCGGGCTTTTGACGTTCATATCTTTCAGCAAGGCCGGAAGCACTTTTTCTTTGTAAAGAGCCTGCAATTTCGGCATGTAGCCGGCGGGCACTTTCGTTTCGTTTTTGGTTTCTTTCTTAGTCATTTTAACGGTACCTGATTAAATGATCGGCTCGTTGCATTTGCGGCAGACGCGCGTTTTCGTGCCGTCAGCCGAGATTTGCACTTTGGGCGTCATCGCTTTTTTGCATTTGCCGCAGACTACCGCCACGTTGGACGCATCCATCGCGGCTTCCATCTGCACAATGCCGCCCTGCTTGTTTTGGGAAGGCTTTACGTGTTTGGAAATCATGTTCACGCCCGTTACCACTACTTTGTTTTTGGACGGATTGACCGATTTCACTTCGCCTTTCTTGCCTTTGTCTTTACCAGACAACACTAAAACGGTGTCTTTTTTCTTGATGTTCATACTATACCACCTCAGGAGCTAAGGAAATAATTTTCAAGAAATTCTTTTCGCGCAGCTCTCTGGCAATAGGGCCGAATACACGGGTGCCTTTGGGTTCGCCGTTATCGTTGATGATGCAAACAGCGTTGTCATCAAAACGAATATAGGAACCGTCTTTTCTTCTTCTTTCGCGGGCCACGCGCACAACTACCGCGCGGACCACGTCGCCTTTTTTAATGGCGGAGGTAGGGATCGCGTCTCTGACGGAGCACATAATAACGTCTCCCAAAGTCGCGATATCCCGGTGGTGGCCGCCGCGCACTTTAAAGCACTGCACTTTACGCGCGCCGGAATTGTCGGCCACATTAACGATGCTTCTTAATTGAATCATACTTTAATAACTCCGTAGTTTTTAAAAACTAAGCTCTGGCTTTTTCCACAATTTTGGAAATACGCCATTTCGTCGTTTTGGAAACGGGACGGGTGCTCATAATTTCCACTTTATCGCCGATTTTGGTTTCGTTGGCCTCGTCGTGAGCGTGGAATTTGGCCGCTCTTTTGAGCGTTTTGCCATAGCGTTCATCGTGAACTAAGCGTTCCACTTTAATGGTGCGGGTTTTATCCATTTTGTCGGACACAACTACGCCGCTCAGAACTTTTCTTTTGGCACGGGTTTCTTGATTTTCCATGTTTCAAACCTCTATTTTTGCTCTTTTTTCTGGTTGATCAGCGTTTGCAAAAGAGCAATTTCGCGTCTTACAGCTCTGATTTCCATCGGGTTGGCGATGGGGGTGGTGCTGTGTTTGAAAAGAAGATTAAATTTCTTTTCCTGGGCTTTGCCGAGCGCTTCGTTCAGTTCGGCCAACGTTTTGTTTTTCAAAGCTTCTTTTTCGTTCGTCTTCATAAACTACCTTCTGGTAACCAGTTTCGTTTTGATCGGCAGTTTGTCGGAAGCCAAGCGCATGGCTCTTTTGGTATCTTCCAAAGTGGCGCCTTCCAATTCAAACAAAATTCTGCCGGGCTTCACCACAGCGGCCCAGTATTCGGGCGCGCCTTTACCTTTACCCATACGGGTTTCGGCGGGGTGTTTGGTAATGGCTTTGTCCGGGAAAATGCGGATCCAAAGTTTACCTTTTTTCTTGATGAAGCGGGACAAGGTAATACGGGCAGCTTCAATCTGCCGGGCGGTAATCCATTTGGGTTCCAACGCTTTCAACCCAAATTCGCCGAACACCACTTCAGTGCCGCGTTTAGCGTTGCCTTTAATGCGGGGCGCGCTGAAGGGTTTGCGGTATTTAACTCTTTTAGGCATCAACATAAGTCAAAGTCCTCTATTTGGCTTCCGCCGCGGCGACTTCCGTCGCACCTTCGGTGGAACCGTTTTCCATGTCGCGATGTTTCTTGAGTTCGTTCATAATCTCTTTAGGAGATTTGGCGAAGTGGGTTCTCTTGAAAATCCAGACTTTAATACCGATTTTACCGCTGATGGTGTTGGCTTCGGTAAAACCGTAATCGATATCGGCGCACAAGGTGTGCAGCGGTACGCGGCCTTCGCGTTTCCATTCCGTGCGGGCGATTTCCGCGCCGCCAAGTCTGCCGGACACCATGATTTTGATACCAAGCGCTTTGCCGGACAAGGCCTTTTCGATCGCTTTCTTGATAGCGGCACCGTAGTGGGCGCGTTTTTCAAGCTGCATGGCGATGTTCTGGGCTACCAGCTGGGCATCCGTTTCCGGATTCTTGATTTCAATTACGTTCACAAAGGTTTTGCTGCCGGTAAGGGCTTCCAATTCTTTGCGAAGGGCTTCAATATCGGCACCTTTTTTGCCGATCACCACGCCCGGGCGGGCGGTGTGAATGTTGACGCGCAGGAACGCACCGGCTCTTTCGATGCCGACGTAGCTGACGGCCGCCATTTTGAATTTGTCGTCAATGATTTTGCGGATCTGGAAATCTTCCATAATCAACGCCGGCATATTCTTGGGGGCGAACCATCTGGAGCGCCAATCCTGAATATAACCAAGTCTAATTGACCGGGGGTGAATCTTGTGTCCCATAAATTAGCGACCTCCCTTTTTTTCGTCGGTGACGATAACAGTCAAGTGGCACATGCTCTTTTTGTAGGGCATCGCACGGCCTTGCGGGCCGGGCTGCACTCTTTTCAAGTGGCCGCTGGGGCCCAAGTTAGCAAACGCTTCTTTAATGAAGACTTTGCTGAAATCCAGCTTTTTGCCGGCTTTTACTTCCAGGTTGGCGGCGGCGCTGTGAAGCGTTTTGGCCACCAAATCCGAGGTGCGTTTGGCGATGAACGGAAGTACGTCTTCCGCCGCTTTCACGTTTTTACCGCGGATTTGATCGAGCACCAGGTTCACCTTGCGGCTGCCATAGCGTTGAAATTTAGCTTTTGCACAAGCTTCCATATCAAATCCTCAACTCTTATTTCAGGGCGGTGGAATCTTTCGTCATACCACCGTGACCTTTGAACAAACGGGTGAAAGAGAATTCACCAAGTTTGTAGCCTACCATTCTTTCGGATACGTAAATGGGAAGAAATTTTCTGCCATTGTGCACGAGGAACGTGTGTCCCACAAATTCAGGCACGATGGTGCAGGCTCTTGCCCACGTCTTGATAGGTTTCTTTTCGTTGGAAGCGTTCATCGCTTGAACTTTTTCCAACAGGTTTAAATCCACAAACGGACCTTTTTTAGTTGATCTTCCCATAATTACTTAGCCTTGTTTTTTCTTCTGTCGCTGACAATCATCCAGCCAAACGCTTTTTTGGTAGAGCGCGTTTTCAGACCGCGGGTCTGCTGGTTCCACGGAGAGCGCGGAATGTTGCCGCCTTTACCGTGACCGCGGCCACCACCCATCGGGTGATCGACAGCGTTCATGGCGCTACCGCGGACGGTAGGTCTCTGGCCGCGATGTCTGTTGCGGCCGGCGTTGCCGATTACAATGTTGGAGTGATCCACATTGCCGACTTGGCCAATGGTGGCGCAGCAGGCGCTGGGCACCAAGCGGATTTCGCCGGACGGCATTTTAATATGGGCATAGTCCGATTCTTTGGCCATAAGCTGAGCCTGGCTGCCGGCGCTGCGGGCAAGCTGCGCGCCTTTGCCGACTTTCAGTTCAATGGCGTGGATAAAAGTACCTTCGGGAATGTTTTTAAGAGCAAGGCAGTTACCCACTTTAATATCGGCGGCCGGACCGGACATAAGTACGTCGCCCACTTGTACACCCAACGGATGAAGAATGTATCTCTTTTCGCCGTCGGCGTAATTCAACAGGCAAATGCGGGCGCTGCGGTTCGGATCGTATTCAATAGACACGACTTTGGCCGGTACGCCGTATTTTTCCCGTCTGAAATCAATCTGTCTGTACGCGCGTCTGTGGCCGCCGCCAATGTGACGAACCATGATCATACCGGTGTTGTTTCTGCCGCCGGTTTTGCGCAGACCTTTGGTTAAGCTCTTCTCCGGAGTGGTTTTGGTGATATCGGAGTAGTCCGACACCGTAATCGTTCTGCGGGAAGGGGTGTAAGGTCTAAATGACTTAATAGGCATAGTTAGTAGTTTCTCCTTTCAGCTACTTCGAAGCGGCTTCCACCATTTCGATTTTATCGCCTTCTTTCAAGGTTACAAAGGCCTTTTTGTAGTCAGGTCTTTTACCTTCGAAGCGACCCATGCGATGGGTCTTGCCCGTGACGGAAATCGTGTTAATCTTGGTAACGGTTACGTTAAAGATTTTTTCCACCGCGGTTTTAATTTCGCCTTTGGACGCGTTTTTGGCTACCACAAAACCATAGCGGTTGTGGGTATCGCGTTCAATCAAGCTCTTTTCGGTTAAAAGGGGCTTTTTAAGCGTAGTGTACACGGTCATTATTTGGCCTCCTTGGCGAACGTATCGCTCAGTTTGGCAACGGCATCCGTGGTCAAAATGACTTTGGAGCTGTTGAGCACCACGTAAGCGTTGGCGTCCTGCGGAGCGATGTGGGTAAGACCCGCAACGTTGCGGCAGGCCAACGCGGCGTTGGCGTCAGCAAAGTTATCCATAACCAGCGGTTTGCGGCCGGCGGCCAAAACGTCCATAATTTCAGCGAACGCTTTGGTTTTGGGTTCTTTAAGGGTTAAAGATTCCAACACAACCAAGTTGCCTTCCGCAAGTTTGGTGGACAAAGCCATCGCAAGCGCGGTTCTTCTTTTGGCGGCCGGCAAATCCTGGCGGAAAGAGCGCGGCGTAGGACCAAAAGCGATACCGCCGTGGCGGAACTGCACGGCGCGCAAGCTGCCCTGACGGGCGCGGCCGGTGCCTTTCTGTTTCCACGGTTTTTTACCGGTACCGGAAACTTCGCTGCGGGTTTTGACGTCAGCGGTGCCGCTTCTTTGGTTGGCCAAAAAGGCGGTGATGACTTCGTGCAAGAAAGTGGGGTTGGCCTTGACGGCAAACAAGCTGTCCGGCAGGGCACAGGTTCCTTTCTCTTTACCTTTGATATCTAAAACTTTAGTTTCCATGGGTCAAAGTCCTTACTTCTTGTTGGCGGCTTTAGAAGCAGACACTTTCTGCTGCTGCGGCGCCACATAGTGTTTTCTGTATTTGGAAGTTTCCAAGACGGACACGATGGAGCCTTTGGCACCCGGAACGGAACCTTTCAAGAAAAGGA
>CAYUAA010000044.1:0-9041 GCA_964442585.1 uncultured Elusimicrobium sp. | reverse complement strand
TGGTCTGAAAAACCAGGTGTCGACAGTTCGATCCTGTCCCTCGGCATTTCGTTTTTTATATTTTCGTTTTCCCCCGCTGCAGAACAGAATAATACATTTGTTTATCCTTAGAAGACACAAGGGACGAAAAGTTTTTTTCGTCCCTTGTGCACATGTATGAAAAGTACCAACAGCCGTTACTAGCGCACTTGCACGAGAGCAAAGTGCAAGTATTCCGTTTCCGGCATGCCGATCAGCACCGGGTGATCTTTGGCTTGGCCGCGCAGTTCCACCAGCACGGCTTCGCGCCCGGCTTTGCTTACGCCTTGGCGGATAATATCCACAAACAGCTCACGCGATACATGGTGCGAACATGTGGAAAACGCCAAATAACCGCCGGGTTTTAATCCTTCCAACGCCATTTTAACGAGTTTTACATACAGCCCCACCGCCTGCGGAAGCGCCTTGCGGCTTTTGACGAAAGCGGGCGGATCGAGCAACACGATATCGGGCTGGTCGGGCAGTTCGCCTTTTTTCATAGCGGAGAGAAGTCTTTCCGCATCGTCGCGGTGGAAGACGGCAATGTCGGACACGCCATTAAGCTCCGCATTTTTCTTGGCAAATTCCACCGCCGCAGCGGAAGAATCGCAGCCCCACACCTGGCTCGCGCCCGCCAAGGCGGCCGTCAAACCAAAAGAGCCGATATAAGAATATAAATCCAATACCAATTTTTCTTTAAAATAGGGTTTTAAAAACTCGCGGTTCTCGCGTTGGTCGAAATAAAAGCCGGTTTTTTGGCCGCCGCGCAACGGGACCAAATATTTTACGCCGTTTTCTTCAATTTCCACCGTTTCCGGCACGTCTCCAATGATTTCGGGCGTGCTGGTAAGGCCTTCCAATGCGCGGAAAGCGCTGTCGTTTTTATAATAGATGCCTTTGGGTTTAAAGATTTTTTGGACGGCTTTGGTAATTTCGGGCTTTAATTTTTCCATACCGGCGGTCAGCACGTCGATAACGAGCACGTCGCCATAGCGGTCAATCACCAAACCGGGCATGTGGTCGGCTTCGCCGTAGCACATGCGGCCATATTTACGCACGCCGATTTCTTTGCGGCGGGTGTAGGCTTCATCCAAATTTTCAAACACAAAATCTTCCGGCAGCTCGCCCGTGCCTTTTAAGATTAAGCGTACGGCGATTAAGCTGTGCGGATTAAAACAGCCAATGCCAACCTGTTTGCCTTCGTGGTTTACCACGCGCACCAGGGTTCCGGGTTCAATGGAGGTGTCGAGCCCATCAATTTCGTTGGAAAACACCCACCAGTGCCCCGCTTGTAAACGTCTTTCTTCTTTTGCTTTTAATTTAATTTCCGTCATAAATTTATTTGTTTAATTCTTCCACTTCCGTAAACGGAATTTTAGCCGCGCAAAGCGGGCATTCTTTAGCGGTGAAAGTTTGCATCGGGTAAGACAACAGCGCGCGAAGCGGCACCGTAAGCGGCAAATATCCCATAGAGCGGTCCACAATTACGCCGACGCCGATTACGTTCCCGCCCAATTTGCCCACCAATTCGATAGCTTTGTTGATTTTACGGCCGGAAACGGCGACGTCGTCCACAATCAGTACGTTTTCACCTTCTTTAATGTTAAAGCTGTGTTTTAAAATCATTTGGCCGTTATCGTCTTTTGAGGCAAAAATGGCACGTACGCCGCGCGCGCGAGCCACTTCCTGCGCCAGAATGGAGTCGGACGGCGTAAGCGCCATCACCACATCGGCCGGTTTAGTAAATTTTTCCGCCAGCGCCCCCGCAATCTTTTGGGCCAGATTGGGGTGCTGCATCAACAGAGAAGTCTGGATATACGTCTGGCTGTGAAAGCCCGACGGCATAACGAAATGTCCTTCTAAAATAGCCCCGTGTTCTTGCAGGAGGCACAGCACGTCCATATTATTTCTTGGCATGGAAATCTCCTTGAATAAATTCCTGTCCCGTCTTAAAATCGGTTTGCAGCCCTTTGCTTTGGGCAGCGCGGACGGTTTCTCCCGTCTTTTTGGCGCGCAGCATTTCCAGTTTGGGTTTAAGCATGGAAGAAGAAACCCGAAACGACAATGCCGGATTGCCGGACTCGTCCGTCAAGTTTTCCGCCAGCGCGCCGGAGCGCGACGTGTTGGAAAACATCGTCCCTATAATGATATCAAAATTTTCGCTCACCCAGTCAGTCCATCCGCTCACGGCGGCGGAAATCGTCGGACCCACCACATAAGCGTTGTTAATCTGCATGCGCCCGCTGGCAAAATGGGTGGAAGCGGCCATTTCGGTAAACGGCACGTCTTTAAGCACCTGGCCCACCTTAAAGCTTCCGGCGCGTTCCATGCGGTGCATGATAATAAACGGCTGGAATGTTACATTCAGCGCGCGCTGTTCTTCGGCCAGTTTTTCCATTTGGTGAATAACGCCGCCGTCCAACCGCGCTTCCAGCGTGCCCGTCAAGCTTTTCATACCGGCGCGCAGGCCCGTAAAATCAAATTCCGCGTTAAAACGGTTACCCGAAAGCACTTGGCTGGAAAATGTATCCGCCGACAAACTGCCCGCAAAATTAGGCATAAACGCGGGGAGACGGTCCCTAAAGTTACGCAACCAGTCCAAATCGCCCTCCACAGGGGCCTTAAATTTTACGCCGCCCGGAATAAGCGGAACGATAACGTCGGTAAAATCCCACACCACGCCGATAAAAGCCATCGGATCCAGATGTTTTAGGTGGATGGCGGTGCGAATACGGCGGCGCGCACTTTTGAGGTTATTTACCGACAAACTCATTTTAAACGGAATCCCGTTTAACTCGGTAGAAGCGATATAGGCGTACAAATTGCCCTTACGCCAACTGGCGCTTAAATTTAAGTTGTCAAAAACGGAGTTGGATACTTGCACCTTTCCGGCCGTGGTGGCGGCGTACAAATCGGAAAAATCTTTTTTGGCTTGGAACTCACCCGTTACGCCGGACGCTTTAAAACCGTAAATATCGCCGGACGCGTCCTTCACTTCTGCGGTAAACAAATTAAGCGCGTATTTTCCGTCCGTGCGCGTCACCTGGCCAGAAACGGAGGCTTGGCCTGTCAGCTTGTATTTGCCAATGGGGGCGTAATAACGTTGTTTGCCTTCCAAATTAAAAAAGTTGGTGGAACCCTTCAAATCCGCCGTATACGCCGGAAGCGAAAAATCCAGCGTACCGCGCGCGTCCAGCTTAATGTCCGAGGCCGAAGCCGTGGCCTGGTTAAGCCGCACCAGCCGATAGTTTTTATCCAACATGCCTTTGGCGGTAACTTCGGACTTGGGAACGGAAAAAGTGATTCCTTCCGTTTTAAAAATGGACAAATCTTTCGATTCAAACGCCGGGACCGAAATCCGCGCGTTAAAGTAAGGAGTACGCAGATTGTCCAAATCCAACAGTACCGACAGCGGTTTTTGGAACAAAAACACCTGCGCACGCAGACTGCGAAGAGCAAATTCACTCCAATTAAATCCGGCGAAGTTTACGTGGCCGGAACCTTTAATTTCCATGTCGGAAATATTATTATCCCACTTATTGCGCAGCACCATATCAGCCGTAAAGCGGGAAAGTTCATCAAAGCGGAGACGTTCAAAATGCAAATTCAATTTATAAACGGCGTGCGTGACGCCAGTGGCCAAATCTTTATAGCTGATTACGCCGTCTTTAAGCGTCCAGTCCTCCACGCTGACGGCAAACGCCCGGCCCGTGCCTTCACTGACGTAAACGGAACGTTCCTTGGTGGATTTAATCTGCGGGATATTATACCGGCCGTCTTCTGCGCGTACCACATTAAAACGCGGCGCATGCAAAGACACTTCGTCAATCACCAATTTTTGCTCCAACAGCGGCAGCAGTTTAAAACGCAGCGTTACCGAATCGGCCGACAACAGCGGCTGCCCGGGCACGCCCACGGTATCCATCACGGTAAAGCCTTTGAGCTCCACCGTATTGATAAATTTAAGGTCCAACGAAGAAATGGCGACGGGACGGTCCAGCCGTTTTTGCAACTCGTCCGTAATACGCTCGCTGATATGCTGGGCGTTAAAAGTTTTTAAAAACAAAAGCCATACGGCCGAGGCGATAAGAAGAAGCAGCATGACGGTAAACAGCACGGTGCGCAACGTCAAAAAAAAGCATGATTTGACGAATCTCCACACCCACCACAAAAACCCGCGTTTCTTTTTATTTTTATTTGCCATACGTTCCAATTTACGCCACATTTACGGCTTGGTCTATAATATAGTTTACTAAAATTCGCCACACGTTGACGGTTCCCCAAAACACGCGCGACGCCGCCGCGCCCAACGCTACCTGTTCAGGGAATAAGCCTTTTAACAACAAAGCCAGTGCCGTCAGGTTGGCAAAAATAATCATAATAACGGAAAAAATCTTTCCTCCGGCCAACTGCAAATCGGGCTGATCCGCCTCGAAAAGCGTTTTGAACGTTTGGATAAAGTGAAATACCGTAAAAAAACCCACCAAAAACAAAAATACCTGCCGGTAGGGAGTTAAGTCAATAAATAAATCTCCGATAACATACGTAAGCACCGTCAAAACCACATATCCCGGAACGAAATACGGCGCAAGCACTACAAACGCGTTGCAGCGGTCCATCTTAACATAGCCGCTGTCTTCCCCTACGGACACGTCTTTAATCCGGCAGCCGCACAACAGCGCGGCCACGGCATGGGTCATTTCGTGCACAAACACGTAAGGACGCGAAAAATTATAATACCCGTAATGAATTCCACTGTAAACCAGCCCTCCCGCAATAAAACTGACGGCGGCCGACGCATGCCCTAAAACGGCCAACAAAATACGCCCCGTTTCGGCTAGCGTAAAAAATACGGTGGGCAACAGAATCAGCGCAAAAAGGAATTTCAGCAGTTTCATTAGAATTTTCCCGTCCACTGCGGGGTTTCATATTGGGTTTGCGCCAATTTCCGTGCGCTTTGCAGCCACACATCATCTGCACCGGCCGGAAGCAAATCCAACGCCAAAAATGCGCGAACCGCGCACGTAACGACACGTTTATAAATGGGATTTGTCCGCGCGCCGGGCACCTGAAGAGATCCCTGGTATAACACGCATCCGTCAAAACGCCGCAGTGCTCCGCCCAAAATTTTATGTCCGTCCGCCGCCAGCAAATCGTTTTCCACCGGATTTGCAAAACAGGCGTTGGCCGTATGATTGACGCTGGGAGCGTACGCCTGCACCGGCAAAGTTCTATCAAACGCGCGGCCCGTCTGCCCCGACCGCGACATTTCGGCCAAGATACAAGCATGCAATTTTTTATAAATTTCCGCCGGCCGTTCGCGCGACGGAAACACAAGCGAAAAAGTCAAATCGTCCTTATGAAACACCACCCCCCCGCCCGTCGGGCGGCGCACGCGCGGCCCGGCAAAATACTGCGCGGCCAACGCGCGGTCCACCTCACTTATAAACTGCGCATAACCGAACGTGACGGCGGGGCCGTCCGTCCAACGGTAAAAGCGCAAAGTGGCGGCGTTGGAACGACGGCGGACGGTTTGTTCGTCAAACGCCATATGCTCAAACGCGTTTAGCGGCGGAGTAGAGATAAGCAGGTTCATAAAAAACAGACTAATATTGCTTTATTTTGGCTGATTTCCCAAATTTGGAACAGATTTGTATTGTCAGTTTGGCCCCGGTGTAATGCCTGTTACATATGGCCAAAGGGAATACAAAAATGCCCAAATTTGGGAAATGGTTGCCCGTCAATTTTGTTACTTACGAACAAAAAGCCTTCCAACCGTTATTCCCACTTTAAGTTGGGCTGACGGGCGGCCGACACCTCGTCAATCCTCACCACACACTGCGTATGCGGAGCAGCCTTGACGGTTTCGGGTTCGGTTTGGATTTCGTGATAAATCGCTTCCATAGCCGCCACAAACGCGTCGAGCATGTCCTTGCTTTCGGTTTCAGTCGGCTCCACCATCATGGCCTCCGGCACGATGAGAGGGAAATAGATAGTCGGCGCATAGAAACCGTAATCCAAAAGCCGTTTGGCCACGTCGGTGGTATGAACGCCGTTCATCTCGTCCGGGTTAATGGAAAATACGCTCTCATGCATGCACACGCGGTCGAAGAACGCGTTAAATTTGCCTTTCAGGCAAGCGCGCACATAGTTGGCGTTAAGCACGGCGTTTTCAGCAATGCGTTTAAGCGTCTGTGCGTCAAACTGGCGCAAATAACAGTACCCGCGCAGAGCGACCGCCAAGTTACCGTAAAACGCTTTCATCTTGCCCAAGCTCTGCGGCATGAGACCGGTAAGCGTATATTTACCGTTCTTCAGTTCCACCACCGGCTTAGGCAGAAACGGCGCCACGTGCGCCGCCGCGCCCACCGGGCCAGAACCCGGTCCGCCGCCGCCATGCGGAGCGGCAAACGTTTTATGCAGATTTAAATGCATCACGTCTACGCCGAAGTCAGCCGGTTTGGCAATCCCGATTAACGCGTTAAAATTGGCGCCGTCCATATATAAAAGCGCACCCGCGTTGTGCACCATGTCGGCAATTTCGCGAATGTCTTTTTCAAAAAGACCTACGGTGTTGGGCACGGTAAGCATAACGGCAGCCGTACGGTCCGACAACGCGTTCCGCAACGCTTCTTTATCCACGCAGCCGTCGGCGGCGGATTTAATATTCACCACCGAGTAACCCGCCATATTTGCGGTGGCCGGGTTAGTACCGTGTGCCGTATCGGGCACAATTACTTCGGTACGGTTGAAATCTTTACGCGAATCGTGGTACGCCCGAACGGTTAAAATACCCGTCAGTTCCCCGTGCGCACCTGCGGCGGGCTGAAGCGTAAACGCGGCCAGACCCGTTACTTTTTTAAGCAGTTCCTGCATTTCGTACAATGCGCGCAGCGTACCCTGTACGGATTCTTCCGGCGCGAACGGATGCGCGGCGGCAAACGGTTCCAGGGCAGAAAGCGTATCGTACGCTTTGGGGTTGTACTTCATCGTACACGAACCCAACGGATAAAATTCGCCGTCCAGACAATAGTTCAGTTGCGACAAACGCGTAAAATGGCGCACCGTATCGAACTCGCTCATTTCCGGCAAACGCGGAGCTTTTACACGCAAGTAAGAAGCGGGCAAATAGTCCGCCGCTTTCTTTTGCGGCAGCATAAAACGCACGCCGCGGCGGCCAGGGCGGGATTTATCGATGGAAAGTTCGTTGTGCTTCAAAATTTCTTGCATATCAAATCCCTCCCAACGCTTCGGCATACGCTTTTAAATCAGCCGGCGTTTTGGTTTCTGTGGCACACACAAGCAGGCAGTTTTCCATGCCTTTAAAATCGCGCCATAAGGCATAGCCCGCGCCAAAACCTTTTTGAGCCAGTTTGTCCACCACTGTTTGGGCGGGAACTGGGCATTCAACAACAAACTCGTTAAAGAAAGGAGCCGTAAATTTAATTTTAAACCCGGGTACGGCAGAGATCAATTCCGCCAGTTGGCGGGAACGTTCCAAGTTCAGCACGGCGGCTTCTTCCAGCCCCTGAGGGCCCAGAAGCGTTAAATAAATAACAGCGTTTAACGCACACAAGGCTTCGTTGGAACAAATGTTGGAAGCGGCTTTTTCTCGACGGATATGTTGTTCGCGCGCCTGGAGCGTAAGCACAAAAGCGCGCTTGCCGTTATGGTCCTTAGCGATGCCCACAATGCGCCCTGGGAGCTGACGCATATAAGCTTTTTTAGCCGTCATAATTCCCAAACCCGGACCGCCAAAATTCATGGCGTTACCCAAAGGCTGGCCTTCGGCGACGGCAAAATCGGCGTTGTACGAACCGGGCGTTTGAACGACTCCCAGCGAGACGGGATTGACCAAAGCCACTAAAAGCGCACCCGCCGCGTGCACCAGCGCGGAAACGGACTGAGCATCTTCCAGCGAACCAAAGAAGTTGGGGTTGGCCAGCACAAAGCAGGAAACGCCTTCCGAAAGTTTTTCCTTGAGTGCATTTAAATCCAACGCACCGTCCGAGCCGAACGGAATTTCGGCAAGCGTTACGCCTTCAAAATGGCGCAGATATGTTTGCAGCACTTGTTTATAATGCGGGTGCAGGGCAGCCGGGATTAACACTTCTTTACGGCCGTTTACGCGCACACAGGACAAAACGGCCTCGGCCAACGCGGTGGCTCCATCGTAGTGGGAAGCGGTGGCCACGTCCATATCAAAAAGAGCGCAGATACAGCTTTGAAATTCGTAAATCGTCTGCAACGTACCCTGGCTGGCTTCGGCTTGGTAGGGCGTATAGGCGGTTAAGAATTCCCCGCGCGACGCCAGGGCCGAAACCGCCGCCGGGATAAAATGTTCGTAAATGCCCGCGCCGATAAAATTTTTAAGCGGTTTATTTTCGGCTGCCAACGCGTGCATGTGAGCGGAAAGTTCCTGCTCCGTTAAGGCTTTGGGCAAATCCAAGGCCGGATATAAGAGGTCCTGCGGAATTTGGACAAGCAAATCCCGCACCGAAGAAACGCCGATTTTCGCTAGCATTTCTTTCTGGTCTTCGGGGGTGTTGGGGATAAACATGGTTCAAAAAATCCTTTTAATAAAAAAGCCCCCGCCCGCAAGCGGGGGACAAGTCAAACAAACTATTTTTGAATGGTGGCTTTGTAGGCGGACAAGTCGAGCAGATTTTCGTACTCGGCGGGAGCCGTCATTTTGATTTTAAACAGCCAGCCGCCGGCGTGCGGTTCCCGGTTGACAAGGGCCGGATCGGCGGTTAAGGCTTCGTTCACTTCCACGATTTCGCCGCTGACGGGCGCGTAAATTTCAGACGCGGATTTGACCGACTCAATTACACAACAATTCTGACCCGCAGTTACCTGCTGGCCGACTTTGGGCAGATCGACAAATACGATGTCGCTGATTTCTTCCTGCGCGTAATGGCTAATGCCCACAGTGGCGACATTGCCATCCATATGGGCCCATTCGTGGGTTTTGGCAAAACGGCTGGTTTCTTCGGTATGCATAGTTTTATTCTCCTTAAATT
>CAYUAA010000043.1:0-9715 GCA_964442585.1 uncultured Elusimicrobium sp. | reverse complement strand
GGGGATACGTAAGCGCGATTATCCCCACTGTATCAAAAAAAAAAAACGAGTCAAGGGGCGAGCCGCCCCTCCCGGATTGTCCGACTCTTTTGATTAGTTGAGCCACACTGTTTTAGACAGGTTGCCAACAATTAAACGGCGGACATAAAAACAACGGATAAGAAATTTTTTCTTATCCGTTGCAGAAAACTTCAAATAATCCTTTATTTAAGTAATAATTCTTTGGCGGCTTCAATCAGCTTATCCAAGTGGCCCTGGCTGACAAACGTTTCCGCATAGATTTTAACAATGTTCTCGGTGCCCGAGGGACGCACCAAAAACCAGGAGCTCTGCAGATAGATTTTAATGCCGTCCGTATCGCGCACGCGGGTAACGCGTTCGCCCGCCACTTGATGGAGCGTTTCAAAGTCCGAAGCTTTTAACGCTTTAATGCGTTTTTTAGTTTCGTCATCAGTAGGAACGTCTACGCGCGTATAATAAGGCTTACCGTGCACTTCAGTCAGGCGGTCATACAACGCGGCGATATCGCCTTCCGACGCCATAATTTCCATCAGCAGGCACACGGCTAAAATACCGTCCTTTTCCGGAGTCCAGCCGCTGACGGACATACCCGCACTTTCTTCTCCGGCTAGCACGTATTTGCGTTTGACAATGCCGTCCACAAAGTATTTAAAGCCCACGTTTACTTCGTCCACTTTCAAGCCGAAACCGTAAGCGATGCGGTCCAACAAAGCCGTGGTGCCCAATGTGCGGCCGACGGAATGCGCGTCACGCACTTTGTGGTGGCGGTACAAATAATCCGCCATCACGCACAGCGCGTGGTTGGGCGGAATCAATCCGCCCTGTTTGGTGGCGCAGCCAAAGCGGTCTGCGTCCGGGTCGCTCGCGCCGGCAAAATCGTACGTACCGTCTTCCACAAATTTAATTAAAGGCGACATGGGATATTTGGAAGAGGGGTCCATGCGGATTTTTCCGTCGTGGTCGATTGGAATAAAGCAGAAAGTGGGGTCTTGCACTTCGCTGACGATATCCATATTTTTAAGCTGGTATTTTTCTTTAATGGCCTTATAAAACGCCAAGCTGCTTCCTCCCAGCGGGTGAACAGCGAACTTAAGCGGCGAAGCGGCGATTTTTTTAAAATCCACAAACCGCGCCAAAGCGTCCACATACGGGGTAACTACGTCCACCGCGTACACCAATCCTTGAGCACGGGCGTCTTCCAAAGAAATTGATTTTATTTCTTCCGGGTGAGCCATATATTCTTTGGCGTATTTTTCGATGAGCGACGTCAACGTCGCGTCCGCCGGGCCGCCGTTGGAAGGATTATATTTAAGTCCCATATCCTGCGGCGGATTGTGGCTGGCCGTACCGTTTAAAGACGCGCTGGCGCGGCCGCTGATAATTTCAAACGAAAACACCGGAGTGGGAAGCGGCATATCGGGCAGAATAACCGAAAGCCCGTTCCCGGCCAGCACTTCAGCGCACAAATGCGCCGTATCGCGCGACATCAAGCGCGTATCTCCGCCGACCATAATCGGACCTTCAATATTTCTTTCTTTATGAATGCGCGCCACGGCCTGCGCAATCGCGCGCGCGTGCGAAGCACAAAACCCCGCACCCAGCTGGCCGCGATGGCCGGAAGTGCCGAATTTTACCGCCGCGGGGACCGAGGAGGGATGATAAAATTCGTTGCGTAAAGCGTCTACGTCTATTTTCGTTTTTGTTAAAGTTCCGGCCAGTTCGCTTACCATATAATAATCTCCTTTTTTTAGTAATCTGCACGGGCGGGTTGCGCATACGCCCGTCTTTTTCTATCATATTATATATCTTAAATTTTCTCAACGGGAGAACCCATGAAAAAAATATTATTCGTATTATTAGCCTGTTTCGCCTTTGCGCCGTTTGCCAAGGCCGCCACTAACATCGCCGACGATTTCCGCGCGCACTTTACCGCCGGATCGGATTTGGCCGCTTATAATAAAGACATTAACGCCCTTATCGGCGTGGCGGATTTCCATACTGGGCGCGGACTGACCTTCCCGGGTTTTGACGTGGGAGCCTCTATCAGCGCCGTTAAGCCCTCGTCTGCCAACAACATTTCTTCCGAAGATTACATCTACACCGGCTTCTTATCCGCCGAAACCAAAATCCCCGTGGTGGGTTTGGGCGTAGTTTTGCGCGGAACCGACATGAACGGTTTTGAATCGTTGGGCGGCGGGTTGAAATACGATTTCTCCCTTCTGGAAACGGTACACTTCGCGTTGGGCGCTTTCTATGACCGTGCGAAAACCGAATGGTACACGCAGGATCATTACTCCGCTTCCGCCTCCGCTTCGGTAAACATTTTGTTTCTTACCCCGTACGTGGGCGTAGGTTACGACTACGGCGAAATTTCTACCCGCGGATTCGGCAACGGCAACCGCACTTCCTCCGACGGAGCCGCCCGCTATACGGCCGGCGTAAATTTAAAACCCTTCCCGTTTGTGTACGTATTTGCCGCCTATACTAAAACGGCCGGTAATGAAGGTTTTCAAGGAGGATTGGGACTTAACTTCTAAGCCCCTGGCGCCATGGATTACAAACAAGAACTGAAACATTTCTTCGGCGACCATTGTTTCTTTCAAGAATCGATGGGAACGCACACCACTTACCGCACGGGAGGACCCGCGGAGGCGTACGTGTACCCCAAAACGCCGGAAGAATGGAGTTTTGTTTTGAAATTGGCGCAGTCTGAAAACATACCGCTGCACATCATAGGATTTGGATCCAATATTTTAGTCGGAGGCCGGGGCATACGCGGCATTGTGTGTTCCACCAAACGGATGAACGGCCTTTTGGCGGAAGATGAAAATTTAAAGGCTCAAGCCGGCGTCGCGCTTGATAAAGTGTGCGAACTGGCCTGCGAAGAAGGACTGGGCGGCATGGAAAAACTTTCCGGCATACCGGGCAGCGTGGGCGGAGCCGTTTACATGAACGCCGGCGCGTTCGGGCAAGAAACATTCGACTGTTTGGAATACTTCGACGTCATTGACTTTGAAGGCCGCCCCGCCACCTTGCTGAAAAAAGATTTAAAATATGCGTACCGCAAAGTGGAAGGCATCGAAAATTATATCGTACTGTCGGCCTCGTTTAAGCTAAAAAAAGGCAACTTCGCCCAACTGCTGCAAACGCGCAACGCCATTTTGCAAAAACGCATTGATAAACAACCGTTGGACTATCCCTCCGCTGGCAGCGTATTCAAACGCCCGGTGGGAGATTACGCCTCGCGCCTGATTGACGACACGGGCCTGCGCGGGCTGTCGGTCGGCGGAGCGAAAGTGTCCGAAAAACACGCCGGGTTTATCATTAACTTTAACCGCGCAACGCCGGAAGACATCAAAACGCTGATGGGTGAAGTGCGCCAAAAAGTAAAAGAAAAACACGGTGTAGAATTGGAATTGGAACAAATTTTATGGGGAGAATTCAACTAATTCTCCGACGGGAAAATTATTTTTTATAAAATTTGTTGACGCGCAACGCCAATTTAAGCTAAAATATAGGTACGAAAGAATTTGAGAAGTAAATGGAGCCGTGGTGTAGCCTGGTTAACACGCTGCCCTGTCAAGGCAGAGACCGCGAGTTCGAATCTCGTCGGCTCCGCCATTTACTAACTAATACCCGCCGAAAGGCGGGTTTTTTATTGGCCGATTCTACCAATAAAAACTCCCCGGACAAATGTCCGGGGAGTTTAGGTTCAGATTTTTAATATCCGCGCGTGCCAGCTAAAGATTCATCGTTATCAATCCACTCCTGCACATCCACGGTTCGATAGTCGTTTTCAGTATCGCGGATGACAATGTTTTTGATGCCCGCGTTAATTACCATGCGCTTGCACATGGAACAGCAAGAAGAATTTTTGATATATTCCCCATTGCTTACTTCGCGTCCGGAAAGATAAAGAGTGGCGCCCAGCATTTTGTCGCGCGGCGCACTGATAATGGCGTTGGCTTCGGCATGTACGCTGCGGCAAAGCTCGTAGCGTTCCCCGCGGGGGATGTTAAGCTGTTGACGGATACAGTAGCCCAAATCGCTGCAGTTTTTGCGTCCGCGCGGCGCCCCAACGTATCCAGTGGAAATAACTTCATCGTTTTTTACGATTACGGCTCCGTAATGGCGGCGCAAACAGGTACAGCGTTTTGAAACTACATCCGCCAAATCCAAATAATAATTGGTTTTATCGCGTCTTTGCATATTTCCTCCGGCAGTAAAGGCGTTTTCTTATTATAACATATCGCCGCACACTTGCCTGCAAATACAAACCATGCCGGAAAAGTTATAATTTTTAGTATGAATAAAATATCCATTTTTGTTATTTTTCTTTTTTGTGCGGCGGCCGCCTGCGCCCAAACGGTGGGGGATATTACCGCCAACACCACGCGTATGAGCGGGCAAACGCTCAAAAAACGCTTCCCGTTAAAACCCGGCGATCTTTTTACCCCCCAATCTTACGACAAAGCCCAAGACGAACTGCATAATCTGCGCGTTTTTAAAAAGTTAGATTTTACCGCCACTCCCGCGCCGGGCGGTAAAGTAGACATCCATATCGACGCGCAAGACGGTTCCTACATTTTCCCGGTTGCGTTTTTTTCGGGTGGGGCAAAAAGCGCGGCGGCCGTATCACTGGCGGGAGGCAACTTGTTTAAACAGGGGGAAAGCACGTTTGCATTTATTGGCGGCAGTTCGGACGGTACAGCCGCCCGAATCGGCGGGAAATGGGGCAACAATTCTCTTTCCGTCGGTTTTGAAAAACTCCATTTCGACCAACGCTTCTATCAAAACCATTGGATTAATTCTTTCGGCGTATTCTCCACCACCGATGATGAAGAAAAATACAAAGACAAACTCCTTGGCCAAACGCGTACCAAAAAAGAAACTCTTTCCGTTACCTTTTCCCACCGTTTTTCCCGCACCGTGCGCGCCTTTTTACGACCGGAACACATCCGTTACGCCTATACGGCAAACGGATTCGATTCCGGCCGCCACAATCAAATTACCGCGGGAATACAATGGGCCGATGATATCCGCCAAGGAACCAATATGGGAGCTCTCTCCGGCTATGGTTTGAGCGACAAAGCCAAAACCCTGCAAGATTTACCCCGCGGGCGCAGCGGCTATGCTCTGGGAGCGGAATATACGGCCGGTGGGAAATGGACGGGCGCGGATTACAATTTATCCAAACTGGCGCTGGAAACCGCCTGGGTGCTGGAGCTGAAAAGCCGCCATCTGTTTATCGTGCAAGCCAAGGCTCAGCACGCATTTAACGCGTCTTTTAGCGACCGGCCTCTCTCATCCGAGCTTCTCCCCCGGCTAGGCCGCTACGACCGCCAGCTGCGCGGCGATCGCGGAGCCGGCGCGGGCGCAACGTTTGTTTATTATTTGCTGCGCAACCAAACGGGGCTGTTATCCGCGGCGCCTTTCTACGAAATCGCCTATTTACGCGTTGGACACGAATACCGCCCGCAAAGCGGCCTGGGAGGGACGCTGATGTACCGTTTGTGGCGTTTTCCGCTTCCGATGGGCTTGAATTATACGCGCGGATTAGAAGACGGGAACAACGTTTTTGGGTTTGTAGTCGGCGGTGCATTTTAATCTTGTGGACATACAAAAACCCCGTCCCAAAGGACGGGGTTTTTAAACACGTCAAAAATTCTATTGCTCAATCGGAGCGGGACGATACGTCTCACCCTTAATCACCACATTGTTCCCTCTTACCGCCTGCGGCGTTTTAACGGCATTATCCATTTCTTCCGTACGGGTAAACGGCGCGATGTAAAACAACGTTTTGGAAGGAGCAAACTCCGTCAGCCATTTGCCAAACGGAACGGGAGTTTCGCCCGCTAAAAATTTATCCGCCACAACAGGCGTAAAACGACCGTCCCGGTCCATAACCAATAAGGTGGCAGTATGATAACTCCAATTATCGGCCGGCGCACCGGACGCCAATTTGAAACGGTTTCCTTCCGCAGGAACAAGGCTGCCGCCGTTAATGGGCGCGGCCGTTATTTTATAAAGACGCACCAAGCCCCACTGTTCATCAGGCGAGTTAAACCGTTGGCATACCTGTTTGCAAAAATCGTAACTGCAGTATTCACATTCATCGTTTACTTTGCGGTAGGTGCGGTCCACATTGGTGGCTTTAATACCTACTTTTCTGTCCAAATCTTCGCCGCGCACATACGCATACTCAAAGGTAACCACTTTGTTTTGGTCTTTCGCCAGCGAAAGACGCAGCTGCTCCGTAATAAAGCGGGCATCCCGCGCGGCCACCTGTCCCGTCAGTTTATTGGGCACTGCCGTATAATAAGCCGGACGACCGCGGTAAACCGGCGCGTTAGCAAGCAAACGCATAAACGCAAGTTCACGCTTGTCGTTGGCGGAATTATTTTTATCATACGTCAAATGCAGGTTGCGATTCTTGGCAAAAAATTCTTCCAGTCTGTCTTTAATTTCTTCTTTGTTTTTTTTATAAAATTTTTCCGCGTCTTTTACCGCAAACATCCGGCGCGTTTTATAAAAGCCGTCCAATACGCCCAGATAGTTGGTCGTCAGGCGGGTGGGCATATCTTCCCCATACGCCGCCGTGCTGACATACATATTGAACAAATAAAACGCCGCGGCGCGAGACTGCGCCTCCGCATCGCCGGACTGGAAAAGTTTCGCCCAAAAGCCTTCAGCTTCTTGCACTTCGTTTTTAGGAAAATAAAAACGCATCAACCATAACCGGCCCATCCCCGGGTTGGACACAACCGCCTTTTTGGCGGAAACTTGCGCCTCTAACGCGGAAGAAAACGGCGTGCGATAGGATTGCGCACACAAACCACTGACGCTCACTAAAAATAATAAAACGATACCCGTTAATCTCTTCATACGTTATAGTATAGGAAACAATCACTCGCACAGCAAGGGCCAAAAGACCTATTTTTAAACCGGGCATAAAAAAAGCGCAAGCCATTACAAGCTTGCGCTTTAAAGCCAAAAGCCGTTACTCGGCCGGGCACTCATACACCAGGGCGTTATATTCTACGTTGTTTACTACGAAGTCCTCGTAATAGTCCTGCGAAATGTCCGGGTTGGACCAGTCCGTCGTACGCAGCCAAACGGTATTTCCGCCCAAGCGCACGGCGTTGGAAACAAGCCCTGCGCGAATGCGGCTGCTGATGTTTAACACCGAAGACGGAAGCCCCGCTTCATCCGGATTGGCGTCCCCCAAGATTGCGCCTTTAAACGTACAAGTGTCGGCGGGTTTACGCAGCACCAGCTGCACGTTATCCTGCGTTTGACCAGTTTCCTCTACGATAGGGCCTTCGGTATTGTACCAAAGGGTGGTTGCCTGCTGAGTCATCCAGGCACAGCCGTTTACGCCCAGTAAGGCGACCGCTGACAAAAATAATATTTTTTTCATAAATTCCTCTTTCTTTTTACTTTACCGTTTCACTTCTCTTTTATATTATATGATTATGGGTTATTTTTTAACTATTTTAATTTTAGCTAGTGCGGCCGCTTTGGTAGTTCAATCCCGCACGCGCTCCGCACGTTTGGCGCGC
Organism: uncultured Elusimicrobium sp.; assembly: GCA_964442585.1. Taxonomy (GTDB): domain Bacteria; phylum Elusimicrobiota; class Elusimicrobia; order Elusimicrobiales; family Elusimicrobiaceae; genus Avelusimicrobium. Next base: position 2,132 of record CAYUAA010000043.1, on the reverse strand, counting down.
TTGGCCAAAATCAACGGCTGCGCGTTTGTGAAAGAAAAAGAAACCGTCACCACGCCGTTAAGCGCGGGCCGATTGGAATTTTTTACGCATTTTTTTCATCACTTCCAAAATGTGTTTACCTATTCGGACCATATGGCCTACTTCCGCGTAGCCGACGATAACCTGTACGAGGACGACAACCCAAAGACCAAACCCCAACGACTTACCATTTTTACCGCCGAACTGCGCGAAGGCCAATTCCCGGCGTTAAAGGTGGCGCCTTTGGCTTCCCGGTTGGCGCCCTCGCAGCATGCGTTGATGAAAACTAACATTCCGGCCGTCGACAGCCGCTACCGCATCCATGCGCCCACTCCGGCTTCGGGTATTTTGCTCACGCCGTTTATCACGGGGCTGTTAAAAACCAAAAACAACCTGTATTTGGAACTTAACGACAACGCCCTCATCTACCACGAAAACGCCCTCATCGCGCCCGAAGATATGGAAACGTTTCGCTTTCGCGCCATGCAAATTTTAAACGAATTTGAAACTTTAATCTCTAAATTGGACGCGCAAAAACCCGCCCAAGCAGCCACCCTTACTCCCACCCCGCAAAACGAGGCCGACAAACGCGCCCAAGCCATGCTAAAAGCGTTGTGCACACCCAAAAACACGACAGAAAAACAAGGTTCGCGCTTGGGCGGACTGTGGATTTTAATTATGCTTGCGGTGTTGGCGGGAATGACCTTTTTGTCCTGGCTGCTGCTTAACCGCATGATCCACTGACGTTTAGCGGCATAAAAAGCTACAATACAATATATGGCAAAAGACATCGTTCAAGTAGAAATCAAACGCATTCCCCTGGAAGTGGAAGCCGACGGACTGGGCATGGTGGAGATGGCCGATTTGGCGGCTTCCGTCGAACAACACATGGCCCGTTTGAAAGAAGAAGGTGAAATAGACACTTTAAAACAAGCCCTTATGACCGCGCTCCACTTTGCCGCGCGCGCCTATCTGCAAACCCAAAACGAAGGCGGCAGACGCCAGGAAGAAGAATCGCGCGTCGACGATTTGATTACCAAATTACAAACGGCGCTCAATGCGCCCCAAAAATAATTTATGCAAGAAGAAAACAACATCCCGCTGGCCGCGCGCCAAGCCCCCAAAACATTGGAAGACTTTGCCGGGCAGCACCACCTGCTCGGCCAGGGCAAAATGCTGCGTCGCCTGCTGGAAGCGGACATGGTAAAATCCGCCGTTTTCTTCGGTCCGCCCGGTTGCGGCAAAACCGCAACGGCACGCTATATCGCGTCGCGCACGCAGGCGTATACCGTAGAGCTCAACGCCGCGGCCGCCGGCGTGGCGGACATCAAAAAAGTGTTGGCCGAAGCCAAAGACCGCGCCCGCACGCCAACCTTCGACCAAAAACGCACGCTTGTGATTTTGGACGAAATCCACCATTTCAACAAAACACAGCAGGACGTGCTTTTGCCCTCCGTCGAACGCGGAGATATTATTTTAATCGGCATTACCACGGAAAACCCCTATTTTTACATCAATACCGCGCTGCTGTCACGCTTTTCCGTATTCGAATTTAAGGCACTGGGCGACAAAGACCTCCTTAAAATCTTAAACCGCGCGGCCGAAAAAGAAAATGCCGCTATCGACGAAGACGCCGCCGAATACTTTATCACCCAAGCCAATGGCGACAGCCGCAAAATGCTCAACGCCGCCGAGCTGGCCTTTGTTACCACCAAGCCGGGCGAAGACGGCAAAAAACACATTAATCTGGAAACCGCCAAAGAATGCATCCAACGCCGTCACTTAAATTACGACAAAAAAGGGGACGAACATTACGACATTATTTCCGCTTTTATCAAATCGATGCGGGGCTCGGACCCGGATGCCGCCGTCTATTGGCTCGCGCGCATGTTGGAAAGCGGGGAAGACCCGCGCTTTATTGCGCGGCGCATTTTAATCTGTGCAAGCGAAGACGTGGGCTTGGCAGAACCCGCCGCACTGATGATTGCGCAGGCCGCTTTTCAAGCAGCCGAAGAACTGGGTATGCCCGAAGTGCGAATCCCACTCGCCCATGCCGCCATTTACGTGGCCTGCTGCCCCAAAAGTAACTCCGCCTATCTGGCCGTAGATGCCGC
>CAYUAA010000042.1:0-9745 GCA_964442585.1 uncultured Elusimicrobium sp. | reverse complement strand
CGGACGTTACCAAATGCCACGCCAACTTTGTGGAAGTGGAACCGGGCCATTTTGCTTACGGCTACCACTGGCACGAAGTAAACGAAGAAGTCTTCTATATTATTAAAGGTTCCGCCGCCGTACGCACTAAAGACGGAGAACTCATCCTCCACGCGGGTGACGCCGTTACCTTCCCCACAGGGCCGGAAGGATCGCACGTGATCCGCAACGCGTCGGACAGCGAAAAACTGGTGTATTTGGATTTTGGCACCGAAAGCCCGGTGGAAATCGCACCCTTCCCGGACATTAAAAAAATCCTTGTCGTAGGCCCCACTACCAAAGGCATGACAAACGATATTCAGTAAGTCGGTATTTTAGTACAAAACCCCTCTTTCCATGTTGAAAAGAGGGGTTTTCTGCTACAATAAACACATGCATATTAAAATAAAAGACCCGCTCTTGACCCAACATCATTTTACGATGCTTATTTGGGGGATCCTCGCAGGCTTGGCTTTGGCGGCCGCCGCTGCTGCGGTTTATTTTGCAGGCGGACCGCTTCGTGCGTGGCACGCCATGGGGGATACTATAAACACTTTCTGCGGAGACGACCCCCTTTGCACCCTCAGTTTTACGGCTCTGTTCAAACTCGCCCCGCTTGCGTGCATCGGCTTCTTTGGATTTTCGCTGTGGGAAAAACGCACCAACTTCCGTTCCCCCCGCACAGGCGCTTATTTTACTTATATGACCTTCGGTCCGGACGGCGTCCTGCTCGAAAACCCCAATCCGACACAAAATGTATTTTTCCCCTATGAGCAAACCTCGCTGCGCGTAACCGTCCACGCCAGATTGTACCACGTCAAAAGAACCCCGCGAATCCACATTTGGAACATAGAATTTACATTTACCCGGCAAGACGGAACCCGCCAAACAATACAGTTGGTGCCGCCATACCGCGTACTGCCGTTTTTGTGTAAAATACTAGACAAACGCACCCGTTTTTACGAATTTTCCTATGATGCTTCCCCCCGCTCCGATCAGCAGGCCGCCCTAAGCGTACTTAAAAAAATGGACGGCTACTGCCAAACGGGCTTCATGTCAGTCTTTGACTCTAAAGATCATCGCACTACTTTCTTTTGGGTGGGCATAGTGCTTGCGTTTGGAGCAGTATGGACGTTTCTTTCTTTTAAGTTGGAAGACTTTTTTCAAGGCGGATTTTTTATCCTCGTTCCTCTTGCCGCCTGGTTCTTAGGACGGCCTCTTAAAGATATATACCGGGAACGCCGATCCCGCAAAAAATAAAAATCCCGTTTCTAACCCTAAAAAATGGCTTTTAAATCCAAGTACCGTTTTCTATAATATAGGAAAGAAATCGCCGCACCGCGCGGCGCGCTTACGGAGGGGTAAACATGGATATCACCACCATTAATAAACAAGTTCAGCAGGAAAGCCTTTTTTTACAAGATTTAAGAAGAGAAGTCGGCAAAGTGATTGTAGGACAGGACGCGCTTGTGGAAAAAATGCTCGTCGCGCTGCTGGCCGACGGACATATCTTAATTGAAGGTGTGCCCGGCTTGGCAAAAACTTTGGCCGTTAAAACCCTGGCGCAAGCCATTCACGCGCAGTTCCAGCGCATCCAGTTTACGCCCGATTTATTGCCGGCCGATATCACGGGCACCCTGATTTTTAACCCCAAAGACGGCATGTTCTACCCCAAACGCGGGCCGGTGTTTTCCAACTTTGTACTGGCCGACGAAATCAACCGTTCCCCCGCAAAAGTGCAAAGCGCGCTATTGGAAGCCATGCAGGAACGCCAGGTAACCATTGGCGAGCAAACGTACAAACTGCCCGAACCGTTTATGGTAATGGCCACGCAAAACCCCGTGGAACAAGAAGGAACCTACCCCCTGCCTGAAGCGCAGGTGGACCGCTTTATGCTTAAAGTGCTGGTTACCTATCCCACCAAAGAAGAAGAAAAACTGATTTTGGAACGTATGTCCAGCCACCAAAAAATTGAGCTAAACACCCAAGTTACCCCGGAAATGATTTTAAAAGCCCGCGCGGTGACGGATGGCATTTACATGGACGAAAAAATTAAAAATTACATCGTGGAGCTTGTTTTCGCCACGCGCGACCCGAAGGCCGCCGGGCTTGAAAAATTAGCGTCGCTCATTTCGTACGGGGCCAGCCCGCGCGCGACCATTTTCTTAACGCAGGCCGCCAAAGCGTACGCTTTCTTGAACGGCCGCGGATTCGTAACGCCGGAAGACATCAAAGCCGTAGGACTCGACGTGCTGCGCCACCGCGTATTACTGTCTTACGAAGCGGAAGCGGAAAACATCACGTCCGACCAAATCGTCAAACAAATTTTTGACGCGGTGGACGTACCGTAGGTTTGCACCGGGGGTAAAACGTGGACACCGCGGATATTTTAAAAAAAGTACGCCAAATAGAAATCCAGACCAACAAATTGGTTTCGGAAACGTTCGCCGGCGAGTATTTAAGCGCGTTTAAAGGCCAAGGCATCGAATTTGCCGAAGTACGCGAATATAATCCCGGCGACGATATCCGCGCCATTGACTGGAATGTCACCGCGCGCACCGGCGTACCGTACATCAAAAAATACAACGAAGAACGCGAACTAACGCTTATCATTGCGTGCGACGTATCCGCCTCCCTCAAATTTGGCTCCGCCGACAAACTAAAGCAGGAAGCCGCCGCAGAACTGACCGCCCTATTTGCATTTTCCGCTTTAAAAAACAGCGATAAAGTGGGTCTTATGCTGTTTTCGGACCAGATTGAACTGTTCGTCCCCCCCAAAAAGGGGAAAAAACACATTCTGCGTCTCATTCGCGAAGTGGTGGCTTTTGAACCCAAAAACCGCGGAACAGACATCGGCCTGTGCCTGGAAACATTGTCAAAAGTGGTTAAACGCCAAGGCATTTTAATTTTAATTTCCGACTTTTTGGCCCCCGTAGAAGAATTTGCAAAACCCTTTAAATTGGCCGCTAAAAAGTTCGACTTAATCCCCGTCATTTTAAAAGACCGGTTGGAAGAAAAAGTCCCGCGCCTAAATGTCTGCCTGGAGGTAACCGACCCTGAAACGGACGAAGAAGACCTGATCGGCCTTTCATCGGATGAGCTGAACGACGCCCTGGCCTCCTACCGCACCGGGCAGGATGCGCGCCTGCGTGCGTTGTTTAATCCGTATAAAATAGAATCCATCACCGTGGATACGGCCGAGGCTCCGGCGGACCCCGTCATCGCGTTTTTTAAACGCCGCGCCAAAACATTGAGGAAATAACCGTGAAAAAACTCTTTCTTCTTTTTTTACTTACGTGTTTGTTTGCGCCGCTGCGCGCGCAGGAACTCACCCTGATTGAAAAACGCGCGCCCGCACAAATCGCGCTTGCCCAACCGTTTGCGCTCCAATACGATTTCAGCCATACCCCCGGCTATCAGGTGGAACTGGACGAGGCGTCTCTATCGCCCGATTTTGAAATAAAAGACAGCGTCCGCCGCCAGAACTCGCCCGGTACCGTCACGTTTGATTTTACCGTTTTGCCGTTCACGTTGGGAAAATCCACCTTCACCGCCACTTTTTTGCTCACCCAAAACGGCAAGTCGGCCGCTGACGCGCCAGTGGAAACCTTTATCACCGTCACGCCTGCCAAAACTTTTAACGATAAAAATCTGCGCGAAATCCGCCCCCCGCACATTCCCGCCGGCTGGCTGACCTGGTTGCTGGCCGCGTTGGCGGCGTTGGCTTTTATAGGCGTCCTGTGGTTTTGGTACCAAAAAACCCGGCAAAAAAATCTGGCCGTTTTACAGCAAGAAGAGGATTCCCGCCCATCGGACGAAATCGCGCTTGCCAAAATCGACGCACTGCTTAACAGCGGACTATGGGAACAACGGCATTACAAGCTTTTCTATATCACACTTTCCGATATTCTGCGCGAATACTTGTGGAGGCAGTTTCACATCGACGCCTCGGCCGATACGTCGGCGGAACTTTTACGCCGCGTAAAAAATATGCCCTCCATGGCACCGCTTTTGTTTGCGCTGAGAAGTTTTTTAAATTCGGGCGATTTAGTCAAGTTCGCCAAAGCGGTACCCGAAGAAGCAGTGCGCAATAAAGATGTACAGCTCCTGCGCCAAATCATCCGCGAAACAGCCCCCAAAGAAACCTTGGCGCACAACCGGGAGGCGGCCCAATGATTTACTTTTTTATTATCAGCACGTTTTTCTTATTGAGCGCACTGGCTGCGTCTCTTCTTGTGAAGAAAGAATCTAAACTGATGGCGGCGGTTATTTTTGCGGCCGCGGCGTTGACGGCCACTTCCGCCTGCGCACTGATTTTTATCCGATTGGCGGGCGACCAAGCCGGATTCATGCACCCGTGGGCGTTTATACTGCTGATTATTCCGTTTGGAGTGTTTTTATCCCAAAGCGTCTTCCGCGGCGCGTTTGCCCGGAGGCTTAACTATCCCATGGCGCATTTGCAAGTGAAACAGGCATCCTTACGCGTGCTGTTTACGCGCTGGCTGCCTATTTCGCTCTATACGCTTGCGCTTATTTTGATGACCACCGCCTTCGCGCGCCCTGTACGCATCGACAGAACCGTCCTCCCCCCCGCAGAAGGGATTGATATTATTCTGCTAATGGACGTTTCCGCCTCCATGCAAAAGCAAGATTTCTATCCCAGCCGTTTTGTTGCCGCCCAGCAGACGGCATCCCGTTTTATTGAAAAACGTATCAGCGACCGTATCGGCGCAGTGGCATTTGCCAAAGCGGCCATGCTCCAAGCTCCGCTGACGTTAGACCACGACGCTCTGCAAGAATACATAGCCTCGTTATATTTGGGTATTGTGGACCCCAACTATACCGCCATCGGCGATGCACTGGGCGTAGCCGCCAACCATTTAAAAGACAGCAAAGCCAAAAGTAAAATTATTATTTTGCTTACGGACGGGGATTCCAACGCCGGCACCATCGAACCGCTAATGGCCGCCAAAGCCGCCGCGGCGTACGGAATACGCGTCTATACCATCGGCACCGCCAGCGCGCCCGGCAGCAACCCTTACTCCAGCCAGGCCGACGAAATCAATGAAGGGCTGATGATGGAAATCGCCCAACTGACGGGCGGCAAATACTACCGCGCCAACAACGAAAGCGAACTGGAAAAGATTTACGATATCATCAACGAGCTGGAAAAAACGGAATTTTCTCCCAGCTCCACCGTCCGCCGTACAGACTACTTTCAGCCCATTTTGCTGCTTGCGCTGTTATGCGCCGCCCTGGGGCTTGCGTTTGAAAAATTAATCTTAATAAAGGTGCCTTAATATGGAACTCTTTGCCCGTCCTGTTTATCTTTTATATTTCCTGCCCGCCGCGGCGTTAACCGCTCTTATATTTTGGGCGGGCGGTAAATTAAAACGGCGCGCCGTAAACGCGCTGTTCGGCCACGCGGCGTACGCCAAACTGACGGCACACCTGCGCCCGATAGGTATGGGCCGCACGATTGTATTCTTTTTGGCGGAATTCTTTTTATTCGCCGCGCTGGCGGGCCCTCAGTGGGGTACGGAAATTATCGAAGCGCAAGGCGCGTTTGCTCAAACGGTCATCGCGGTGGACGTATCAGCCTCCATGCGTGCGCGGGACTTGCGCCCCGACCGTCTGGAAAACGCCAAAAACATGCTGCGCATGCTGGTGAGCAATTTAAAAGAGGAACGCATCGGCATTATTGCGTTTACCTCGCAAGCATATGTCCAATGCCCTATTACCACTGATGAGGACGCCCTTCAATACTTTATCTCCGCTCTGCAGCCCGATATGCTGCCTGTAAACGGCACGTCTTTAGCCGCGCCCGTTTCGTTGGCGGCGCGCATGCTGGCCAAATATCCCGGGCAAAAAGCGCTCATCCTGCTGACGGACGGCGAAGATCACTCGCCCAAAGATTTGGAAACCGCTAAACAAACCGCCGCCAAATACGGCGTGCGCATTATAGCCATCGGCCTCGGCACCAAAGAAGGCACGCTGATTCCGGCAAAAACCGACGCGGCGGGCAACATCACCGAATACAAAAAAGACAAACAGGGCAATACCGTCGTTTCCAAACTGGACGAAAAAACCCTGGCCGAGCTTGCCCAGGCCTCCGGCGGCGTATATATTTCCTACACCTCTCCCGCCCAAGTGGCCGCGCGGGTGGAAGAATCCCTGCGCGGATTAGATAAAACACTTTCCAGCGCCGTTAAACACGCCGCCTATAAAAACCGTTATCAAATCCCGCTCACGCTGGCTATGCTGTGCCTGACGGCTTACTTGCTTTGGCCGCGCGGACGCAAACCGCAGGCCGGGCAAAAAAACGCGTAAAAAGGTAAAATAAAAATATGAGAAAATCGCTTTTATTTTTACTGCTCCTCGCCGCCATCCCCGCTGTTGCGGGGGTACAGGCCGGTTTACGCGAAGGCGGTAAACTCTTTGAAGAAAAAAAGTACGGACAGGCGTTGGCCGCTTACAACCAGACTTTGCGCGAAGCCCCGCAGAACGAAGCCGCCTCTTTCGGGGCGGGTGCAGCGGCTTATTATTTAAAAGATTACAATTCCGCCGAAGCGGCCTTTAAACAAGCCGCGCGCCAAAACGGCGAAATGGAGCAAGACGCTCTTTTCAACCTGGGCAATGCCTACTACCGCGCCGGCGACAAAAAACAAGCCGTTGCCGCTTACCGTCAAGCCATTTTAAAAAACCCAAAGGATAAAGAAGCCATCCACAATTTACAACTCATTTTGGAAGAACAGCAAAACCAAAATAACAACGACAACCAAAACGACCAAAACCAAAGCCAAAACTCGCCCAACCAAAGCGGTGGTGCGGAACAGAACGAGCAAGATTCCTCTGGGGACCAACAGCAAAACCCCTCGCAGAACCAAGACAGCAAAGACGCCGCGGACCGTATCATGCAGATGGCTCGCGAAAACGAATTTAAAAAACAACCGTCGGCCGGAGCTTCGCAGGACAACACGGTGGAAAAAGACTGGTAATTATGAAAAAAACGTTTTTAACTCTTTTGCTTTTATGCACAAGCGTGTGGGCGCTGGCCCAAGTTACAATGACGGCCTCCGTCGATAAAAACGCGCTCACGCTGGACGATGAACTGACCCTTACCGTACGCATCACTGGGGTTTCGGGCAACTTGATAATGCCCCAACTGCCCAGCCTGCCCGCGTTTAACGTCTACTCGCGCGAAGTGGAACAAAACACCGTAAACGAAAAAACCACGCTCGAATTTCGCTACGTAATGCTGCCGCGTTTTGCAGGGCCGGCCACTATCGGGGCCGTTACGTTCAACTACGATGGAAAAACGTATAAAACGTCCCCCTTGTCTGTAAGAATTTACCGCACCGCCCAAAGCATGCCCGCCAAGCAAAAAAACACGCGCGCCCAAACCGTCGAACGCGCCGATCCGTCTTTGCCGCCGTTGGAGGCGTCACTCGCCAACCAGGCATATGCGCGTGGAAATGAAAACTATTTTTTGGTGGCCGCCGTCAGCAATAAAACGCCATATGTAAACGAGCCGTTTACACTGGCTGTACGTTTTTATTATTCCCAACCGTTTTACGAAGCCCCATATCAAAAGCCGTCCGTTACCAATTTGTTTATGCAGTCGATGGGTACGGCCCAAGGCTCGCAGTCCATCGGCGGAATATTGTACCGCTATGAAGAACAACGCTACCAACTGGCCGCCGCTGCCCCCGGAGAAGGATTTATCGGACCTGCCGTAGTGCGTTATCAAACGGGGTCTTCCCCTTTGTCCGCCTTTGACCGCCTATTCGGCGGGGCTGCCGTATCGGAAGAGAAAACCGCCCAATCCGCTCCCATTACCGTCAACATCCGCCCCGTACCCGCCACAGGAAAACCCGCCTCTTTTTACGGAGCGGTAGGCGAAGGATATACGCTTTCGGCCGCGGCCGACCCGGTACAAGTGGAAGCGGGTGAAGCCGTAAACGTAACCCTTATGGTAAAAGGACCGGACAATTTAAAATCCACTGGAGATGTAACCTTCCCCCCGATGGCAGGCTTTAAACTCTATCCCGCCGCACCGGAATCGGGAACGCTTCCCTCCGGCAACAATCAGGCTCGCGGCTACAAAACATTTAAAACCGTTTTGGTGCCGGCGGCCTCGGGCGTATATGTGATACCGTCCGTCAAATGGTCCTACTTCAACCCCAAAACCAAGCAATACGCCACTTTGGCATCAAACCCGATTCAACTGACGGTTACGCCGTCCACCAAAACCGAAAGCGGATTCAACTTTGCCCAAGCAACGGCACCCACCGGTTTGCAAACGCTGCAAAGCGACGTGCGCTACTTAAAAACCGCTTATGCGCCCAAACCGGGCCCGTTGGCTCGCTTGTCCGCATGGAGTAAATTAAACGCGTTGTTCTTGGGAATTTTGGCGTTAGGAGCGTTATTTGCTTCAGTAGGACGCAAATCCATCGCGCAAAAGCGCGCATATGCAACCGCCAAAAGCGCGCTTAAAAAAGCCGCCTCCGAAGAACAAGTGGCCGACGCCGTTTCCAAATACTTGCAGGAAAAATTAAAAATCAGTACCGGCAGTCTCCCTTTAAAATCGATTTTGAACGCGCTTAAACAGCGTGGCGTGAAACCCTCCACGGCGGAAGCGTTTTCGCTGTTGTGGCAGCGGCTGGACGCGGCGCGCTTTGCGCCCAGCGCAAGCGGCGCACACAGCGCCACAAACCTGTCCACCCAGGCGCAGGACGTATTGAAATTGTTAGAGGAGCAATGCAAATGATGCGTAAAATTTCCTTTTTACTCACGTGCTGTTTGCTGTTGGCCGCCCACACGGTGCGGGCGCAGGACGCTTTGCGGCAGGCGGAGGAATCCTACCGCCAAGGTAAGTTTTCCGCCGCGCTGAGCGCATATGAAGAGGAATTGAAAAATCGCCCAAACGACCCTTATCTTTACTACAATATAGGTAACTGTTATTTTAAAATGGGCAGCAAGGGTTTGGCCGCGGCTAACTATTACCGCGCATTTAAACTGGCCCCGCGCGACGCCGACATTCGCCACAATCTTTCGATGGCACTTGCTTCCGGAGGAGAAAAGTTGGTTCCCGCCGGGATGCCGGCAGTTTTGCATCAAGCGTTTTTTGCGCTTTCGTATAACGAACTGAAAGGATTGTTCTTTTTACTTTTATGGATATGCTGCACGCTGGGAAGCGTATGGCTCGTTCAACGCAAATTTGGGCGCGTGTTGGTGTTGTGCACCGTTACGTTCGCCCTCTGCGGCGGTTGGATGTGGTGGCGGTATACGTTGGAAACCGAACCGCTAGCCGTAGTGGCCGCGCCATCAGCCGAAGTACGCAGCGGCCCGGGGACAAATTTTCCCGCCAGCGCAAGTGCGGCGCAAGGGCATTTGATGTTGGTGTTGGACGAGAAGGACTCATGGTACGAAGTCGTCGTTAAGTCCCAGGGTTTAAAAGGTTGGGTGGAAAAAAGCGCGATTGAAAGAATTTAATTTTTTAAAAAGAGGTATTTATGTTTGTTAAAAACCAAGCCGACGAATTAATTAAAGCCGTTACGTATGTAAAAGAAAACTTGGCGGACAAAGTGGAAGAACTGGCCGCGCAAGTGATTAAAGCTTTCAAAAACGGAAATAAAGTGATTTTAATGGGCAACGGCGGCAGCGCGGGCGACGCGCAGCACATCGCCGCGGAATTTGTAGGCCGCTTTAAAAAAGAACGTCCCTC
>CAYUAA010000041.1:0-9772 GCA_964442585.1 uncultured Elusimicrobium sp. | reverse complement strand
GTTTGGCCAAAATGTCCAAAAGATGTTCTTTATTATCGCGCAGCTCGCGGGCTTCGATCTCGATATCCGTTACTTGGCCCGAAATACCGCCGCCCCAAATTAAGGGTTGGTGAATCATAATGCGCGAATGCGGCAACGCATAGCGTTTGCCTTTGGAACCGGCAGCCAGCAGCACTGCGCCAAAGCTCATGGCCTGGCCCATGCAAATGGTGGTGATGGGGGCTTTGATAAACTGCATCGTATCGTAAATAGCCAGGCCCGCCGTTACCATACCGCCGGGAGAGTTGATGTAGAGGTTGATTTCCCGGTTGGAATCGTCCGCGTCCAAATACAAAAGCTGGGCGATAATCATGTTGGCGCTGGCGGTATCCACTTCGCCTTCGCGTCCGCCGACGAAAATAATGCGGTCTTTTAAAAGACGCGAGAAAATGTCGTAACCGACGTTCTTTTCAATAATTGTAGGTATAATCATATAGTATATTGTAGTATATTTTGGCGTTTTTCTAACACGGTTCCTGCAAAATAAGAGACGGAGACTCGTTAAAAAAATAGGTCTAAAGACCTATGGTTTTTTTCTCAAAATTTATTACACTAGTAATATAGCAATACAATTTTGGGAGGATGGAACTATGAACTTGAAAAAAATTTTAATGGCGGCCGTGCTGGTGTTGGGCGTAGGCGCCGCATTTGCCCAGGAAGTGGATGAAAAAACGATGGGATATACCCAAAAAGCGGTTACGCAGTCATTCACCATTTACCAAGCTCATAAAGATTTAAACCAGCTAAACGCGCAGGATAAAGCCATCGACAAGGCGTTAAACGAAACTTTGCCCAGAATTTACAATCAGGTGGAATCGGGCAACGAAGCGTTGGGCGTGGAGTTGGAAAACGAAATTAAAGCGTTAACCAACACGTTGCTTACGTACCAACAACTTTATCCGGCCAACATGTTAAGCCAAGATTACGCCCAAGTGCTTACGATTAACGTCTCTATCCTGTATGCTGCGCAGAACAAGCTGATTTCCGAAGAAGTCGCCGAGCTGCTTACCGAAACGTTAATGGAATCCATGATGCCTGAAGAAGAATAATATCCAAACGCTTTTAACCAAAACGCCCCGCAAAACGCCGGGGCGTTTTTTTAGGGCCTATTTTCTAGCTGGGCCCAAAAGCCCTGTTATTTTATTCGCCAAACGGTTATACTGACAGTAAGAAGCTGGCAGGACTATATCACGCGATACGAGGAATTATGAAAAAAATGTCTATTCTCCCGGCCGTTTTATTGGCCGTATGCACCGCTTTACCGGCCGCCGCCCGAGGCCTAAACATATCCCCCGCCGACAGCACCCGAGTGTCACCGCTCACCAACGCCGTACTCCGCGCAGTGGCCGAGCAACGACTGAAACAAAACGCCGCCGCGGATGAAATTTGCGCCGCCTGCGGCGAAACCATTTTAGACGAAAACCAACATTGTCAGGCTAAAAACTTTACGGGCCGCTGTTCCTCCCGCGCACAAGAACCCGCATCCCAAACGGACGAGCCCATCGAACCTGGCGAGTGCCCCGTCTGTAAAGAATCTTACACCACCGACGAAAAATACCACGGCGTACCGCACGTTTGCCCTCCCACTAAAAAAGCATCCCCCGTACCCCAGGGGCCGACTGGCGGCGAACCGGAATGCGGCGTAATTTTTATGGAAACCCCCAAAGAGACCGTCCGGAACGGCGGTAACGGCGGCGAACCGGAAACGGAATTCTTCTTTGTAATTTCCGAACAGGAAACACCTTCCCTCGGTGGCAACGCCGGCGAGCCCGGAACGCCTTCGTACGAAGTGATCAACCCGGAAGCGTTCGCTTTGGCTCAGGAGCTTTGGCAGGCCGATAAAAACACCCACAACGGCCGCGAAAAACACTCCCTGCAATACTACTACAAAAAGGTTTCCAAAACCAAATAACCTTTAGCCGCACATGTACAAGCCCCGCTCTTAACGGCGGGGCTTTTTGATATAAAAAGACATCCAAAACTCCGGGTGCCAACCGATTCCGGCGTCTCAATGCCAAGGAGCAAGCCCCACTGCCCGGGCCTCCGAAATAAAATATCTTCCGGCACGCAACACTTGCATAAAAAATCCCCCGCCGGATTTAACCTGCGGGGGATGATAAACACGTTTAAAAACTATCGGCCGGCCCAATTCCAAAAAGCGTCCTCAAAGGCGGCGATGTTATTATAGCGGTAAGCGCGGCCCAGGGCTTTTTCGACCGAGTAGGGTTGATATACCGTTTTACCCCGGGAATCTTTCATCAAAAAACCGGTAGAGGGATTGCGTACGGCTTCCCCTTCGGACATCAGCGTGGTAAACTGCTGAAATTGCATACGGTTGGACGGCGAAGAACCGCCCGCCGGATTTAACAAAAACCGCACCATGGCATACGCCTGGAAATACCAATCTTCCGTTTTGCCGCGGCCTTCGGCCGATTCCAGGGAGCCTTCCTCCATAAACTGCTTAAAAGGAGTAAAATAGACGGGTTTTCCGGGCCGTTTCGCCGTCAGACGTTTGGCCGAAGAACCAAACATGGAAGTGGAGCCGAACGAGGCCACTTTATCCGACGGGTCACGCTGAAAGTTGACGGTATTAAAATCGTTCGTCCACGGGCCGCCTTTGCTGCCGTTATAGGCTTGGTCTTCCATCATTACGGCCAGGCCTTCATCCAACCAGTTAGGCGTCATAATCCGGCCCGTTTTATGTTTGTCAAAAAATTGCTGAGTAAAAATATGCGTCAGCTCGTGTGTGAAACTTTCTTTGAGCTGTTGGTTGTTATTCGGGCTGTCGTACACCACAATTTCGCCGCGCGTAGGATACGCCAACGCTCCCGACCAAGGTTTAACGTTGGGTTCATGGCGCAAGTAAGAATCGTGATCCTGATACACAAAAACGCGTACACGGCCGGACATCATCCACGGAATAAACCTCCGCAGCGTTTGGTATGCGGATTCAAACGTCATGGACATGTTGGAAGAGCTAATGCCGGAGGAACGCTTTTGGGTGTAAATATCAAAATGCGTACTTTTGCTGGCCTGCCAGGTAACCCCGGGGCGAAACGCGTTGGGATTAAATTTTTTATTCGGCGCGGGCACCGTTTTCGGTTTGTTCTGGGAAGCCGACGGCAGAATTTTGCGCCCGGTGGTTTGTGCGGCTTGCTTGGTTTCTTCCAGCATTTTTACCGCGTATTCCAGTTCGGCGTCAGCGGCCGCTTCCTCTTCGGACATTTCTTCCTGCGCGGCGGCCTGGGCCGATGCGGGCAAAAGGGCGTTGGATTTTTCGATGTCTTTTTCCAGCGCGGTGGGAGTAGCGGGTTTCGTTTGCTGTTTGGCGGCCGCGCGTTTGCGTTTGGTTTGCGCCACGCGTTTGGCCGCCGCGGGAGAAAGCGTCTTTTTAACGGGTTCCACCGAAGTTTGCACCGTTTGTGCGGTTCCCCCCACTTCAAGCGGCATAGCTAACGTAGAAGCGGAATCAGCGGTTTTCTGCGTCGTTTTGGCGGCGGGTTGAGCAGGCGGTGTTTGAACAGTGGGATTTTGAACAACCGCGGCCGCCGGCTTGGCCGGAGCGGAATCCGCCGTACCGGCTACCTTTTGCGGAGAAGACTGAAGAGATTCTTTTAATAAATCGATATTGGAAGAAGGCGCTTCCACCGCTGTGGAAACGCGCAGAGAAGAAGACACGGGCGACGTGGCCGCGGCTTGCCCCCACAAGGGCCCCGCCGCCATAAAACCAACCGCCAAACCTAACCATTTTTTCATGCGCGCACCGGGTTTCCTTACAAGGTCACGCTGGAGTTGTTGGCCCCGGCGTTGTCGTCAATAATGTAATCCAGTTTACACTGTCCGTCCCCGTTTTTCGTGCCGTCCATGGTGGCTTTAACGGTATACGTAATACCTTCCAACGAAATGGTGCTGCAAGTGTATTCTTTTACTTTTTGGTTTTCCGGGCAGCCCGTTGCACCGGGAACCGTTTTACAATACATAATGCACTGGTTCATGTCGCTGGCAAACACGGCGGGTTTTTTACTGCTCCAAATGGTATTGACCTCCGCCATACAGGCGTTTACAAGCAGTTGGGCGGAAACAGTGCGCCGCGTTTGGCGCGCCGTCGTAGTGCGGGACAAACTGGCGCGCAACAACATGGTAGCCATACCGGCCAACACCACCGTAACCAACAGAACTTGCAACAAAGCTGCGCCTTTTTTATTGTTTAACATATATCTAAAACCCCTCTTGTCAGTTATTTACCCCAAACCCGTTGGGCAGGATAAAAGTTTCTTCCGTTACGTCGTTTACCACCGGGGTGCTGGCCAGTTCCGTCACCAGGTTGACGTCCAACACGCTGCCCAGGTTTTGGCGCACCCGCGTCAAGTTGGAGGAATCTTTTACGTTATACGTAGCCGAAAGACCTCTTACCGCAAACAGCGGGACGGAATATGTTGAAGTTTGCATATATTTGACGTTATTTAAAAATTTGGAAGAGCTGTCGCCCGAGCAAGAAGGAACGGTGCCGTTCCATTTTTCCGAGGAAGACACATAACGCGTAATCACACCGCCGTCGTACGCGCCGGAAGGAAGTACGATGGCGTTGGATGTGGTTCTGTTGGCGGAACCGCGTTCAAAACAATACGTAACGAAAGAAGCCCCGGCCCCGCTGTAAAAACTGCCGTCGCCCTGGTCCACTCTTTTGCCCAGCATTAAAAGCGGCACGGCCGTGGTGCCGACGGAACCGCCCAAATTGCCGCGCACATACAACACGCGGGAAGATTCTTGTACATCCCGGCGCAATTGGCGCAGCGCAATAGACAAATTGTTGCGCAACAGCACTTTACTGCGGCCAACGCCCGACTCACGCGAGGCTGCCGTCGTCAGCGCGGCTAACGCCACGCCGATGATGCCTACAATCATCACCGCCAGTAAAATTTCGGTAAGCGTAAAACCTTTGTTATTTCTCATAAAGTAAACCCGTTACACTTAATATTAAAAGTAATTTTTTTCGTGGGAACGGCGGAGAACTGACTGTCCAAATTACCCGAGACAAATCCTGCGGGGGCCAGGGTAGAGGACGCCACCGAATACGAGAAAGTGGAGTTGCCGTTTCCCCTGTCGCAAATGGCGGGCAGCAAACACGTAATCTGGTGCGTACCCGTATTCAGCGGGGCGGAGTCCGATATTACGGGAACCGCCGTCGAACGCCCACACAAGCCGTTTTTAAATTCGTCCGGCAACACGCTCGTATTACCGGCGGCATAAATTTGCAGCTGTTCGTTGGCGCGTTCAATGGCCAACAGCATTTCTTCCCGGATGTCCGGCTGGGCCGCTTTACGCGAAACCGACAAAAGCACCCCAAACGTACCGCCAGCCACCAACGCCAAAAGGCCTAAAGCGATTAAGCCTTCCAAAATCGTTACGCCCGTTTTATTTTTAAGTAAGCGTTTCATCATAGTAAAATCCTTGTTTAGTAGGTATCCTGCGCCACCATCCGGCCGTCCACAAAAATAACGCCTTTGGATTTTTGGTACTTTTCGCCGGCACCGTCATCCTTTACGCCGCCCGCCACCACATACACTTTGCCGATGGAGGTGGAAGGTTTAGTGCCCCAACCCGTCGGGAAGGCGGTCGTGTCGTTGGCGCAGAACTGGTAAGGAAGCCCCGCGAAATCTTTAAAAGACAAATACCCGCACGCAAACAGCTGCGCCACATTTACGCTGCCAGTACCGTTTTTATAGGCCGGAATTCCCTGGGCGCCGGGCGACGTGCAAGACGAAGCGGCCGTTTTAATCACCGAGTCCTGCGTAGGCGTAAAACAGCCCGTTACTTTATGTCCGCGGCTGGCTTGGTAGTAAATATGCATGGCCTCGGCCATTTTTTTGGCAGCACTTTTGGCCTGGGAATTTTTAATCTCGTAACGCACCGCGCGGAACGCCGGCACCGCCATGGATACCACCACGGCAATCACCAGCAAAACGGCCAACAATTCCATTAACGTAAAACCTTTTTTCATAATCAGCTCCCGGCGGCTAAGGTTTCTTTGTTCTCAGTTGCACTGACGCAATAAATATACCCGGTGCCGTAACGGGCGGGCAGTTTGGCGTCCCCTTTACTGACCATGCACGCCAACGGCTTGTTAATCGAGGACGCGGCACATCCGCCGCTTTTGGATTCGTCGCACACCCAATACGTCATCGCCGTATCCGTGGTCCAGCCGCTATTGCCCAAAAAACCGCACGAAACCAAGCCGTACGTATAGGCGGAAGTGCAGGTGGTAGAGGCCGTGTCCTGCATTTTGCCGGAAACGTTTTTAAACGCCGGATATTCAATGCGCATGCGCTGTACCGCACCCGCCAGCGCTTCCGTACGCGCTTTGGCGGCGGCTACACGCGCATCCGCCGCGCTGTTTTTATAAGCCGTCGTGGCAAATACGGCCAAAATGCCGATAATGGTGGCGGCTACCAATAATTCCAAAAGAGTAAAGCCTTTATTGTTTTTCATAAAAATACCTTTTTACGCGTTATTTAAGTATTGCGCGCGTTTGAGGGATTGTCAAGCCGAAAACCTACTTCGACAGACGTTTTATGCTGCCGTCTTCCAAGAAGGCCGCCCCCCAATACTGTCCGTCCGTATTGCTGCCGGAAGCTTTTGTCAAACTTTCGTTATACATGCACACCACGACAGACGAATCCCCATTGCAGCAATAAGAACTGCTGGAGGTTCCGTCCGGACAAATCATAAAAGTAAACCCTTTATATTTGTCATTCGTGCCTGAATCGTATCCGACTTCCTGCATATAATTGCGGGAAAATAACGAATACTGCAACTCCGTATTGGTTTGGTTCTTTAAGTCTTTGGTTAAAGAAGATCCGACGGTATTTTGATGGCTTTTAGACATCGTTAACGTGCCCGAAGTGGGGAATTTTCCCCCGCCTTCGGCCCGCAAATCATTACGCAAAGCGCGCACCGCGGTGCCCAAATCCAATAACACACCCTGGGCGGCCAGGTATTTGTTTTTTTCCTGGGTTCTTTTGTATGCCGGCACGGCAAACGCCGCCACCGACACCGCAATCACCACCACAATTAACACTTCAAGCAGCGTAAAACCGTTTTGTTTGCGCATACATTCCCCCTTAGTTGCCGCCAATTTGCGACAGTTTGAAAATAGGCAGGAAGATGGACGCCACGATAATACCGATAAGCGCACCCACGCCGCAGATCAAAATAGGGTCAATCACCGCAGAGAAGCGTGCGATAAACTGATCGACGTTATCGGCGTAGAATTTGGAAAGCGTAGCAATAATGCTGGGCAGCTTACCAGATTCTTCACCCATCAGCATCATTTCCGTCATCAGCCCGGGGAATACACCCGTAGCGCGGAACGATTCGGAAATGGATTTACCCGCCGCCACTTCGGAGCGCACCTGTTTAAGCGCGTTTTGGATAATAACGTTTCCGTCAAACGATTCTTCCAACACCAAAATGGCGTTCAAAATCGTTACGCCGCTTTTAAGCAGGGTGGACAACGTGGAAAGCATGCGGTCGTAATAGATGTTCTTTAAAAAGTTGCCGAACAGCGGCATCGATAACAAGAACGAGTGCCAGCGTTTTTTGCCGTCCGTCGTTTTAATGTAAAAACGAAACGCCACCACTGCAAACACCAGGGTGAAAATAATCAGAACACCGTTGTTGATAAGCAAGCTGGACACTTGCAGTACGATAACGGTAATCATCGGCAAATCGATGTTAAAATCTTTAAAGATTTGCGCAAAAGTCGGCACGATACCCAAGATGAAATAGATAAGCACGCCCACAGACGCAAAAGCCAAAATCGCCGGGTAAGTAATAGCGGTGATGATTTTACTCTTCATACCTTCCTGCGTTTTGGTGTAGAGAGAAATCTGCATCAGCGTTTCGGCTAGCTGGCCACCCACTTCACCCGCCTGCACTAAGGAAAGCCAAATGTGGCTAAACGTTTTGGGATGGTGAGACAAAGCCGTATGCAAAGACTGGCCGCCCGCAATATCCTTGGCCACCTGGGTAAGCACTACACCCAGCGTGGGGTTGGAAGCATACTCACCCAACAGCGACACGGCGCGCACCAACGGTACGCCGCCCGCGATTAACGTGGAAAGCTGCTCGGCAAAGAACGCCAGAACATGGCCCGGCACTTTGCCGCCGCGTTTGCGGGCTTTCCCGCCGCCGCCAAATAATCCGGAGGCGCCTTCTTTTACTTCCAGTACCAAATAGCCTTTATTTTGCAAGGCCAGAATAACTTGTTCTCTGTTGTCGGCCGAAACGGAACCCCGCAAGGTTTTACCGTTGGCATCGCGAACCGTATATGTATATTTTTGCATAAACCCTCACTTCTTATTGGGCGGACTATTCGTCCGCCGTCGTCACGCTTAAAATTTCATCCACCGTTGTTTGCCCGCGGATAACTTTACGCCATCCGTTGGCGCGCAGATTGAGCGCGCCCGAACGCACCGCGGCGCGTTTGAGTTCCACCAAATCCTGCGTTTTGTAAATAATGTTGCGCATCTCTTCCGTCATGCGGTACACTTCGTAAATAGCGCGGCGGCCCGAAAACCCTGTGCCGAAACAACGCGGGCAGCCCACCGATTTAAAGAACATCCACGAGTTTTGGTCGCGCGGATTTAAGTGGCCTTCCTGAATAATGCGCGCCAACATGGCCGGATCCGGAATGTGCGGCACTTTGCAATACGGGCACAGCATGCGCACCAAGCGCTGCGCGGCCACCAACGCCAAAGAGCTGGCCAGCAAGAACGGCTCCATCCCCATGTCGATAAGACGAGGAACGGCGCCGAGCGCTTCGTTGGTGTGCAGGGTGGAAAGCACCAAGTGCCCCGTCAAGGCCGCTTTCAAGCAGGCTTCGGCGGTTTCGTTGTCGCGCACCTCCCCTACCAGAATAACATCCGGGTCCTGACGAAGGAACGAGCGCAGCCCCGCCGCAAACGTTAGCCCGATGGCCGGCTTGACCTGTACTTGGCTGATACCGGCCAACTTGTATTCGACCGGGTCTTCCAGCGTCATAAAATTGAGTTCGGGCGTGCGGATGGTGGTAAGCACTGCGTTAAGCGTGGTGGATTTACCGGAACCCGTAGGACCCGTCAAGAAAATAAGCCCGTGCGGCAAGTTGGCCGCTTCCAAGAAGGCTTTTTTCTGTTCCGGCTCGAAACCGAGTTTATCCACGTTCATTTCACCCGTACCTTTGTCCAAGATACGAAGCACGAGTTTTTCGCCGTATACGGCGGGACATACGCTGACGCGGACTTCAATCGAGCGGTTTTGGTAGCGGATGGTAAAGCTGCCGTCCTGCGGCAAGCGTTTTTCCGCGATGTCGAGTTTGGACAAAATTTTAATACGGGAAATAATCGCGTTTACAGATTCTTTGGCCGGTGGGGTGCGTTCATATAGAGAACCGTCGATACGGAAACGCAGCGAAACGCGTTCGTCAAACATTTCCAAGTGAATATCAGACGTACGCTCCGCAATAGCCTGACGCAAAATAGCGTTTACCTGTTTAACATATTGGGAAGAATTAGGATTTACCTTATCCAAGTCCAAAAAGCCGGAAACGTCTACATCTTCTTCGCTGGTTTCAGTAGCGGGGCTATCTTCCGTCGGCTTGGAGGCTTCGTTCATTACTTCTTCCAACAGGTTTTTATTGGAGTAGAACGAGTCGATTACGTTTAACAATTGGCTTTTGCTGGCAATAAAGGGC